>DATAIH010000290.1:0-2557 GCA_036262755.1 Candidatus Acidiferrum sp.
GTTTAGTCCAATGACGACTATGCCGCATGCGGCATAGTCGGCACACCTATGCCAGCGAGATGCTTCGTTCCCGCGTCGAGTTTCTTTCCATCATGAAGTTACTCGGTCACGCTTCCCCCGAGATGACCATGTTGTACATCGATATCGCCTTGACTGATCTACAACGCGAATTTCATGCGGCCCGATCGAAACCCCGCCATCTCGCCCCTCAGCCGAAAACACAGGTCGCCTCTGCCCGCGCCGGCTTGGAAGGAGTAGTGGACTCCTTGCTGACCACTCAACACCTGCTCCAAATGTTCCGGCGGTCCTTGCCAGACGGCGCTCCGCGCCGCTGTCTTGAGCGCGTCTCCAACCGTCTCACCAAGATCCTCGCAATAGCACGCAAACTCGGCACACACGAATAATGGGCAGAGATTGTTTGAATGAATAGGTAGGGAGGTCCTCCCGGTGGTTAAAATACAGCCGAGAACAGCCGTTTGGGGGCTGGCTCAGAAACCAAGTCAGGAGGACCGTATGCCTACTATTGACTATATCGGATTCGACATCCACAAAAAGACGATCAGTTTCTGTGTCAAGGCGCGAGACGGAACCATTCTGGAGGAGGGCACGATTCCGGCCCTGCGAAATAAGCTACTCGCGTGGGCCAAGGCGCGGCCGCGGCCCTGGATGGGGGCGATGGAAGCGACCCTGTTTACGGGGTGGATTTACGATCTGCTGAAGCCATTGGCCCAGGCGTTGCAGGTGGCACACCCGCCGATGGTGGAAGCCATCGCGGCGGCCAAGAAGAAGAACGACAAAGTAGACGCCCGCATGATCGCCGATCTGTTGAGGTGCAATCTACTGCCGGAGTGCTACATGGCGCCCGTGGCGATCCGCGATTTGCGGCGGGTGCTGCGCTACCGCAATCTGGTGGTGCGACAGGCGACGCGGGTGAAGAACCGCATCGCTGGTCTGCTGATGGAAACCGGGACCGCCTACAGCAAGGAACGGCTGCATGGCAAAGCGTACTTCAGCGAGTTGTTAGGGAGCTTGCAGGAGGTGCCTCGCTCAGTGGTGGAGCTGCTCCAGCTGAGCCGGGGACAGGTGGAATTCTTCGCTGCGATCCAGCGGCGGCTGCTGCAGGGGCTCAGGAAGCATCCGGAACTCAGTCAGCGGGTGATGCGCTTAGAGGGCATCCCCAGTGTGGGCGAGATTCTGGCCTTGAGCTGGGCTCTGGAAGTAGGAGAAGTGAACCGGTTCCCGTCGATAGCGGAGGCAGTCAGCTATTGCGGGCTGACCAGCGCGCAGCACAGTTCGGCCGGCAAAGAACAACGGGGGCCGATCTCCAAGCAGCGTAACCCACATCTGCAGACGATCCTGATCGAGGCCGCTAAACTGGCGCCGCGCTATAACCCGCAGCTGGCCGCCGTGCACCAACGGGAACTCCAGCGGGGGAATCGCAACCGAGCGACGCTGGCGGTGGCGCGCAAGCTGGTGGCCTACCTGATGGCGGTGGACAAGAGCGGGCAGCCGTTCCAGATGCGGGCGAGCGACCAGGAGGCAGCATGAGTCGCTGGGTGGATTTTGGGGAGCTCAGACAGAGTCTGGACATCGAGCAGGTGCTGACAAACTACCATGTGTCACTCGAGCGCGTGGGGCTCGATCAACTGCGCGGCCCCTGTCCCCTGCCGACGCATAGTTCGGAGCGGAGCCGGAAGAGTTTTAGCGTGGACACCGCCAAGAACGTGTGGGCGTGTCATTCGGCTTCCTGCTGTGAGGCCCGGCAGGGTCGCGTGGGGGGCAACGTTTTGGATCTGGTGGCGTGTTTGGAGGGGTGCTCGATTCGGCAGGCCGCGCTGCGCCTCGAGGAGGAGTGGCGTGGAGTTGGAATGCCGGTGGGGGAGCCGCAACGGGCTTCAAAAGGAAGCTCAGGGAGCAGAGGCTCGGACCGACCCCATCCCCTATCGTTCTCGCTTCGCCTGGGCTGGCATCCATACCTGGAGGAGCGCGCGGTGGACCCCGCCACGGCCGCCTGGTTTGGAGTCGGCTACTATGCCGGTGGCGGATTCCTCAGGCATCGGATCGTATTTCCGATCCACGATCCGGAGGGACAACTGGTAGCGTATGCCGGCCGCAGCCTGGATGATGGCGAGCCGCGGTATCTGTTCCCGCCAGGCTTTCCCAAGTCGCAGGTGGTCTTTAATCTCCATCGTGCGGTGTGGGAATCGGCGAGGTGTGCGCTGGTAGTGGAAGGATTCTTCGACTGCCTGCGAGTGCATCAAGCCGGCTATCGCAACGTGGTGGCTTTGCTGGGAGTCAGTCTTTCGGAGGCGCAGGAGAAGTTACTGCGGGAGCACTTTCCACGGCTCGTCCTGATGCTGGATGGAGACGAGGCAGGGCAACGAGGAAGCCAGCAGCTGGCGAAGAGATTACGGGGAAGAGTCTCGCTATCCATAGTGAAGGTGCCGAGCGGTCGGCAACCGGACCAACTGTCGAGTGAGGAAATCAGACGGATTGTGAGCAGAGCGAACGACGCTCCCGGAGCATGAGGATGGCATTACAGTTTCGATTCGGCTAA
>DATAIH010000291.1:0-4516 GCA_036262755.1 Candidatus Acidiferrum sp.
ACATCCTATGCGTACTACAACACCGATAAGTTTCATTTCTACGGCGAAGATCTCATGAAGCGCTCGATGGCATTTCGAAGCTTTCTCGATGCCGGCGTCCCGGCTGCTGCGGGCTCCGATTTCAGCCCCGGGCCTTTTGATCCGCGCATGGGAATTCAGGGGATGGTGACGCGCACCGGGTGGAACGGGCAGACTTGGGGAGCTAACCAGCGGATCAGCGTGGAAGAGGCGCTGCGCGTCAACACCATCAACGGGGCCTACAACTCGCACGAGGAAGCGATCAAGGGATCGATTACCCCCGGGAAAGTGGCAGACTTTGTCGTCCTTGCGGACGATCTTTACACGGTGGACAGAAACAAAATCAAGGACATCGAAATCGTTCGAACCGTTGTGGGCGGTTCAACCGTTTATCCTTATTCTGCGGCGGCCGGCCATTAATGACTACAGGAAAGAATTCATGAGTGAAAGCTACGACCGGTATCTCGGGATGGACCGGCCTATTACCCGCCGGGATTTCCTCAATGGGGCGGCGGTAGTCATCGGCGGTGCGCTCATTGCCGGAACCACGCTTGGCGAGGGTAGAACCGGCATCGAACCATCCAACCAGGCGGATGACTATCCGCCAAGGCTGACGGGCCTTCGCGGCAGCCATCCCGGTTCGTTCGAAACCGCGCATAGTCTTCGCGATGGCTCGTTTTGGAAGACCGCCGCGGTACCGGCCGATACGAAAGAAGTTTACGATCTCGTTGTCGTGGGCGCCGGTATCAGCGGCCTCTCGGCGGCGCATTTCTTCCGGGAGCGCGTTGGAAAATCATCTCGAATTCTCGTTCTGGAGAATCACGACGACTTTGGCGGCCACGCCAAACGGAACGAGTTTCATCTCCAGGGAAAGCTGCAGTTATGTAACGGTGGGACCTTTCTTATTGACAGCCCAACCCCGTACAGCTCGCAAGCAGACGGATTGCTGAAAAAGCTGGGCGTCGATCCGCCGAAGCTTGAGGAAACAACGGCCGACCGCCGCCTGTATCCTTCTCTAGGACTCAAACCCGCCCTCTTTTTCGACACGGGAATATTCGGGTCCGACAAACTCCTGGTAGGCGTCCCCGGCGGAGGCCGCCGCCGCGAAGAAGGGCCGGCGAAGACGTGGAAAGACTTCCTGGCTGACGCGCCTCTGACCGAGGCCGTGCGCGGGGACATTGCGCGCATCGAGGAATCCAAGACCGACTATATGCCTGGCTTGTCCTCGGCAGAAAAGAAGGCTCGGCTTTCCAAAATGAGCTATCGGGACTTTCTATTGAACATCGCAAAAGCGAATCCCGGGGTGATCCCGTTCTACCAAACGCGCACGCACGGCGAATGGGGTGTCGGCATCGACGCCGAGCCGGCTCTCGATTGCTGGGCCATCGGATTGCCCGGATTTCAGGGCATGCGCCTCGAGCCGGGTGCCGCTCCCAACATGAGTTATTCCGCGGCGGGATATGCGAACGGGAGCTCGTATCGGTATCACTTTCCTGACGGAAATGCCTCTATTGCCCGCCTGCTGGTCCGCGATTTAATACCCTCGGCCATCCCCGGGCAATCGGTAGAGGACGTTGTGACTGCGCACGCCGACTATTCTAAATTAGACGAGCCGGATTCTTTGATTCGCGTGAGGCTGAACAGCACGGTAGTGGCCGCCCGAAACGCGGACAGACCCACGGAGGAAGTCGAAGTCACTTACGCGCGTGGAAAAGATTTGTTTAAAGTCCATGCTAAGTCATGCGTATTGGCCTGCTGGAACATGATGATTCCCTTTCTGTGCCCGGAATTGCCCGAGAAACAAAAAGAGGCGCTCCATTACCTGGTCAAAGTGCCGCTCGTCTACGGCACCGTTGGTATTCGGAACTGGACTGCGTTTCAAAAGCTTGAAATACAAAGCGTGCGTGCGCTAGGTTCGTACTGGGATTCCGTCAGCTTGAATGCCGCCATCAATATTGGCGACTATCACAGCCCGAAATCCCCCGATGAGCCCATCCTCTTGCACCTTAGCCGGACACCCTGCAAGCCGGGCCTTCCGGCTCGCGAACAGCACAAAGCCGGGCGCATGGAACTGCTGGTGACCTCGTTTGAAGATTTCGAGCGCAAGACGCGCGACCAACTTGCGCGTATCCTCGGCCCAGGCGGTTTTGAACCGGCCGAGGATATTCAGGCGATTACCATCAATCGCTGGCCGCATGGGTACGGGTATGAATACAACCCACTCTTCGATCCGGACTGGCCGGAAACAGAGCGCCCGAATGTAATTGGCAGAAAGAAGTTCGGCAGAATCGCCATCGCCAACACCGATTCTGGCGCGACGGCATATACGGATGTTGCTATTGATCAGGCGTATCGCGCTGTACAGGAACTTCTGGCAAATTGAACCTTTACCGAGGATAACGTGACAACGCAGGCGGCGGCACCAAGAATGACTGGGGAGGAGATGATCGCCCTGGTCAAGAAACACACTTTGTTTGAATGGTCGGCGCAATCAAAAGTTGCGCCGTTGCCTGTAGCAAAAGCCAAGGGCGTCTATTTCTGGACGCCCGAAGGGAAGCGCTTCCTCGACTTCAATAGTCAGCTGATGAGTGTCAACATCGGCCACGGCGATCCGCGGGTCATCGAAGCAATTCACCGGCAAGCCTCTACCCTAGCTTACGCGAACCCCTACATGGCTACAGAGCCACGCGCGCGCCTGGGAGCGAAACTCGCCGAAATCACGCCAGGAGACATCGATACCTTCTTCTTTACCAATGGCGGCGCGGAATCGAACGAGAACGCGATCAAGATTGCGCGGCTATTTACGGGGAGGCACAAAATTCTGGCGCGCTACCGCTCCTACCACGGAGCCACCGCGGGCAGCATGTCGCTCACAGGCGACCCCAGACGCTGGGCCAACGAGCCGGGCATCCCTGGCGTCATTCGCGTCTTCGACCCCTATCACGGGATAGAACGAGGATGGGATACCGCCGAGCAGGCGCTCGCCAATGTTGAGGAAGTCATCCAACTCGAAGGACCGCAAAACATCGCCGCCTTCATTTTGGAGCCGGTTACCGGTACGAACGGGGTTCTCGTGCCGCCGGACGGTTATTTACAGGGCGTGCGCGAAATCTGCAACAGGCATGGGATTTTGCTGATCGCCGACGAAGTCATGTCGGGCTTTGGCCGTACCGGCGAATGGTTCGCCGTGGACCATTGGAAGGTGGTGCCCGATCTAATCACCATGGCCAAGGGGCTTACCAGTAGTTACCTTCCGCTCGGTGCCGTCGGCCTGCGCCACCACATTGCAGCGTACTTTCAAGACAAAGTCTTCTACGGCGGTCTCACTTACAACAGTCACCCGATGGGTTGCGCTGCAGCGTTGGCGACGATCCGCGTCTATGAAGAGGATGGCCTCATCGAAAATGCAAGAAAGATGGGTCAGGTGCTGAAACAATTGCTCTCCGAACTGGCATCCCGGCATCCCTCCGTGGGGGCCGTTCGCTCGATTGGCTTGTTTGGCTTGGCGGAATTGCTACGCAATCGCATGACGCGCGAGCCCATGGCGCCATTCAACGGCAGCTCCGAAGAAATGGCAGCTTTAGGAAGGTTCTTCCTGGAGCAGGGACTCTATACCTTTGTGCGGTGGAATACTTTCTTCACCAATCCGCCGTTGTGCATCTCAGAAAAAGAGCTTCGCGAGGGCTTCGCAATCATTGATCGGGGGTTACAGGCCGCCGACAAAGCGGTCGTCGGCTAGCACCCGGCTCTACCGTACGGACCTATCTTGTTAGGTTACGATGATTGCATCGTGCGCGGTTATGCTTCAAGAATCTGCGATTTTGTCTTGACATGAGAGGGCCCGCTTTTCTAACGTTCCCGGTGCCGAACAAACCTTACATTCCTATAGTAGGGTTTGTACTGTGCCGCTTATTTGCTCCGCGGGAGGCGCCTCATGGCTTGCGAGAAACAAGACAAACAATTGGGCATGGACCGGCCCATCGCGCGACGCGACTTTCTCAATGGCGTGGCGATCGCTATCGGCTCGACTGCAGCGCAAGCGTTCCTGCCCTGCCTCGCATGGGCCGCGGAGGCTGCGGCACAATCCGCACAAGACAAGCCCGGATACTATCCCCCCACGCTAACCGGGATGCGCGGAAGCCATGCTGGCTCTTTCGAGGTCGCGCACTCCGATCGAGACGGAACCTTTTGGAAGCATGCGGGTGCGCCGGTAGAAACGGGCGAGACTTGTGATCTGATCGTTGTTGGCGGCGGCATGAGCGGCCTGGCGGCTGCGTACTTCCAGCGCAAGCAGAATCCCTCCGCTCGTATTCTGATTCTGGACAATCACGACGATTTCGGCGGTCACGCCAAGCGAAATGAATTCCATATCGACGGCCGTATGCTGCTCGCCAATGGCGGGACGGTTTCGATCGAATCACCTTTTCCCTACAGTCCGGAAGCGCGCGGCTTGCTCACGGAACTGGGAATCGAGCCCGCCAAATTCGAAGAGAAGTAC
>DATAIH010000292.1:0-27669 GCA_036262755.1 Candidatus Acidiferrum sp.
CGAATGGAAGCAAAACGACTTCGACGGAACCATGACGCTCTCGCATTCTGCTAGAAATGGCATGCTCGTGCTCTGCGGCAGCGCGTTTTCTTTTTCCTTCCAGGTATCGCCGAATTTCCTGGCGTGCGGTTCCGGGGAAACTCCCGCGCTTCGGCGCGCGGCCCTTTCTTCGTCGCCCGGGCAAACGTCCTCGAAATCACAGCCAGCCGGACAAACCAAAACGGAAAAGCTCGTCAATCCTCTCAACGATCTCCTCGACGAAGCGCAGCGCGACATCGACCAAAAGCAGTTTGCTGCGGCCATCGCCCCGCTTCAGAAGGTTCTCGCCGATCAGCCGGACTTTGCCTACGGGCATTTTCAGCTTGCTTACGTTTACACGGCGCTGAAAAAGCCCAAGGAGGCGCAAGCCGAGTACGAGCGCGCCGCTGCGCTCGATCATAAGATGTCCGCCGCCTATGTGAACCTGGGCATGCTGCTTCTCGAAAACCACGAAGACGCCGCCGCGGTTCGGCCGCTGCGCAAGGCCGTCGAGCTGCTTCCGGCGGAAAGCCGCCCCCGCTATCTGCTCGCGGTCGCGCTGGATCGCTCGGGTGATCGCGCCGGCGCCGCCCAAGCGTTCGAGGCTCTCCTGCATCTCGATCCCAACGACATCAATGCGCTCCAGTACTTAGGTTGGATGAACCTCCGTTCCAGCAGGCCGGCGGAGGCGGAAGTCCGATTCCGCCGCGCCGTGGAAGTGCAGCCCAAGGGAGCGGACGGGCTTCGAGGCCTGGCTGAGAGTCTCGAAGCGCAAAAGAAGCCGGAGGCTGTCGCCGCGTATCGCGAGTATCTGGAGGTCAAGCCGGATGACCCAGTGGCACGCGCGCGCTTTATCCATCTCCTCGTGGATCAAGGACAGAACGACGCGGCTCTCGCGGAACTGGATCGCGCGGACGCGGGCAAGCCGAGCGTGGAATCGCTGAAGCTCCGCGCAGACATCCAGGTGGCGCAGAAGAAGTGGGCCGACGCCATCGCCACGCTGCATCAGGCCGTCGCGCTTGCGCCGAACGACGCGCAGCTGCGCGGCGGCTTGGGGCGCACGCTCTTGCAAGTGCGCGATTTTCCCAATGCCGAGAAGGAACTCAAGACCGCCATCCAGCTCGATGCCAAGAACATCGATTACTGGAAAGATCTCAGCACCACGTACTATCTTTCGAAAAATTACTCCGCCACGCTCGTGGTGCTGGATCGGATTGATAAGGGTGAAACTCCCGGGGCAGGGAGTTGGTTCCTCCGCGCGCTCTGCTACGATAGTCTGAACCAGCCGAAGCCAGCCCTGGACGCCTATCAGAAGTTCCTTGAGCTTGACCAGAACAAGAATGCCGATCAAGTCTGGCAGGCTCAGGAGCGAAGCAAGGTTCTGCGACGCATGCTGGAAGGCAAGAAGTGACCTATGAGGATGTTCCAGAGACTCCGGCGCATGTTTGGGGGCGCGACAGTGGTTTCCTTAATTTTGTTTCCCGCCATTGCGCAGGAGAGCGTCGCTGAACTGCAGGCGAAATTCGATCGGGAGAACAATTCCGTCAAGAAAGCAAAACTCTTGGTCAAGCTGGCGGACGCGCAATTTGAGGACTCGCGGCGTGCCGGCAAAGAAGGCGACAATAACACGGTGGACGCGACCATGGAGAAATACCGCGACAATGTTCGCGCCGCTTTCGAGGCCCTGAAGAAGCAGCATCCCGACGCCGAAAAACACTCGAATGGTTACCGCCAGGTGGAAATGCAGGTGAAACAGGGAATTCGCGAAGTGGAAGATTCGATGCTCGCCGCGCCCGCTGCCTACAAGCCTCCTCTGCAAATCGTGCGCCAGGACCTCATCGCCATGGACGACGAGATGATCCGGATGCTGTTTCCTCTGCGGCCCGCCCCTGCCAAAGCCACGGCTGCTCCCGAGGAGAAACAACCATGAACTTCAAATCGACCATCCTGCTGTTCGCCGCTGGTTTGTCCTGGACGGTCTGGCCCATTTACGCCCGGGCAGCTCAGGACAAGGACTACCTGAGCGCTCTCGAAGCGGACAAGGTCCGCGACGCGGAAACGTCCAACGAGCGCATTAAGTTGTTTCTCAGTTTTGCCGAGGACCGTCTGAAGAAATTTCAGTATGAGATCGAGCATCCTTCCTCGAACCGCCACGCAGAGATGTTGAACGCGCTCCTCAATGCCTATGTCGGGTGCGTGGATGACGCGGCCGACACCATACAGATCGGCATAGAAAAGCAGGAGGACATCCGCAAGGGCGTCGATTTGATGGCCTCGCGCACCAAGGAATTCCTTCCCATTCTCCAAAAGTACTCTACGAATGGTCCGGGCCTGGAAATCTATAAAGACAATCTGGACGACGCCATCGAAGGAACGCAGGACGCCATGAACGACGCCGAGAAAGCGAAAAAAAGGGTCTCCCCTCCGCCCATTCGCCGCAAACATTAAGGTGGGCTTGAGGGTTCTGGTTTGCCATTTGGGGCAGAGCGGGGAGGCCTTCCAATAGGAGCCTTGCCGCGCCGCCTGTTTCATGGGGAAATGAGGGGCGTGACCGACGTTGCCGACAGAAGGAATTCCTTTGTCCCTGGCGGTACAGCCCTCTTTCAGCGCTTGTTCACCCGCCTGGGCTGCGACGGACGTCCACCGCGCTTCCGCGTCGAGTTTTATCCCTATGCTAGCCTGACGCTCACCATTCGCCGTCGCGACGAAGTGGTGTTTGTGCGCCTGTCCGATCTCTTGCGCCGCGCGCCGCTTCCCGTGCTGGAGGCCGCAGCGGCGCTTTTGCTGGCCCGCGTGTACCGCCGCAAAGCGCCTCCCTCGCTTGTCGAGCCCTATCTCGAATACGCGCGCTCCGGCCGCACGCGCCGTCGCATGAACCGCATGCGACTCCACCGCGTCCGTCCGCGCCACAGCGGCGCCCAAGGCCGGCATTTCAATCTGGAAAAGCTCTTCGATGAATTGAACGGCAAGTACTTCGCGGGAGAGCTTCGGCGGCCGCACATCGGTTGGAGCCTTCGTGGCTGGCGTCGTCAATTCGGCTGCTACGATCCGGGGCCGCGCCAGATTGTGCTCAATCGCCGCCTCGATCATCCGCGGGTGCCGCGGTGCGTCGTGGAGTACGTGCTGTTTCATGAGATGCTGCACGTCAAGCATCCCACGCGCCGTTCGGGCTGCACGCTGGTTTCTCATTCGCGCGAGTTTCGCGACGAGGAAAAGCGCTTCCCGGATTTCGAGCGGGCCCGACGCATCCTCGACCGCCTCGCCCGCACCAGCGCTTCGGAGAGGGCCTGGGTCTCCCCTCAGGTGAAATTGTAGAGGACAGCATTTGGCGCGCTGGCGACCGGCGATGCTATTCTTTCTTCCCTTTTTCGACTTCCTTGTACAGCTTTTCGATTTTCTTTTTGATTTTTGCTGCGTCTTCTGCGTGCGGGTACAAATCGAGGTAGCGCTGGTAGGATTTGATGGCCTGCTTTTTCAGGCCCTTTTTCTCCTGGGCTTCGCCGAGGTAGCGGAAAGGAATGGCGTAGCCCGGCTTGGAGTCGATGGCGTCTTGCAGGCGATCGATGGCCGCGTCGTAATCCCCGATGTGCATATAGTGCTGCGCCACTTCAATGTCGTTTTCCGCGCGCAAGGGATCCCACTTTGGCTGATCTGGCGCGTTTTTCGTGGAATCCGCATTGGCTTTGGCCGGCTTGTCGGATTTCTTGGCAGACGCAGGGGCCCCGGCGTCGGGAGGCTTCGACGAGGACTCCTGTTGCGGATCCTGGCCGTAGCCCACAGACGCCATCTGCAGAACGCCCACAGCCGCGAGCCATGGAATAAATCTCTGGAATCTCATAAACGTCCGGAGCTCTCTCTCTCCCTCCCTTTCGATTCCCTTTAGTATGATGGAAGTTGTGCCGCGAAAACAAAGAGGAAAACGGGCTTGGTCGAGGTGTGGTTTTCTTTCACCTAAAGCCTAGAAGCAAGTAACTCTCCCATGGAGCCCCGCGAAAAAGCCGCGCAACTTCCCGAAAGCCCCGGCGCGTATCTTTTCAAGGATGCCGGCGGGACGGTCCTGTACGTCGGCAAAGCGCGCAATCTCCGCAGCCGGGTGCGTTCCTATTTCACCGAGTCACGCTGGGTCGATGCAAAAACCGGCTCGCTGGCGCGTGAAATCGCCGATCTAGAAACCATCGTAGTGGGCAACGAGCGCGAAGCCCTGGCGCTCGAACACAATCTGATCAAGAAATACCGGCCTAAGTTTAACGTGCTGCTTCGCGACGACAAAACCTATCCGTACATCAAGTTTACTGCGGCAGAAAAGTATCCGCGCGTGTATTTCACCCGGCGCATCAGGAAAGACGGTTCGCTGTATTTCGGGCCGTATTTTCCTGCAGGCTTGGCGCGGCGTATTCTGCACTTCATTCACAAGCGCTTTATGGTCCCATCGTGCACGGTAGATTTGACGCGCAGCCATCCGCGGCCTTGCTTGCAGTACTACATCAAGCGCTGTCTCGGGCCCTGCGTGTCCGGGCTGACCACCGATGAGCGCTTCGCCGAGGCCGCGCGCGACGCGCGCATGTTCCTCGAAGGGCGCAGGCATGACCTGATGAAGAGCCTCGAAGAGCGCATGACTGCCGCTGCGGAGAAGGAGTTGTTCGAACAAGCGGCGGCGTACCGCGACTTGCTGCGCACGCTCGAGGATATTGAAGAGCGCCAGCGGATCGCCGCGGCGCAGGGCGACGACACCGACGTTTTTGCCTACTACGCGGAGGCCCCGCTGGTGGCTGCCAATCTCTTCCATTTGCGCGGAGGACGCGTCGTGGATCGCCGCGAATTTTATTGGGAAGATCTCGAGGAATTCGATCCCCGGGAGTTTGTGCCTTCTCTGCTGAAGCAGCTGTACCTCGAAGCCGAGTATCTGCCGAAGGCGATTCACGTCGCCGAAGACTTTGAAGAACGCGCTTTGCTCGAGGAAACGCTTACGGAACGCGCCGGGCACAAAGTCGAAATTTTCACGCCGCAACGCGGTTCGAAGCGCGCCTTCCTGGATCTGGTGGAGAACAACGCCAAACACTCCTTCGAACAGCGCTTTCGAGTACTGAAGCCGACTTCCAAAGCCATCGGGGAAGCGCTCCAGAATGCGCTGAACCTGCTCGAAGAGCCCAAACGCATCGAGAGTTTTGACATTTCGCACATTCAGGGAACCGATACGGTTGCGTCGATGGTGGTTTGGGAAAACGGGCGGATGAAGAAATCAGACTACCGTAAATTCATCATTCGCGGCGATGGCGGCGACGGCACGCTGCCGCGCTTGAACGACGATTTTTCCAGCATGCGCGAAGCGGTCACGCGCCGCTACCGCCGCTTGCACGAAGAGAGGAAGGAATTGCCAAGCCTCATCCTGATCGACGGCGGCATCGGGCAGTTGCACGCTGCGGCGCAGGCCCTTGAATCGCTTCAAATCATCAATCAGCCGGTGGCCAGCATCGCCAAGAAAGAGGAAATTCTGTTCGTCCTAGGTCAGGAAGACGAACCCATCGTGTTGGAGCGTCACTCACCGGTGCTCCACTTGATCCAACAAATTCGCGACGAGACGCACCGCTTCGCTGTGACTTTTCATCGTCAGCGCCGCGGGAAGCGGCAAACCCACAGTTTGCTGAGCGACATTCCCGGCGTCGGACCGAGGACGGCGCAAAAACTGCTGAAGGAATTTGGGAGCATCGCCAATATTCAGCGAGCCGGCGTGGAAAAACTAAGCGAGATCATTTCGCGAGCAAACGCAGAGAAGATTCTTGCGGGCCTGCGGCATCCGAACGAGAGGTAACCGTTCGAATGACTCATACCGGTTAGGCCAGATTGCAGCTTCACCCTTGCTGTGCTACGGTGTGTTATGGAGGTTGTCATGGCGGACAGCGTAGGTTCCAAGGTGACGTACTTTCTCGTAGGTCTTGGTATTGGCGCCCTGGTGGGCGTTCTTTTTGCGCCAAAGGCCGGCGATGAGACGCGCGATTTTCTTTCAAAGAAAGCGGATGAAGGCAAGGAATACGCGCAGCGCAAAGCGCGCGAACTGCGCGAGCGCGCCGATGAACTGATCGAACGCGGCAAAGAAGTGGCCGTGCGCAAGAAGGATTCGATTTCGGCAGCGGTGGAAGCAGGACGCGAAGCTTACCTACGGGAGTCGAAGCAGTCGTAAAGACGAAGTAGCCGGCAAAGCCGGCGTTGGCCCCTAGCGGGCAAGCGGGGCACATATGCAGGTGTGGCTCGAAGTCTTAAGCATCGTCACGGCGCTGGCTCTCGTTGTGCAGGTCGCGATTCTGACAGTACTGCTTTTCGAGATGCGCCGCACCTCCCAGAACGTGAACCGCCTGGTCGGCGAAGTGCAGTCTCGCATGGGGCCGATTCTCACGCGCGTGCAGATTCTCCTTGACGATGCGCAGCCCAAAATCTCCAGCATGGTGAACGACGCCTCGCATATTGTCTATTTGGCACGGGGGCAAGCCCAGAAAGTGGACCGGGTGTTCACGGAAGCGGCGGACCGCCTGCGGGGCCAGCTGGTGCACCTGGACCATATCCTGACGGGCGCCCTCGAAGCTGTCGAGGATGCAGGCTCACAGGTCAAAAACAGTTTCTGGCGGCCCATGCACAAAGCGTCGGCGTTGGTGCAGGGAATTAAAGTCGGGCTCGATCTGCTTCGTTCTCGCCGGCGGGGCTGGGATGGCCGCTCGGAGCGCCGCCGCAGCGATGAACCCCGCGAATCTCAGGAAGAAGAACTCTTCATCTAGTTTGCGGCCGCCAAAGCTCCCTCTTTTGGATGCCATCACTCCGGTGTAATCCAGAGCCACCAAGGTAGCCATCCTTGCGCGTGCCTTCTCGCCTGTGAATTAGCCTCTATCGAGTAGCTCGCCCTAAGTTTGTAGTCGGAGCAGCCGACCAACGCTTGTCCAGGTCGAGCGGCAACGTGAAAGTTGCCCTAGTGGGGGCCGAACCGTGGGGCGGCGACGGCTCGCGAAGCTATGCGCCCATTACCGAGCCGAGCTAGCCGGCGATCCAGGCGCCGGCGAGGACGCGTTCGCCGTCGTAGAAAACCGCGGCCTGACCGGGAGTAACGGCCCGCTGCGGCGTCTCGAAGGTGATGCGAGCGCAACTATCGCCGAGAGCTTCGACGATGGCCGGCGCGGGATCGTGCTTATGCCGGATTTTGATGGTGGCACGGAGCGGTCCCGATGACTTTCCAAGCGAAACCCAATTCACGCCTTCGACTTCAAAGGTTTGCCTGCGCAGAGCCCGGTCCTCGCCGACAACGACACGATTGTTTTGCGGATCGATCGAAAGAACATAGAGCGGCTTGCCGGCGGCGAAGCCCAGGCCCTTGCGCTGGCCGACGGTGAAGTGGTGAACGCCGTTGTGGTGGCCGATCACGTAGCCGTCTTCGTTGACAATCTCGCCACCCGCGTGGTTTAGAGGAGTTCCGCGCTCGAGCGAATACGCATGGATGAACTGCACGTAGTTGCCGTTGGGCACGAAGCACAGCTCCATGCTGTCCGGTTTCTCCGCAACGGGAAGATTCGCGCGCCTCGCCAGCGCCCGCACTTCCTCCTTCGTGAGTTCACCGAGAGGAAATTCGCTACGCGAAAGCTGCTCCTGCGATAGTCCCCACAGGAAATACGACTGGTCCTTCGTATCGTCGCAGGCGCGCCACAGTTCCCAGCGTCCGGTTTCATCATTTTTGCGAATGCGGGCGTAGTGACCGGTGGCCAGCCGTTCGGCTCCGATTTGCCGCGCCATGCGCAGCAGCGGCTCGAACTTTACGTCGGTATTGCAATTGGTGCAGGCAATCGGCGTGCGTCCGGCGAGATAGTGATCCACAAAAGGGCGCACCACGCGCGACTCGAACTGCTCTTCGAAATTCACTACGTAATGCGGAAAGCGCAAATGCCGTGCGACGGCCTTGGCGTCGTAGACATCGTCGAGGGAGCAGCAGCGATGCTGCGCCGGGCCGTCGCCTTGCAACGCGGGCAGGCGGCGCTGGTTCCAGAGCTGCATGGTAAGGCCGACGACAGAATGACCTTGTTGCTGCAGAAGCGCCGCGACAGTCGAGGAATCGACGCCACCGGACATGGCCACGGCGACGAGGCCTTGCTGGGTCTCCCCGCGCTCGGGAAGCGTGTCGAATTGGGGCGCGACATTCATTACTGACCATTTCATTGTAGCGGACTCGGCGCGGTCGCGAAAAATGGAAAAGAGGCTTCTCCTTGCCAAAATCGCTCGCCGAGAAAGAAGTTCTCGTTCCGCTACCAAATGATGCGGCCAAGGCACCACGACTAGGTCTTGGCGGCTTCCTCCTTTTGATAGGTCGGAGAGAGTTGTCGGAGTTGCGCGACAACCGCGGGGATGACCTGCAAAGCAAAATCAACGTCGCCTTGCGTAGTGTGGCGGCCGAGGCTGAAGCGCAGGCTGGCGCGCGCTTCTTCGGCAGGCAATCCGATGGCCGTGAGGACGTGAGAAGGCTCGACGGCGCCAGAGGAACAAGCCGCGCCCGTCGAACAGGCAAGGCCCCTCAGGTCCAGTGCAATCAGCAGCGCTTCGCCTTCGACGCCGGGAAAAACCAAATTGGCAGTGTTTGGAGTGCGCACCGCGTGGCCACCATTGATGCGCGAATGAGGTACCCGACGCAGAAGACCGTGCTCGAGTTGATCGCGGAGCACGGTCAAGCGCTTGGCGTCGTTCGCGAGCGAGCGGCGAGCGATCTCGGCGGCCTTGCCGAGGCCGACGATGCCGGCGACATTCTCCGTGCCGGGACGAACTCCACGCTGGTGGTGGCCGCCGTAAAGCAATTGCTTCAGGCGAGTCCCGCCTCGAACGTAGAGCGCGCCAATACCCTTGGGGGCATACAGTTTATGGCCGGAAAGAGAAAGCAGATCAAGCTGGAATTGCTCGACGTCGATGGGAATTTTTCCCGCGGATTGCACGGCATCGGCGTGGAAATAAACGTCGGCTTGTTTGGCGGCGCGTCCGATTTCCTCGAGCGGCTGAACGGTGCCCAGTTCGTTGTTGGCGTGCATGATGGTGATCAGTACGGTCTCTTTGCGAAGGGCCGCTCGCAAATCTTCGAGGTCGACTGAGCCGTCTTGATCCACATGAAGATAGGTCACATCGACGCCTTGCTTTTCGAGGGCTTGGCAAGCGTTGAGGACAGCTTCGTGTTCTACAAATGAAGTGATGATGTGGGGCCGGGCCGAGCGAGAGGAGGCCAAGGAGGAGGAAGCGAAGGATGAAGAGACAATGCCGAAGATGGCGTGATTGTCGGATTCGGTGCCGCCACTGGTGAAGAAAATCTCCTGGGCCCTTGCGCCAATGAGCGCGGCAACTTGCTCGCGCGCCGTCTCGACGGCAGCACGGGCATGTTGGCCGAACGTGTGGATGGAGGAGGCGTTGCCGAAGTCGGCACAGAAGTAAGGAAGCATGGCGTCCAGGACTTCGGGCGCGACCGGGGTAGTAGCGTTGTAATCGAGGTAGACGCGCTTCATTGCTTTGTACTTACCATGATACTCGATGTGAGAGCCGGGGAGCAGTACCCCACACCGCGGGTCGGGGGCGGAACTTCCTGCGGATCTATAACCACATAGCAATGGAAATGAGCAGGAGCAATCACTCGAGCGGCTTCGGGTCAAGGCGCAAAAGCGGGCAGCAGTGCAAGAAAGAGCCGACAGTTTGACTCACGGAATTGGCACAAAAAATTCAGAGGGAAACTACACGCCTCTAATGTCCTGCTGAGAACGTCCTTCGCGTGCGGCTTCGAGGGCGCGCCCTTGCGCACGCAAGCGGTGAGACCGGCGGAATGCGCTGAGATTACAGGAGTTTGGTGTTCCCACACGGCTTGGGCGCACGCGTCAGCGCTCCTGGTGCGATCCCTCATGGCCTTTCTTTAGTCGCGCTCAGGGCAAGCGAAACGACAGCAACCGGCAGGGTCGGTCGAGCGGGTGTCGCTTGTTGGTCGTTCAATTGCCTTGGCGAGGATGGTGGCCGGGAAAGAAATTTGCTTTTGAAACGAAGGGGAAAAGAATATGAGAAGGATTCTTTCGACGGGACTCTCGTGTGTTTTGCTAGGGATTGCTGTTGCTGCGTGGCTCGCACCTGCGGCAGCGGCGCAGAAGGTCACCTACAAACCTTACATTGCATTGGGCGACGCCGGTCCGTTCGCAACCAGCGATCAAATGGTTGTGGCCTGGCAAACGGACGAATCCATGCCGAATCCCAGTGCCTACACCGTGGAATTCGGTACCACGCTGAGTTATGGAGCGGCGGTCAGGCCGTCAGGTCGAGTGGTCGATAACTACTTGTCGGCGGACCTCACCTTGCCCGTGCCGCCAACGGCGTCGGGCCCACATTCGAATTACGCGGCGGTTTTGAAAAATCTCGCCTACGATACGACGTACTTCTACCGCGTGACTGGTCCCGGAATGCCCGCGGGAGGATTCGCGGCATTTTTCCACACGCGGAAGCAAGGCGACCAATTTTCCTTCGTCGTAGAGGGCGATGAAGGATTCTTTCCGCCCGTACCGGGCTCCAATCCCGCGCGGCTTGCGGATTACGAGGCGCGCATCGTGCATTTGATCCACAACGCGGAAAATCTCTCGGTTTTCGGCGTGCCCCCGCTGCCACGTGCGGACCTGGCGTTGAACACGGGCGACAATGTGTACACGAATGGCGCGGAAGGAAGCTATCGCGATTACTGGATGCCGGTATGGAACAACGATACCGATTCCAACGAAACGGGCGCTCCGTTGGTGCGCAGCACTCCGTGCTTCATCGTCGTGGGGAACCACGACACCGGCGCGACCGGCGTAAACGTGAACATGCTGGGAGGCGATGGAGGCGGACGCTTTACCGGAAATACGGACGGCGGGGACGCCATGGCCTACTTCAACAATTACTATTTCCCACTGAATGGTCCGGTCGGCGTGGATCAGGAGTTTACCTGGACCGGAGATTCCGTTGCTGACAATGGCATGTTCTTCAGCTTCCAGGGCAAGTCGTACGCATCGCCCGCCGCGATTGAAGCTTACCGTGAGTCGACGAAGGTGGATTCCGGAAACGGCGCGAAAAAGCAAATCGATCACATGAGCAACTATTCGTTCGACTACGGAAACGCTCATTTTGTGTTTCTGGAGGCAAATCCGCACGTTTTTGGCGGCCAGCTGGACGGCACGCCGAATTACCTGAAAGCGCCGCAAGCGTTTTTGGCGTATCCGTCGGTTCTGCGGGAATGGCTGATTAACGATCTGGATTCCAGTTCGCAGACGTGGAAAATCGTGGTGTTCCACCAGCCGGCGTTTTCCTCCGGCAATGCCACGGTTCGCAATTTCCAGATGCGCGGAGTGGCGAAGTTCCTGGAGGACCATGGCGTGAACCTGGTGTTCAACGGCCACGAGCACAACTATCAGCGTACTCTCCCGTTGCGGGCGGAGGCAGGCGCGGCCGCGGCACCAAACCCGTCAGGGCCCGCGGCAGTGGAGATTGACACTTCTTTTGACGGCCTGGCCGAGACAGTCCCTGACGGCGTGCTGTACCTGGTCGAGGGAGCCGGCGGGAACCGCGATTTCGACGACGGCTTCTTGCAACCGCGCGGGAACGGGCTCAGCGTGGATCAGGAAGATTCGGCAACGGGGACGTTTAGTCTCGGCGGGAACAATTTCGCAAAGGGCCCAGCTTCTTGGCTGGATACCCATCTAACCGACAACGAGATGTCACCGGTGCTCCCCGGAGCCGGCAGCGGTCCAAAAATCACGACGAAGTTCAAAGCCAAGGTATTTTCGTTCGCCGACATAGTGGTTCGCGGCAACAGGCTGACGCTGTATCAGATCAGCGAACCGCTACAGTCGAGTTCGTCGGCGAGTGCGTCGAATCCGGCGCCGTTCGGCACCGATGTCAACGGAACACCGTTGAACGATCCAATTCCGGATACGCTGGTCGATCCCACGACAGGCGATGTGGTGTCACCGGCGGCGGCCGGGCAGCCGGCGTTGCTGGACAAATTCACGGTGACCAAGCCGGATGTCGAAGACAGCGTTAGCGTACACATCGATGGGCCGCAACAAGCTGCGGCCGGTACCGCGATCACCTATAACGTGCGCGTCCGCAACGGGAGCGCGTACCCCCTCAACGGCGCGCAAGTGGTGATTCATCTGCCCGACGGTGCGGCGTTTGCGGGGGCGACGAACGACACGCTCACGGTTCACGGCGCGCAAGTGGTCGTTACCGTGGGTCGCATCGGAGTCGGCGGCGTCGAGACCGCGGAGGTGACTGCAACGCTTGCTGCAAGCCTCTCCGCAACAACCATCCTCCATGCGAGCGCGGTGCTGCGGTCGAGTACGGCGCTGCCGGTATCGTCAAACGTAGCACCCACGCTGATCGTGCGGTAATTCAAAGAGGGTCATTTTGCCTCCGAGCGGGCCCACCTCGGGATCGAGGGCGCCCGCTCCCTTGTTTTGCGAGAACCGCGCGATCGGGAGGGCCACGGCGCAGAAACGCGTCCGGAGGGGCCCTGCGCGGTGCCCTTCGGGGGATTTTGAAAAATCAAAGAAATCCTTGCCAGAGCCCGTACAAGGCGGGTTAGGAAGCGGCCTGGGTGTCCTCGTTGGCGGCATGCTCCGGCGTACGTAGGCGCCAACTGACAAGGTTGCTCGTGTAGAGAGCGATGCAGAGGAGATTCGCGGGGACGAAGCCGAATTGTGCGGTGCGCACGCCAATGACGCAGACGACCGCGCTGTTCACAGCAGCCACGACCCAGCCTAGCCAGAGCTTCCGGCCAAGGAGGATGGTGGCTAGTATGGTGAGCACGCACGAGACGTAGTCCAAACGCAGCAAGTTGTGAAGTAGGTTTGCCATCTTTTTGTTCGACAGCCGGCGACGAATCAGCAAGCCAGTGCCGACCGGTTCGTTTTCATTTCTACCGAGGGCGTGCTTGCTGACCGAGCCCTATCCTGAAGGCCCCACCTCAGGCATCACTTCTTATCCGCACTGGAAATGGCAATTTAGCGGCCAATCGGGCTATACCGGGGGACAGGAACGTTATTTTGAGACGGGGTCGTAAGTGCCTGTTTTTCCGGGGCTTGCGGACGCCGAAGAAACGTCTGACGGCGACCGGACCGGCTCTGGCTCAAATGTCTCAGCGGAAATGAGACAACTCGTTTCAGGTTGAGACGGAGTTGTACCAAATGGGTCGGCCGCTGACCAGCTACAGGCCTCTGTGTGGGTGCGGGCACTCATGAAAAGACGCTTGTAATCTGGGCCTGACAACCGGAGCAGTTGCTTTGAGGCGGCAGCCTTTCGTCAGTAGAATCTTGAGAGCTTGGCAAACAGAGAATCTTGATAGCCTGGGCGTTTACGGGAAGAGCGGCGGCGCAGGGGACGTTCAAAATTGCACACCGGCGGAGCCTTTTGTATTGAGGAAACCAATATAATCACAGAACGGTGAACATCATGACTCTCGGGACAGCGCTATTCGCATCCGTAGTCACCTCGGTTGTTCTTGTGCTTGCGGTGTACCACAAACCATTCCGGAAGGTGTGCTTTTGGGTTGCCGGAATCTCGGTAATTGGCGCGGGTATCTTCTTTCTCAGTGCGCAGCTGTACCACAAAAACGAAGCAAGGAAACAAGCCGAGCGAGAGAGGCAACTCAACGCCTGCGTGGCTCGTTTTCCGGTTCCTTACGTGTTGGACGGAGAACGGATGTCGACACATGCCATCGCTTCCGCCTGTGAGCGGAATCCAGAGTTTGCTCCCGTCCAGAATCCTTCCTATCTTGCGAATATTGTGGAGATCCGAGGCGGAGGCACACTGAAGGTAACGCCGCAGCAGAAATTCTCGCCCGACGGCGAGCCGGACTTTATCCCGATTATTTATCTCGGCCGCCAGCAAACCTTCGTGCTGACCTGCGGCAATTATGGCGACCCGGTAACCAGCATTACCGTCAATCGGGGCCTGGTTTCGTGCCCCGGATCGGCTCCGGCTCACGAATGCGCGCAATGGAACGACAAAGCCGATAAATGGGCGAACTACATTGGACTCTCCCTAGGAGATTGCACGCAGAACGGCTGCGTCGTTTATCAAGGAAAGAAAATCATGGGCGGCCTTTCCCGCAACGAGATTACAAACGCGCAGTGGGATACCTGCGAACAGCAGCGCCAGGCTGCCGGACCACGCTAGCGGGCGGAAAGAAATGCTCCCCGGTCGGCTAGCCGGTGAAGGCTCCAAAACGCTTCTCGCTTCCTTTCCCAAAACGGCTATTCGAGGTTGCCATGGTTAGAAGGAAACGCATCGTGTCTTCGCCGTCGTCGGAATGTCGGAAGCAGAGCCCTCAATGGTTTGCTCCCGCCGGCCATTCGGAACGACCGTGGACGTATGATGGGGGTGCGCCATACCTCAAAGGAATTGGAGCGAGAACGAGAGCGCATGCGAGCAGTGTACGCAGCCATGACCGACGCGAAATTCGAAGAAGTTGCCAATGACGCCGACTCGCTCACCGAAGTGGGCGAGCAACTCTACGCGCTGGAATGCTACGGCGAAGGATGGAGGCGCCAACGGAAACGAATTCGGAAATGGGCGAAGCGGAACCTCCAGCTCCGAAACCGGCGATTGTTGGGCGGTATCGGGATCGACACCTAGCCAGGGTGAGGAACAGTCGGCTGGACGCTGCCGGGATCGAAGAGTTTCCGGCTGGTGGCACCATGTCAGGCGGCGTGGGCTGATCTCGAACGCTCGCCGAGGTAGCAAGGCATGAACGCGGGGGCAACGGTGCTGGCCGCAGGTCTCGGAGACGTTCGAAGTCGAAGGGATAAGACCCTGCCAACGGCCGAAATGCCCGAATCGCAGCTCGCGTGACGTTCTTTGAAGAATTAGATCGAAAGATCGCTCAACTGGGATTGCTTATAGGTATTCCCATCCCCGCGGCGCAGCAGGGGTGGAGTTGCGACGGCTGCAGGCACACCTGGGACGACCCGGTCGAGGGCTTCTTCGCTGCGGACACAATTGGAGGATTGATGTTCGTGATAGAGTTTGCGGTTTGCGGCGTGTGCCGTAGGGAGGGAGGCGCGGGCGCCGAGTAACGCCCGGGATCAAGAGCATCGCTCGATGAAGGAAGCCGCAGGGCTCGCGGACACGCCCTGCGCTACAGGAGGGGAGGAGTGGCGTATCGGGATTTGCGTGAGTTTATTGCCAGGCTCGAAAAGGAAGGAGAGCTGAGACGCGTGCGCGCGGAAGTGGATCCGGTGCTCGAGGTGACGGAAGTCGTGCAACGGCTGGGCCGCGAGGCGCGGAGTGAGGCAATTCCTAAGGGGTTAAAACCGCATTCTGTTGCGGGGGCAGCTGTCGAAGCTGAGGGGCCGGCCCGCAAGGAAACCACTCTGACGCGAGCGGGGCTTGGGCCGGCGCTGTTGTTTGAGAGCCCGAAAGGGGCGCGAATCCCACTGCTGATCAACGCATTCGGAAGTGTGCGGCGGATGTGCATGGCGTTCGAGGTGGGCGCATTGGATGAGATTGCCGAACGGATTCAGGGATTCCTAAAGATGGAGACGCCGCAGGGGCTCTTCGACAAAATCAAGATGCTGCCGAAACTGGCGGAGCTCGGATCGTTCTTTCCCAGGAGCGTAAAAACAGGCGATTGCCAGGAAGTGGTGCGCAAAGGTAAGGATGTAAACCTGTTCGACTTCCCGATTCTGAAATGCTGGCCGCAGGACGGCGGGCGGTTCATCACGTTTCCCCTGGTGTTCACGAAGAATCCGGAGACGGGGAAGCGCAACGTGGGAATGTACCGCATGCAGATTTATGACGAGCGGACCACCGGGATGCACTGGCAGACGCAGAAACACGGCGCGGAACATTTCCGTCGCGCGCGGGAGAAGAATCCGGAGGGGCGAATTCCGGTGAGCGTGGCGATTGGAACGGACCCGGCGACGGCGCTGTCGGGGATGCTGCCAATTCCTCCGGATCTGGACGAAATGATGTTCGCGGGATTTCTGCGGCGCGAGCCGGTAGAGATGGTGGCGTGCCAAACGAATGAGTTGGAAGTCCCGGCGAATGCGGAGATTGTGCTGGAGGGCTATGTGAATTTGAACGAAATGCAAACGGAGGGGCCGTTTGGCGATCACACGGGGTTTTATTCGCTCGAAGGGGACTATCCGCTGTTCCACGTCGAGTGCATGACACAGAAAAAAGATCCGATCTATCTGACCACGGTAGTCGGGCCGCCACCCCAGGAGGATTTTTACATGGGCCACGCGGTGGAGCGGATTTTTCTGCCGGTAATGAAGATGCAGTACCCGGAGATTGTGGACGTGTCGATGCCGGCGGAGGGGATTTTTCATAATTTGATGATCGTGGCGATTCGCAAGTCGTATCCCGGGCACGCGCGAAAGGTGATGAACGCGATTTGGTCGCTGGGGCAGGCCATGTTTACCAAGGTTGTTGTGGTGGTAGACCACGACGTGGATGTACACGACTACAGCGAGGTGGTGTGGAAGGTGCTGTGTGCGCTGGACCCGGAGCGGGACGTGCAGTTTTCGCTGGGGCCCGTGGACACCCTGGACCATGCGGCGAGAATGCAGGATTTCGGGTCGAAGATGGGCATTGACGCGACCCGCAAATGGGCGTCCGAGGGGTTCACCCGGCGGTGGCCGGATGAGATTCGCATGGATGAAACAACCAAAAAACGTGTGGATAAATTGTGGAAAACCCTGTCGCTCGGCTAAGCTGGTACGGGGGTAAGTTCAGTTGTTTTCCGAGGGCTTTCGACGAGGATTCGAGACAAAGAAAAAGCGAAGGTGGAGGGGAAACTTTTGTGTAAAAAGGAGATAGTGCGAGTAAAAAAGAAATAGCCGTTTTGGATTTTGAGGGCTGAAGACAAAGGATTAACCGTACACGAGGACAGGTGGCAATCAGCCAAAAGCGCAAGTAATTGTGGCCGGACGGAGATCGCCTCTACAGGTATTGTGGTACTACCCAAAAATACCCCCCAAACTGCCTAGAACTACCCCTATTCTTAGGGCAACTGACCTATAGAATCCCTTGACGCTCGGAGTGCACAATGTCATAAAGCACTCACGGGTTGTGCCCTCAATCCCGATCCAAAGCGCAATGGGGCGCACCTGTACGATTGTGGGCGCAGGCGTGTGTCTGCCTGCCGAGGTGGCGTTCCACTGTGTTTGAGTCGCGCGAAGTAATGAATGTACGGCAGGCGTCGCAATACCTGGGCATCTCCCCGGATACGCTCTACCGTTATATCACCGAGGGAGAGATACCGGCGTTTAAGCTTGGCAATCGCTGGAAGCTGCGGAAGACCATCCTGGACCGGTGGATGGAGCGAAAAATGACCCAGGCTGTCGGCAGACGCAGGTAAGCCGGGTCGAGTTGCAAGAACGATCGTAGGAGAGAGGCCGCAATGGGGCTACTAGGCGGGAAAAAGAGCAAACAGATCGTAGGCTTGGACATCGGGTCCAGCTCTATCAAAGCGGTGGAGCTCAAGGCCACCAAGGCCGGCTATGAGCTGGTGAGCTTCGGAATGGAATCGCTGGCTCCGGACACGGTGGTGGACGGCGCGATCATGGACGCGCCCCAGGTGGCCAACGCCATCAGCAAGATTTTCGATGCGGAGCGCATCAAGACCAGGAATGTGGCGACTTCGGTTTCCGGGCACTCGGTGATCGTCAAGCGCGTGCCCCTGCCGCTGATGACGGAAGAAGAATTGTACGATCGGATTCCCGCGGAGGCCAGCCAGCACATTCCCTTCGATATCGCGGACGTGAACCTGAGCTACCAGTTGCTCGAGTCGATGGACTCGCAGATGGATGTGCTGCTGGTGGCGGTGAAGAAAGACAAGATCTTGAATCACACCAACGTGCTGGCGCAGGCGGGAAAGACGCCGATGATCGTGGACATCGATGCGTTCGCGCTGCAGAACTGCTTTGAAGTGAATTACGAGCCGGATAGCGCGCAAACCGTGGCGCTGCTGAATATCGGCGCGAGCGTGATGAACATCAACATCGTGCGGGGCGGGATTCCGTTGTTTACGCGCGACGTAAGCGTGGGCGGGAATCAGTACACCGACGCGCTGCAGAAAGAATTGGACCTGAGTTTCGAGGATGCCGAACGGCTGAAAAAAGGCGACACGCTGCCGAGCGTGACCGACGAACAGAAACAGCAGATTCTGCGCAGCGTGTCGGACATTCTGACCTTGGAAATCCAGAAGACGTTCGACTTCTTCCGGGCCACGGCGAGCGGCGAAAACATCCAGCGAATTGTCGTGGCCGGCGGGACGGCGCGCGTGCCCGGCCTGGTCGACCTGCTGCGCGAAGAGTTTGCCATGCCGGTGGAGGAATTGAATCCATTCCGCAGAGTGCTCATCAATCCCGGCCGGCACAGCGATGACCAGATCCGCGACATCGCGCCGCGGCTGGTGATTGCCGTTGGTCTGGCACTGAGGAGCTTCGACTAGCCATGATTCGCATAAACCTTCTTGGACAAATAAGACCCAAAGCCTCGCGGCGGCCGACGATGACCGTGGACACCGGCGGGGCCATGCCGGTGGCGTTTATCGGCGTAGGCGTGTTGGTCGGCGCCCTGGTTCTCGGGTTTTTCTACTACACCTGGGAAAAACAACTCACGGAAGAAAACAACAAGATCAAGACGCTGCAGATTCAGAAGACGGAACTCGAGCAGACCAAGCAGCAGGTCGAGGCCTTTGAAAAACAGAAGGCCGTTCTGCAGCAGCGTGTGAACACCATCGAACAGTTGCAACGGGATCGCACCGGCGGACAAGAATTGCTGGACGCGGTGGCCAACACCGTGTCGCGCACGGAAAACCTGTGGCTGACGCAAATGACCCGCAAGGGAAACTCGCTGGCGATGGATGGAGCTTCGGCCTCGATCAATGCGGTGGCGAACTTCATCACCGCGTTGAAGCGCTCCGGGTATTTCCAGAAGGTGGAAATCCTGGAATCAAAACAGGATGACAAGAGCCAGGGCGTGCAGACTTTCGTTTTCCAGATTACGGCGGAAATCGCTCCACCGCCGCCGGTGCAGGCCCGGCCTGCCAACACGCCGACACTCGCTGCTGACAAAACACCGGCGAGAAAAGGTTAAGGGGAGACCATGGCCAGCTTACGAGACATGTCGGTGTTTATGCAGGCCCTCGTGGCCGTTGCCGTCGCCGTTGTGCTTACCGCATTGGGAGTTTTCGTGCCGGGCTCACCGATTGCGCGCGAGCGCGACGAGGTGGACGCGGCAGTCGTAAAGCGGACGCAGCTGAATCAGGAAGTAACGCAGCTTCAGGTGTACAAACAGCGCTACAGCGAACTGAAGCAGCAGATGGATGCCCTTTCGAAGCAACTGGAAACGCTAAAGACGATTGTTCCGGAGGAGAAGGAAGCGGATGAGTTCATCCGGCTGATCCAGGGGGCCGCCAGCACTTCGAACGTGCAGATCCGCAGCCTCAAGTCGCTGGCGATTGTGCCCAAGGAGTATCACTACGAGATGCCGTTTGAAATCCAGGCGGACGGCCCGTACTTCAATGTGCTGGACTTTTTTGGGCGGCTGGGCCGCTTGTCCCGAATCATCAACGTGGGCGACTTGGCGTTTGACGCCCCCGAGAACTCCAAAGGGGCGAAATACCCGGTGCGCCCCGGAACCACGGTTTCCGGAACTTTCACGGCAACAACGTTTTTCACCAAGCCTGCTGATTCCGGCCCGGCTCCCGCAGCGGGAGTCAAGGCGGCCAGCCTGGCTGGGAAACCCTGAGCGGGAATGAGCGAACTATGCGTTCAGCAATAACACTCGGATTAGGGCTGTTGATCGGAGCAGCGGCTCCTGGCTCGCGCGCGCAGATGAATCCGCTTCCCCCGGCGAGCGGAAACTCCGTGGCCGGACAAACTGGGCAGCAAGCCGCCAAGCCAGCGGCCAAGCCCGCGGCGCAGGTTCCCGCAAAGCCCGCTACACAGACTCCGGCCAAGCCAGCTTCGCAAACGCCGGCCAAGCCTGCGGCGCAAGCTCCAGCAAAGCCCGTGCCGCCCGCAGCGGCCAAACCTGCGGCGCAAACGGCAAAACCGGGGGCAGCCGCGAAACCGGCAGCCACGGCTCCGGCGAAACAGGCCGTGAAGGCCGCCAGCAAGCCGGCGCGGACGAAAGGCCGAGCGGAGTCTGCCGCAAAAGCCGTAGAACAACCGGCGGGTCCGGAGGGCGCACCGAAAGCCGCGGCCGAAAGCGAATTGAGGGCGGCGCGTCGAGACCCTTTCGAGTCTTTAGTTAGTCACGGAACGGGCAAGGCGGCACCAAACCTTCCCCCGGGTAAAGCGGGGCTGCAAGTCAGCACACTGCGGCTGGACGGAATCGTGCGTGCCCCGAACGGAATGATTGCGGTGGTGTCCAACCCCCAGGCGAGAACCTATTTCCTGCGCGAGGGCGACCACCTGTATGACGGCAGCGTCGAGAAGATCACCATGGACGGCGTTTCGTTCCACGAAGAAGGGAAAGACGCTTTCGGCAAGCCCGTGGAACGCCAGGTCAACAAACGAATTTACTCCACCAGTTCAGGAGAACAGCAATGAAGACGAATTGGCCAGCCCTCAAGTATGGCTGCCTGATCCTCGCGAGCCTAACGCTGCCGAGCTCGGCGCCGGCACAGACTCTGGTGCCCACCAGCGCAGGCAAGGCGGCCGCGGTCATCTCCAGCGTGGCTGTCACGCAGGAACCGCAACGCTCCGCGGTACGCGTGGAAGGGGAAGGCAACCTCGACGTGCGGCAGGCCGTTATGCAGCACCCGGATCGTTTGGTGTTGGACTTCGTGGGGGCCAGGCTGGCCGTTCACAAGACCGTTATTCCCGGGGTTTCGGCTCCCGTGCTCGGAGTACGCATGGGGCAATATCAACCCGACGTCGCGCGCGTGGTGATCGACCTGACGGCAGCCACGCCCTACGACCTGTCACGGGACGGACGAGCGGTGGTGATTTCTTTTGCCACTCCGACATCGGCGCCGGCAAGTGTTTCGCAGAATCCGACGCTGACGACGTCATTGAATGACCAGACATCGCGGCCAACGAGCGATTCGAGCGCGCCTGCGCCGGGGAAACCCGCGGAGCATAGTGCTCGCGCCGCCCAGATTCCTGCTCCTCGCTTTGCCTTGCCAGGCGAACTGACCCAGCCCTCAGTCCCGCTTGCATCGTTCAGCGAGAAGAATGCGCCGGCCGGCCCGGAAGCAAACCCGCAGCAAGCGGCCCAGCAGGCCATTCAGCAGGCAAACACGGCGGCAACGACGCTGGCCACCACCGCGGCACAAACGCCGGCGCCTCTCGCGATGCAGTCGGCGGCGAGGTACACCGGTGAACCGATCTCGGTCAACCTGAAGGACGTTGACTTGCGCGACTTTTTCCGCCTGATCCACGAAATCAGCGGATTAAACGTGGTATTGGACCCCGCCGTGAAAGGAAGCTTGACCATCGTGCTCGATGAAGTGCCCTGGGACCAGGCGCTCGACATCGTGCTGCAAAACAACGGCCTGGACAAGCAATTGAACGGGAACGTGCTGCGAATCGCGACGAAATCTACGCTAAAGGCTGAGGCAGAGTCTCAGCGTGACCTGGTGAAGGCGCAAGCGGAAGCGGTCGAGCCGGTTACCGTCACGCGGGTTCTGAGTTATGCCAAAGCAGCAACCTTGAAGGAAACACTCAAGAAGTTTCTGAGCTCGCGGGGAGATATTCTCTCCGACGACCGCTCCAATCAGCTCATCATTCGCGACATTCCATCAACGATCCCCGTCGTGGATAACTTGATCCGGCAGCTCGACCGCAAGTCGCAACAGGTGGAAATCGAAGCCCGCGTGGTTTCGGCGTCGCGGAGCTTCGCCGAGGACATCGGAACGCAACTCGGGTTTGCGGGTGTAACGACGGGCGGTCGGTCGGTCTTCGGGGGCGACCCGGCGGTAGGCTGCAGCGGAGTGCTTGGTCCACTCGTCTCTCCCTTTTCCTGCGGGCAGGGCGGGGCCACTAGCGGCAACGGAGTAACAAGCGGGACCCCCCTAAACACGAATTTTCCGGCGGGTTCGCCAAGTACTGGATTTACCTTCTCGCATCGCTCTCCAAACTTTGCGCTCGACTTCATCATTACCGCCGCGGAATCCAAAGGCGTAGGGAAACTACTCTCGAAGCCCAAGGTCATTACCCAGAACAACGAGAAAGCCACGGTGAAGCAGGGTACCAAGATTCCGATTCAGACGACCATCAACAACACGATTTCGGTTCAATACATTGACGCCGTGTTGAAGCTGGAAGTCACGCCGCAGATCACGGCGGAGGGCACCATCTTCATGGACGTGCTGGTCGAGAACACGCAGATCGATCAAGGTATTCCCCGCATTCAAGGTGTCCCCGCGCTAGACACTCAAGCGGCGGAAACCAAGGTGACCGTTGCCGATGGCGGGACCGTCGTCATAGGTGGCGTCATCATCTCCTCCCAGCGCGTGGACATGCAACAGACCCCGATCGTCGGCAGCTTGCCGCTTATCGGAAACCTTTTTAAGCGGAGAAGCGTCAGCACGTCGTCTCAGGAACTGCTGTTCTTCTTGACTCCGCGAATCATCCCTGGATAATTCGAAGACGATCTCTTTTTATTAAGAGCTCAAACGAGGAGACTCCCGGTCTCCTCGTTCTGTCTATGGATGCACGCTTCCATCACCGCCGATCCGCACTGTTAAGCGTCCTTGGCTCATCAAGGGTTGCCACGCTGCTGGTGACCCGCCCGGCCAACTGGTTTTATTTGACAGGATTCACGGGCGAGTCTGGTGCGTTGATCGTGTCCAAGCAAGGGACAACCCTGGTTACCGATGGGCGATTCATGGTGCAGGCGAAGGCGGAAGCCCGGGGGATCCGCATCCGCCAGCAGGAAGGAACCTTGCTCGAGTCGGTTGCCAGGGTCCTACGCGATCTACGGGCCCGGAGAGTGGGTTTCGATCCCGCCCACACGGCGGTGTCCGAACTCCAAGGCGCCAGGAAGGCTTCCGGGAGGCGCCTGGAATGGGTTCCCGTGGCTGGGACAGTGGAGACCCTTAGAATGCGTAAGGACGCCGGAGAACTGGCGCAAATGCGCAAGGCGGCCATCCTGGCGGGAGAGATTATCGACTTTGCAGTTGACCTGCTGAAGCCAGGGGTTCGCGAACGCGAGGTTGCCGCGGAGATCGAATATCACATGCGCAAGCGCGGGGCTGCGGGGCCGTCGTTTGAAACCATTGTTGCATTTGGGAGCCGGGCCGCGCTGCCGCACGCTCGGCCCACGGGCAAGCGATTGAGGAAAAATGAGTTGGTCGTCTTGGACCTGGGTGTTATACTCGGCCACTATTGCAGCGACATTACCCGCACGGTCTTTGTGGGGCGGGCGCCCAAGCGCATCCAGAGATGGTATAAGGCGGTCCTGGAGGCGCAGGGAGCGGCGATTTCGAGCGCAAGAGAGGGAGTGGCCTGCGGGGACGTGGACGCAGCCGCGAGGCGGGTCCTGGCAGGTTACGGGCTAGACCATCTGTTTGTTCACAGCACGGGACATGGACTGGGATTGGAAGTTCACGAGGACCCCAGGCTCGCGAAGGGGCAAGAACGGCGGCTGCAATCCGGAAACGTAATTACGATTGAACCTGGTGTGTATGCCGAAGGTATTGGGGGCATTCGCATTGAGGATGATGTCGCCGTGCACGCAGGCCGTACCGAGGTACTGACCCGCGCTCCGCGGGATCTCATCGAGCTTTAAAAAAAGGCATGAAACGCAAACAGCCCACAAAGTCCAGTCCAACGTTTGCCAGTCCGGAAATGCAGCAAATCGAGCAGCTTTTTCAGTTCATGACCGACCACAATCTCGAGGAGTTTGAATATTCGCGCGGAGATTTGCATATCCGACTGCGCAAGCCGCCGGTAGGATTGGTGTTAGCCGGACAGCGGGCAGCGACGGTGCCCGAGATCATCGTAGCAAATCCCGGAGGGGCTCCCGCGATCGAGGAGGCTTCCGCGAGCGGAGCCGCAGCGGCGCCAGAAGCGCGCTTGACCGAGGATCTTCATCTGGTGAAGTCTCCGATTGTGGGCACGTTTTACGGTTCGCGCAGCCCCGGCGCAGAACCCTTTGTGAAAGTGGGCGCTTTCGTGGAGACCGGGCAGACGCTTTGCATTGTGGAAGCCATGAAGCTGATGAATGAAATCGAATCGGATGAATCCGGGGAGATTATGCGCATTTTCGCAGAAAACGGACAGCCCGTCGAATACGGACAGCCACTGTTCGGCATCCGTCCCAGCCGGAAGAAATAGCCGGCACGCCGCGCTATGTTTCAGAAAATCCTAGTCGCCAATCGAGGGGAAATTGCCCTGCGGGTTATCTGCGCCTGCAAGGAGTTGGGTATCTCCACCGTGGCGGTCTACTCGGAAGCGGACCGCAATTCGCTGCATGTGCGCTTTGCCGACGAAGCGGTGTGCATCGGGCCGGCGCGCAGCAGCGAGAGCTATCTCAATATTCCCCAGGTCATCAGCGCGGCGGAAATCACCAACGTCGACGCCATCCATCCGGGCTACGGTTTTCTTTCCGAAAACGCAAACTTTGCAAAGGTCTGTGAGGCTTCGGAAATTACCTTCATCGGGCCGCGACCGGAAGTGATCGAGTTGATGGGCGAGAAGGACCGCGCGCGGCGTGAGGTAAAGGCCCTGGGCCTGCCAACGATTCCCGGGAGCGACGGCGTCGTCGAAGGAGAGGAGCAACTCGCCAAGGAAGCGGAGCGCATCGCTTACCCCTTGATCCTGAAAGCCTCGGCCGGCGGCGGTGGGCGGGGTATGCGCGTGGTGCGCAAACAGGAAGAATTGCTGGGCGCGTATCAGACCGCGCGAAGCGAGGCGCAGCAGGCGTTCGGCACGCCCGACGTTTATATGGAAAAGTTTCTCGAATTTCCGCGCCATATCGAGTTTCAGGTGCTGGGCGACCAGCACGGCAAAGTGATTCACTTGGGCGAGCGCGAGTGCAGCATTCAGCGGCGGCACCAAAAACTGGTGGAAGAATCGCCGTCCCCGGTGATGGATGCCAAGCGGCGGAAGGAGCTTGGCGCGACCGTCGTCAAGGCTCTGGAAACAATCGGCTACACGAACGCGGGAACGGTTGAGTTTCTGATGGATCAGGACGGCTCGCTTTATTTCATTGAAATGAACACCCGCATCCAGGTCGAGCACCCCGTCACCGAGTTGGTCACCGGCGTGGATTTAATCAAGGCGCAAGTGCGCATCGCTGCGGGCGAAAAAATGGAGGATGCCACCGGCGGCATCATTCCCTCGGGCCACGCCATCGAATGCCGTATCAACGCCGAGGATCCGGATACCTTCGTGCCTTCGGCAGGACGCATTACCACGTTCCAGGCACCGGGAGGTACGGGGGTGCGCGTGGACTCGGCGGCCTACGCCGATGCCGTCATACCCCCTTACTATGACTCGCTGATCGCCAAGCTTGTCGTCAAGGGCCGCGATCGCACGGAAGCGATCGGCCGCATGAAGCGGGCCCTCGAGATGTTTGTCATCGAGGGCATCAAGACATCGATCCCGCTGCATCGCAGAATTGTGGCCGACCCTCGATTCGTGGCCGGGAATTACAATACGCACTTCATTGACCGGCTCGTCGGAACAAACGGAAAATAAACGGGCATGCGTCTTGTCCTCCCACGGCTGTATGTGATATTAGACGCAGCGTTGCTTACCATTCCCGAAAAAGAATGCGCCGGCCGGCTTGTGGAGGCCGGTGTCCGCCTTCTTCAGTACAGGAACAAGCGCGCGTCCTCCCGTCAATTGCTTGAGAGCGCGAAGCGTCTTTCCGGTGAGTTGATGCCGCGCGGCGTCACCTTTATCGTGAACGACCGCTCCGACGTGGCCGCGCTTGCCGGGGCCAGCGGGGTCCATGTCGGGCAGGAGGATCTAAGCGTCGAAGATGCGCGCGCCGTCGTCGGGCGAAACGGGCTGGTTGGCGTCTCGACACATAGTCGCGCGCAATTCGAGCAGGCTGCAGGCAGTTCGGCAGACTATACTGCTGTGGGGCCGATCTTTTCCACCTCTAGCAAGGCCAACGCGGATCCTGTGGTTGGAACGGAATTTATCCGCGAGGTACGGCCACTGACGGACAAACCCATCGTGGCCATCGGGGGAATCACGCTAGAGCGCGCTGGAGAAGTCGTGCGGGCAGGTGCGGATTCGGTGGCCGTGATCAGCGACATTCTTTGCGCGCCCGACCCGGGACAGCGAGCGCGGCAGTTTATCAGAATTCTCGAAGAGGCGAACCACGCCTCGGGTGTCTAGGGACATCCTAAGGAAGTGACGAATGGCTGAGAGCACGCAAGCGATTTCATCGGTAAGCGCGACGAGCGAACGCGGCTTTGTGCGCGCCATCGGCTTGTTCGACGGCACGATGATCGTCGTTGGCTCGATGATCGGCTCCGGCATTTTTATCGTGGCTGCGGATATTTCGCGCCAGACCGGGTCAGCGGGGGGCTTGCTGCTCACCTGGATTCTCACGGGTTTGCTGACGATTTCTGCAGCGCTTTCCTACGGCGAGCTTGCGGCCCTGTTTCCGCACGCCGGTGGACAATATGTGTATTTGCGCGAAGCCTATTCGCCGCTCTGGGGATTTCTTTACGGCTGGACGCTTTTTCTAGTGATTCAGACGGGGACGATCGCGGCGGTGGCGGTGGGGTTTGCGAGATATCTCGGGGTAATCTTTCCGGCCATCTCGCCACAGGCATGGGTTATCCATCCCATTTCGCTCGGATCGAAGTACGCGATCAGCCTTTCGGTGCAGCAACTGGTCGGAATCCTCATGATCCTCTTTATTACGTTTCTGAACACCTTGGGCGTGCGGCTGGGCAAGCTGATTCAAAACGTGTTTACCAGCGCCAAAACGCTTTCTTTGATGGGATTGATTCTTCTGGGAATCTTCGTGGGAAAAAACGCCGGGGCGATCGCAGAGAATTTCAGCCATCTCTGGGTGCTTCACAATCCGCAAACGCTGGAGCCCGGCGCGAATTTCCTGAAAAGGTTCGTTCCGACGATTTCGGCCTCAAGCGGTGCGTTTGGATTGCTTGTAGCGTTTGGGGTCGCGCAAGTCGGATCGCTGTTTTCCGCAGACGCCTGGAACAACATCGGCTTTACCGCGGCGGAAGTGAAGAATCCGAAACGCGACGTCGCGCTTTCTATGGCCTTGGGCACGACCATCGTTATCATCTTGTACTGCCTGGCAAATCTCGCTTATTTGTTTACTTTGCCGCTGGTACAAATTCAAACCGTGCCCGACGACCGCGTCGCCAGCGCTGCCTTGAACGCCATTTTTGGTCCCGTCGGCGCGGCAATCATGGCTGTGGCCATCATCGTTTCGACGTTTGGTTGCAACAACGGGCTGATTCTTGCCGGTGCGCGTGTTTCTTACGCCATGGCTCGCGACGGACTATTCTTCCGTTCCACAGGCAGGTTGAACAACAGGGGTGTTCCGGGCTCGGCGCTGCTCTATCAGGGGATATGGGTGACCATCCTGATTCTGCTGCGCACGCGCCATGTCGATGCGGCGGGCGAGGTTACCTACGGCAATCTCTACAACGACTTGCTCGCCTACGTCGTCTTCTCCGTG
>DATAIH010000293.1:0-1792 GCA_036262755.1 Candidatus Acidiferrum sp.
CGGCCCGCAGGCCAAGATTGGACATGTGCACCTCGAGCAAGGAAAGAAGCTGTACCTGAAAGTCAGTTATGGACAAGGCACCGCAGGCCCAGCGAGCCTGCAGTTGATTTGGTCGAAGTACGATCCCAAGCCGAGTCCGACCGCAGTTCAAGCTGCGAAAGACGCGGATGTGGTAGTCGCCGTCATGGGCATTACGAGCGAACTCGAAGGCGAAGAAATGCCGGTGAACGAGGAAGGCTTTAGCGGTGGCGACCGCACGAAGATTGATCTGCCCAAGCCCGAGGAGGAACTGCTCGAAGCGCTTGTCGCAACCGGAAACCCGTAGTGCTCGTGCTCGCGAATGGTAGTGCGCTGGCGGTGAACTGGGCCAACGACCACGCGAACGCCATCGTAGAATCCTGGTATCCCGGCGAGGAAGGCGGAACGGCGATCGCACAAACGCTGTCAGGGAAAAATAATCCAGCGGGCCGTCTTCCCGTCACGTTCTACACCGGAATCGACCAATTGCCTCCTTTTGAAGACTACGCGATGAAGGGGCGCACATATCGCTATTTCGAGGGCAAGCCGCTCTATCCTTTCGGCTACGGCCTGAGCTACACCACGTTCTCTTACCGCAGACTCCGGGTTGCCAGGAAAACAATCAACGCCGGTGATCCTCTTGCGGTTGAGGTAACAGTGGCCAACACGGGCAAGAGCGGAGGCGATGAGGTCGTGCAGCTTTACCTTAGCTTCCCGAATGTGCCGGGAGCACCTCTGCGCGCTCTGCGTGGATTCAAGCGTGTGCACTTGAAACCCGGCGAATCGCAGGATGTACGCTTCGAGCTGAAAGATCGCGATTTGAGCATGGTGAGCGACGCGGGCGAACCAATCATTGCCGAGGGCAAATATTCGCTGTCGATCGGTGGCGGACAACCGGCTACCGGCGCTCCGATCGTGGCGGAAACGTTCCTGGTGAGAGGAACGAAGACTCTGCCGGAATAGAAACAGGCGGCTTCTGCGGACGATCGCTTTCCCTGAGCGTCGAAATGGAATCGACGACCGACCGCTAGCGAATCCCGCGCCTTGCGGAATTCGCTAGAACAAAGACCAACTCTTCCGGTCTCATAAGGCCGAAAGCCGGATGGAGCATCCGGCTTTCGCAAAGCGCTTACAAGAATTGGTTGCGGGGGGCCGCAACCATCCGAATTTGTTAGTGCTGCCTTTTAGTTTTGAGCTTATCCGCCCCGCAGCCTAGCCAACATGGGAGGTCAGAGCTTCACGATTACCTCCTAATGGCGACCAAGCGCTAGAAAACGCTATCCGTAGAAGTGGCCACAGTTGGCGTCTCGACGCTCTTTCACTTCGTCTTCGCGGATAGCTTTTTCAGGATGTTTTGGATACGACGCGCGCGGGTCTCGGGCTTCTTGGCCTGGAGAATGGCTTCGGCGTGTTCCTTCTTATGCGTGTAACTGAGCCTCTCCCACTGAGCTTTGGCTAAGCCATTCTTTGCGAATGCGGCCGCGAGCTCCGCTGGCGGTTCGACCGTGCGAACCTCGCTGTCCGGCGCGACAGTTACCTGCACGAGGTCGCCCGCTTCCACGCCGGCCGCTTCGCGGCGCTCCCTGCGCACCGGTACATCGTACCTGCCGCCGTAAACGGCGATGGTCGACTTGAAACTGTAGCCGTTGATGGAAACTCTCACGGGAGTCCGGGCTTTGCCGAACTCCTTCCTTGCGTCGAAAGGCAATTCGACGCACTCCCAGCACGCTCTGCTCGACCTCCCGGCTGCTCCTCCGATACCGTGGCACCAGCT
>DATAIH010000294.1:0-2488 GCA_036262755.1 Candidatus Acidiferrum sp.
CACCAATTCAAGTATACCTACCATTTATTATGTCCGCGTCCGGGTACAAACTCCCGCGGCAAACGCCTAGCTAAAGGCTGTTGAAAAACTCCCGGTTTTGAATTTGCACTCTGGCAGCCCTGAATTTCGGGGAAAGTCCTCTCCCCTTTGGCTGCCAGCCTGGCCGGCAGCCTTACAAACCGTAACCAAACGGTGACTGCACGCAGTAGGACCTGGTGGACCCCGATAGTCCAGCCAAGGGGGGCCGTCCTCATCCGTGATATTCCGGGTCAGCAAGGTAAATGGAGTCGCGAAGAGATTCCGGGGGCCAGCACGACTCCGCACCAGGGCCAGACCGCTGGCCCGCAAAGCTCGGCACCCGTTGGAAACGAATTCGTTCGGGGTGCACAACACAGCCCCGGCACAGGGAGGAGCGCTAACGGAACGATGCGGGGTCCACACCAGGAATCCGATCCCCACCGCAAGCAAGAACCAACCTAGCCATCGCTTCATCGTGCTTTGGCCTCGCGGGCGCGTCGCAAATTCCGCTCCTTATTGATCTCCGCCAACTCGCGCAAATACTCCTGCAACTTCTCCCACGCCGCCACCCCTTCCCGCGTCGCTTCCTCCGCCCCCTTCGGCACGTAGTAGCCCGTGGTCTTCCCTTTCTCTCCCCGATAGCTGATATACAGGTGCGGACCATGCTTCGGTCCGCCCTGGTGGCAATGGCAGCCGGGCTGTCCGCAGGTGCGGTAGGTTTCCGACAAGGTCCCGAAAACTGCCACCTGGGCCAGACGCTCGATCGCGCTCAGCAGTTTTTGCTGTCGAGCTGAAGCTTCAGCCGCGTTCGACATTCTCTCTTCTCCTGTGCTCTCTTCTTCCGTTCCTGCCAACGGGCCAGGGAAAACAGATTCTTGGTGATCACCGACCAGCCCACATAGCGCTGGAATCCGCGCTCTCCTTTGTAGAAGGCCCGCCTCAACGAGAAGGGGTTTTTCAGATGGCTGATGGTGGCCTCGCAACCGGCACGCCAGCGCAAGGCTCGTTGGAACCAACGCTCTTTCTGGTGTTTCGCACGTGTCTCGGACAAGCGCCCGCGCGCCGGCAGGGCTACCTTCTCGACTCCCAAATTCTGGGCCCCGCGCTCGTTCTGGGCCGAGAAAAATCCGCGGTCCGCCGTGGCTAGGCCGGGAACGTGCCCGAAAATCGCCTCATGGTGTTCGAGGGCGGGCAACCAAGAATCGGTGTCTGCCGTATTGCCCTCCAGAACCTTGTAACCGCTCACGATCTCATTTTCGACTTCATCGACTCTCACCAGCCGACCAAACTCGTTCGGCTTGTGCGCTTTCCCTTTGCGAATCACTTGCGTATGCGGCTCGAACAAGCTCAGCACTTTGCCCACTACGTGCGTATTTCCACCCCATACGCGCTCTTTGGTCTGGGCCATGACCTTCTGCACCAGAGGCAGAAAAGGTCGCAACTTTGCCACCTGGGTTTCCATCCGCAACAAACTGCCCACCACCGGAAGTCGCCCCGATTCCCAACGCTGCAGTGCCTGGCCCGCCTGCCGCACCACGCTCCGGGTTACCGCCAGCAGCTTTCCGTAGCTCTCTTGCATGCGCTTCCGGTTGGTCGTGGTCAGCGATTTCGCCGCGCGGCTGATCTCCAGCAAACGATACTTCACGGCTCGTCCGTGATTCACTACTTCCAAGGCACCGGCCTGGCACTCGGCGGCCATGCGTTTCATTATGCGGCTGAGCACGCGGATGCCGTCGCCCAAAAGCGTGCTGTCACTCGGGTAGTGCACATTGCTTTCGACAACCGTCGAGTCTATGCGCAAGCGGTTTCCGCGGACCGCACCCTGCTCGCGGGCTAATCCCACCACGCGATGATGGATCTGTTCGGTGACCTCCGGGCGCAGCACGGAGAACAAGCGGCTGAAGGCGCTGTAGCTGGGTGTGGTCTCGGCGTCAAAGCGTGTGAAGCGGCGGTAGATCAGGTTGCTGCGCAACTCGCGATCGAGATCCCGGAAGCTCCAACCTTTCAGGTGCTTGAGCACGCAGCAGCGCAGAAGACGATCCGGAGCAATGCCGGGGCGGCCGGTGCGCGTCGAAGCCGGGTGACGAACGGCCAAGCAGCCGCGGACCAGATCGACCAGCAGGGGGTCGTCCAAGAGCTGGTCCACGGGTTCGAGTAAGTCGTCCTTGAGCAAAGCGGCTTGCTTGGCCAAGGGGGTATAGAAGAGCCAGGCTTGATGCTGGATAGGTGATAGCATAATCGAGTATATCGATTAGGCATAATACTGTCAAGAGAAAAAACGAGAAAATCGAAGAATTTCCCAGCTTTTTTCAAGAAAATTGGTTGTGGGGAAAACAGACGGAGCCTGCGATCGGCTAAGATCGTGCCGTGGGTTGCTCGCGTTTGCAAAGAGTTAGGCCGTGGTTTTGCAACAGGCTTTAGCTAGCCCTAGACGCAAAGGTCTCCGTACCGCGTCGCTGAAATAGTAGAG
>DATAIH010000295.1:0-6488 GCA_036262755.1 Candidatus Acidiferrum sp.
TCAGGATGCCAACCTGGTAGTTCCGAAGATGTCCCGAAGAGCGGCTTATTTCGAAATCGCGGCAGAGAGATTGCCACCCGCAGCGGAGTCGCGCTTTTCGCCGCGCAGCGCCGCGCGAATCTGCGGCAAGGCATGCAGCGCGGCAACTTCCCCGGCAGCAACCATATCCGGCGTCCTGGTGAAATCATCCCACACAAACTGCTTGACGTCCGGCTCGACGACGATATCCGCCTGCGCCCGCCAGGCGAAGTCCGCGTGCCGCTGCATGATATTGAAAGAGCGGCTAAGAATATCCGTCAGCGTGCGTGGTTGCTCAATATTTCCCGACTCCAGGTACACGGCAATGACGATGTCCGCACCAAGCAAGAGCACTCCTTCGATGGGCACCGGAGCCGTCAGAAACCCGTCCACCAGCGTACGGCTCTCATACTGGATGGGCACGAACAGGCCCGGGTAGGCGCAGGATGCGCGAAGCGGGGGAATCACATCGCCGTGCGAGTAATAGACGGTAACTCCATCAATAATATCCGTGGTGGCGATGGCCATGGGTATCTGCAACTCTTCGAAAGTCCTGACCGGCGTGAATCGAGCGAGAAACTTTTCGATCCGTTGGTTCGTGGCCAGACCGAGCCAGGAGGGCGTCCAGCGCCCAAAATCGGCAAAGGTTGTTACCGCGCCGATTTTTTCCATCTCTTCGAGCGACGCCCCGCCGCAAAAAGCCGCGCCGATCAAAGCCCCGACGCTTGTGCCCGCCACGCAATCGATGGGAATGCCCGCTTCGCGCAGCACGCGGAGCACTCCGATGTGTGCGATGCCGCGGGCAAAGCCGCCCGCCAGCGCCACACCGACACGCGGGCGCTCCGAGCGTTGCGGCTCGCTGCGATAGGCAAACGCGCGAATCTTGTCTTTCGCGGTTTTGAACCAGGCGAGTGGGCCCGAGGCTTTGTCGTCATCTGCCATCTTCCTATATTATCCCGGTTGTGCGGACGCCGTGTCCGCGTTTGACCGCTGCTTGCCGGTTTTGTAACCTGTCGTCCCGAGGAGATTGCCCCAAAAGGGCTCGCTATGCAAAGACGCATCGAAAAGGCCGTGGTGCTGGGAGCCGGAACGATGGGCTCGCGGATCGCGGCGCATCTCGCGAACGCAGGCGTGCCATGCGTTTTGCTGGATATCGTGCCGGCGGATTTGCCGGCCGAGGCGCCATCGGCGGAACGTAACAAGATCGTGCGGGCCGGGCTGGAAGCGGCAAGAAAATCAAAGCCTGCCGCTTTTTTTACTTCGTCCCTGGCAGACAAGATTGCCATTGGAAATTTCGAAGACGACCTCGGGCGCTGCGCCGAGGCGGATTGGATTATCGAAGCGGTTGCCGAGAACCTGGAAATCAAGCGCAAACTACTGGGCCGCGTGGCGCAGTTTCGCAAGCCTGGCGCGATGGTAACCACCAACACTTCGGGATTGCCGGTGCACTTGATTGCCGAAGGCATGAGCGAAGAATTTCAGCAGCATTGGGCAGGCACGCATTTTTTCAATCCGCCGCGCTACTTGAAGCTCGTGGAAGTGATTCCCGGGCCGAAAACTCTGGGCGAAGTGGTCGGCTCGCTCAGCGAATTTTGCGATCGCCGGCTGGGAAAAGGCGTGGTGATCGCGAAAGATACGCCGAATTTCATTGCCAACCGCATCGGAACGTTCTCGATGCTGAACGCGCTGCGGCTCATGGGAACGCTCGGGATGACCGTTGAAGAGGTGGACGCCTGCACCGGCCCGGCGGTGGGATGGCCAAAATCCGCGACGTTTCGAACCGCAGACATCGTGGGGCTCGACGTGCTTGTCCACGTGGTGAAAAACATTTACGAAACCGCACCGAAGGACGAATCGCGCGAAAAGTACAGGGTGCCGGCACTGGTCGAAGAGATGGTCAAGCGCGGCTGGCTGGGTGACAAGACCGGGCAGGGTTTCTATAAGAAGGTCCGCGGCGCGGCCGAAAAGGAAATTCTTACACTTGACGTGGACACCCTGGAGTACCGGCCGCGCCAAAAGGCGAAATTCGCTTCGCTCGAGATGGGCAAGGCCATCGAGGACACGCGCGAACGCCTGCGCACGCTGGTTGGCCCACTTCTCGACGGACAAAAAGGAGACAAAGCGCAACAGTTTATTTGGGGTGGCCTTTCGGAGATGTGTCTCTACGCGGCGCGCCGCGTGCCGGAAATCTCCGACAACTTGGCCGACGTGGACCGCGCCATGCGCTGGGGCTTCGGCTGGGAACTCGGCCCCTTCGAGATGATGGATGCGGTTGGAGTAAAGGCTTTCGCTACGCAAGTGCAGAAAGAGGGCCGGGCGATTTCATCGGTCATTGAGAAAGTGCTTGCGACCGGGCACAAGGGGTTTTACGAAACGGAGAAAGGCGCAACGACGGTTTTCGATGTTTGTACCGGTGGCGTGAACAAAGTCGAAGAGCCCACGGGCATCATCTTTCTGAAATCGTTGAAAGAGGCTGGGCGCGAAATCGAGAAGAACGCGGGGGCAAGCCTGATCGATCTTGGCGATGGCGCGGTGTGCTGCGAATTTCACGCCAAGATGAACGCCATCGGCGCGGACCTGATCGCCATGATGCATAAGGGGCTGAAGCGCCTGGAAACTGACTTTGACGCCATGGTGATTGCAAACCAGGCGGTGAACTTTTCGGTGGGGGCAAATCTAATGCTCGTGCTGGTTGCCGCCCAGGAACAAGAGTGGGACGACCTGCACATGGCGGTAAAGCAGTTTCAAAACGTTAACCTGGCTCTCAAATATGCGCCGAAGCCGGTGGTTGCCGCGCCACAGGGCATGGCCCTCGGTGGCGGATGTGAGGTCAGTCTGCACGCGGCGAGGATTCAGGCGGCCGCCGAGGCGTATATCGGCTTGGTGGAAACCGGTGTCGGCTTGATCCCCGGAGGTGGCGGGACGAAAGAGATGCTGATTCGCGCGAACGAGCATGCGGCCGGCGGCGAAGATCTGGACTTGTTTCATGCGCTGAAGCCGCTGTTCGAGTCGATCGCCATGGCGAAAGTCGGCACCAGCGCGGAAGAGTGTCGCGAGCTGGGCTACCTGCGGCGCGAGGATGGAGTTTCCATGAACCGCGACCGTTTAGTTGCCGATGCGAAGGAAGCGGCGTTGGCGTTGGCGCGCGGCGGATACAAGCGGCCGGCGGCGAATTGGCAGGAAGGCGCCGCGACCACGCAAATCAAAGTACTGGGCGAACAGTTCGTGGCCGGGGCAAAACTGGCGATTCACATGATGGTGCGTGGCGGGTTTGCCTCGGAATACGACGCGCACGTCGGCCGCAAGCTCGCGAACATCCTTGCCGGAGGACCGCTGACGGCGCCTCAGCTGGTGAGTGAACAGTACGTCCTCGATCTCGAACGCGAAGCCTTCGTTTCCCTTTGCGGCGAAAAGAAAACACAGGAACGCATTGCCCACACCCTAAAGACCGGCAAGCCACTGCGGAACTAACCGGGACACCCCGTCGGCCTAGGGTTAATCGTATAAAAACGTATTGAGTATACGTCTCGTAAGGAGTTATTCTGTGCATCCTTGGGAGACCATCCGTGCAGAGACTGCTGGCACCACGCGAGGCGGCAAACATTCTGGGCATCAGCTATCCCACGCTCAAGCAGTGGATTTACCACGGCAAAATCAAGTCCGTGAAGACCCCGGGAGGGCACCACCGTGTTCCGGAGAGCGAAATCGACCGGCTGATCCCGAAGAAATTCGAGCGGGGCGATCTGGTCGCGCGGCGGCTGCATTTCCGCAGAATTAGCGGACGCAATCAGTTGATTGGCCGGGTGGTCGGACTGAAGTTCAGCGGGCTGCTCGCCCAGGTAACGCTGGCCATCGGCGAACAGCATATCACCTCCATCATCACCGCCGATGCCGCAAAGGAGTTGCGCTTGAAGCCAGGAGACCGCGCAGCGGCGCTCATCAAATCCACGGAGGTAATGATTCTGCGCGTGTGATCGGACGAGCGTGGCTCGGATTGGTGACTCGTGACTTGCCATGGGAACACAAAATCGCGCGACACTTACCTTGTGTGTGGCTCTCAGCGCGCTCTTTTTTTCTTCCACCGATTTGCGAGCACAACAGCACAGCGTGCGAGTTGCGGCTGCGGCGGATCTGAAGTTCGCCATGGAGGAATTAGCCAAGAAGTTCGAAAACAAGACCGGGGCGAGAGTAGACGTTAGTTACGGATCCAGTGGGAATTTTTTCTCGCAGCTTCAAAATGGAGCGCCCTTTGACCTGTTTTTTTCCGCCGATGTCGAGTACCCAAGGAAGCTGGAGGCCGCAGGATTCGCTGAGCCGGGGACGCTCGGTGATTACGCGCTGGGGCGGATCGTGATTTGGATGCCCGATGATTCTTCCGTGGATCTGGCAAAAGAGGGCTGGAATGCTTTATTGGACCCAGGTGTGCAGAAAATCGCGATCGCGAATCCGGAACTTGCACCCTATGGGCGAGCCGCCGCCTCGGCTTTGAAAAAGGCGGGAATTTACGAGCAGGTGAAAGCGAAACTGGTGTATGGCGAAAACGTTTCGCAAGCCGCACAGTTTGTGCAGTCCGGAAACGCGCAAGCTGGAGTCATCGCTCTCTCCCTGACGTTTGCTCCTGGAATGAAACGCGGAAAAGTCTGGCAGATTCCGGCAGAGATGCATCCGCCCATCGAACAAGGGGCGGTTTTGCTGAAAAACGCGAGGAACCGGCCGGCGGCACAAGCTTTTTTGAACTTTGTGAAGAGCGCCGCGGGCAAAGAAGTCCTCGAGCAACATGGATTCTCCGCCCCGTCAACCAACTAGCCCCACAGGAGGGGAGCATGGCGCGAAAGGTCTTGGGCAGAAGAAAAAGGGAGAGAGAATGAATTCGTTGCTGCTGTCATTCGAATTGGCTGCATGTGTGGCCGCGATTTTACTGTTGATCGGCACGCCGGTGGCCTATTGGCTGGCTTATTCCCACTGGCGGGGTAAATTCCTGGTGGAATCCGTCGTGGCATTGCCGCTGGTCCTTCCTCCCACGGTCCTGGGCTTCTACGCCCTGCTCGCCATGGGACCGCGCGGGCCGCTCGGAAAGTTGTGGATGGCCCTGTTCGGCCATGGCCTGGCTTTCACCTTCAGCGGACTGGTGCTTGCCTCCGTTGTTTACAGCTTTCCTTTCGGCGTGCAGCCGCTGATCGGTTCGTTTGAAGCGGTGGACCGCAAGCTGCTGGAAGCTTCCGCGGTTCTCGGATCGGGAAAATGGGAGACCTTCCGCCGCGTGATTCTGCCTTTATCTTTGCCCGGCGTGGTCACGGCCGCGGTGCTCAGTTTCGCGCATACGCTCGGAGAATTTGGAGTGGTGCTGATGGTCGGCGGAGATCTTGCCGGCGTCACGCGCACCGCTTCCATCGACATTTACGACCGCGTGCAAGCGCTCGAATATCGCCAAGCCAACCAGCTGGCCTTGCTTCTGCTGGCCATCGCGTTTGGCGTGCTCTGCGTGGTGTACGCCGTCAACCGCCGCGTGTGGACCCCCGCGTGGACACGATGGACCGTGAAGTAAATTCCCTTGCGCTGGTCGCGTGCATTCAAAAGAAGCGGCGCGCAGACGCATCATTCCTTCTCGATGTCAGGGTCGACGCGCCGCCGGGGATCACCATCTTGTTCGGGCGCTCCGGCGCGGGAAAATCGACGTTGCTTGATTGCCTCTCGGGGCTGGTGCGCCCGGATGCGGGGAGAATTGTGGTCGGCGAAAGGGTGTTGTTTGACGGTGCCCGGCGGATCGACATTCCTGCGCAAAAACGGCGCATCGCCTACGTATTTCAATCGCTGGCGCTATTCCCTCATCTCAGTGTCGAGGAAAACATCGAATATGGACTACGGGATATTCCGGATCGGGATCGCCGGAGGCGCATTGAAGAAATTCTCCAAGCCTTCGGCATCGAAAACCTCCGGAGGCGGAAACCGGCGCAAATCTCCGGCGGAGAAAAGCAGCGCACTGCTCTGGCACGATCGCTTGTCACCGAACCATGCCTGCTTTTGCTCGATGAGCCCCTGACCGGCCTGGACGCAGAACTCAAGAGTGCGATCGTAGAGGATTTGCGTGCCTGGAACGCGGCAAAGTGCATCCCCATCCTCTATGTGACGCACAGCCGCGAGGAAGTAGACGCGCTCGGCGAACGCGTGATCGCCATCGATAACGGCCGGGTCCTGAGCCACGGCGCGCCGATGGAGGTGCTGGATGCCCCGCGTCAGAAGCGGCTGGCGCAGGCTGCCGGATTTGAGAATCTGCTGGACGCCACGGTTCTTGATCTTCGCGAGCAGGATGGCGTGATGCGCCTCAGGCTCGGCGAGAGCGCTTGCGAGATCGAGGTACCGCTCGCGCATGCGTCCGCCGGGGACCGCGTGCAGGTGGCCATTCGCGCCGGAGACATCCTGCTGGCATCGGAGCGTCCGCGCGGGTTGAGTGCGCGCAACGTCATCGAGGG
>DATAIH010000296.1:0-11566 GCA_036262755.1 Candidatus Acidiferrum sp.
GCGACACGGCTCTCCGTCTTGACGTTTTTCGAGCTTCGGTAGCGGATGAGATAGGTCAGAGTTTGACCAGCGTGCCAGTCTCCTTCCCAGGCTGCACGCCGGGCAAACTCTGACCTATCTCATCCGGTACCGAAGCTCGAAAAACGTCAAGACCGAGAGCCACGTCGCGGTTCCCCTGGCTCCGACGGCTTCCGAGACCGACGCCCACGGTTTGCTCCGCATTGAGGTTTTGCGCTTGCAGACAGCCGGCGACAGATTCGCGATTGATGCGCGGAGCCAGTTCCTCAACGATAATTTTGGCGTCCCGGCAGCAAAGCCTGCGGGTGACAGGTCCAAATCCGAAGCGGCGCCCCTGTCGCCAGAAGGGAATCCCGTCGAATTCACCATTTCACCGCAAGGACTTGCGGAGAAAGTCATCGGCCTCGACAGTCTCAGTCCCGAGCAACAACTGGTCTGGCAAGAGTGGCTTGAGCGGTTTGCGGTAGCTTGGGCAATTCCCTCGTCGCGCGCGAAGATCGGCGATAAATGGAAAATCGAACAACCCGAGCCGGCCGCTTCTCCGATCGCCGCGCTCGCCTGGACGCGGGATTCTTCTTACATCCGCGACGAGCCTTGCAGTCCCGCCGAGCTCTCCAGCACCGGAGAAGCTACTTTTTCGAGCGGTCCGATGGAGAATTGTGCGGTGCTGCTCACCATCGCGAAGCTGGTGCAAAAATCTTCTCCCAAGGAGGCCACGCCCGAAGATTTCAAGCTCCACGAACTGAAAACCATGGGCACGGCCAAAGGCTCAAACGAACTGATCACCTACATTTCGCTCTCGACCGGGCTTGTCGTGCGCGCCACCGAAAACGCCACCCAGCAAATGGACGTTGTCGTTGCCAAAGCCGACGGCTCCAACGGCGTGCATTACAGCGTTGACGCCAAGAGTGATCTCGAAGTTTTGCTGCTCACCGAGGCTCCGGCGCCTCAGCACTAAGCGGAGGGTGCTCGCGCGTCCCGTCGCAAAATCCCCGGGCTTGCATGGCGGAGTATAATGAAAGTTTCCGCCATGCTTGGCAGACCGGCAGGAGACCGGTTTCGATGAAATTCAAGCTGCAAAGCAACTACCAGCCTCGCGGCGATCAGCCTGCCGCCGTCGACCAGCTTTTCTCCGGCGTCGAATCCGGCGACAAGCATCAAGTACTGCTCGGCGTCACCGGTTCCGGAAAGACCTTTACGATGGCCAAGGTCATTGAGCGGTCCGATCGCCCGGCACTCGTTCTCGCCCACAACAAAACGCTCGCCGCACAGCTCTATCACGAGTTCAAGGGGTTTTTTCCGGAAAACGCCGTCGAATATTTCGTCAGCTACTACGATTATTACCAGCCCGAAGCCTACGTTCCGTCCGCCGATCTTTACATCGACAAAGAAGCAACCATCAACGATGAGCTTGACAAGCTGCGCATGAGCGCCACGCGTTCGCTCTTCGAGCGCCGTGACGTCGTCATTGTCGCTTCCGTCTCCTGCATCTACGGCCTTGGCTCGCCGGAAGCTTACTATGGCATGCTGGTCATGCTCGAAAAGGGCCACCAGACGTCGCGGGAAGCTCTGCTCCGCCGCCTCGTCGACATTCAATACGAGCGCAGCGAAGACCTGCGGCGCGGCACCTTCCGCGTTCGCGGCGACATGATCGAGATTTATCCCCCTTACGAGGATCAGGCCTATCGCATCGAAATGTGGGGCGACCAGATCGACGCGCTCCGTCAGATCGATCCGCTCACCGGTGAAGTCCGCGCCGGCAACGAAGACTTGTCGCGCGTCCCCATCTACCCGAAAACCCATTACGTCATGCCCCAGGACCAGCGGGACCGTGCCATCGTGGGCATTCAGGAAGAGCTCGAGTGGTGGAAGAAAGAGCTCGAGAAACAGGGAAAATTTGTTGAAGCGCAGCGTGTCGCGCAGCGCACTCTCTTCGACATCGAAATGATGCGCACCATCGGCTACTGCCACGGAATCGAAAACTATTCGCGCCATCTCAGTGGCCGCCTGCCCGGCGAGGCTCCGCCCACCCTGCTTGATTACGTGCCCCAGGACTACCTGATGTTCATTGACGAATCCCACCAGACCGTTCCGCAGGTGCGCGGCATGTTCCATGGCGATCGTTCGCGCAAACAGACATTGGTCGATTACGGCTTTCGCATGCCCTCCGCACTGGACAACCGTCCGCTGACCTTCGAGGAATTCGAGCACCGCATGAACCAGGTCATCTATGTCTCTGCGACGCCCGGTCCCTACGAACTTACCCGCGCGGGTGGCGTGGTCGTCGAACAAATGATTCGCCCCACCGGGCTTGTGGATCCCGAAGTGGAAATCCGCCCCGTCAAAGGCCAGGTGGACGACCTGCTCGAAGAAATTCGTGTTCGCGCCGAGAAAAACGAGCGCGTGCTGGTCACCACGCTGACCAAGCGCATGGCCGAAGACCTCTCCGAATATTTCACCGAAGTCGGCGTTCGCTGCCGCTACTTGCATTCGGAAGTCGAAACGCTCGATCGCATCAAGATCCTGCGCGATCTGCGCCGCGGCGAATTTGACGTGCTCATCGGAATCAACTTGCTGCGTGAAGGTTTGGACTTGCCGGAAGTCTCTCTGGTCGCGATACTCGACGCCGACAAAGAGGGCTATCTTCGCAGCGCCACGTCCCTTATCCAAACCATCGGCCGCTGCGCGCGCCACATCGAAGGCCGTGCCATTCTTTATGCCGACCGCCGCACGGAGTCGATGAATCACGCCATCGACGAAACCAACCGCCGCCGCGCTAAGCAAATGGCCTTCAACAAAGAAAACCACATCACGCCCATGTCCATCGTGAAGTCCGTGGACATGGAGCTGGCGCGCATCGTCGAAGCCGATTACGTCTCCGTGCCCGTCGACGACACCACCCTCGATGCGGCCGCCGCAGGAATCAAAAACGAGCAACAACTCGCGCAATTGCTCCAGCAGCTCGAAAAGCAGATGCGCGAAGCGGCCAAGAAATTCGAATTCGAGCGCGCCGCGCAACTCCGCGACCGCATCCGTTCCCTCAAACAGAAGGACATGGCTGGACTCTTTTCTCGCCAATCGGACTCGGGTCCCGATCCCGTCGAACAGAGTTCGCGAGCGGCGGAGTCCTAGCCGGTTATGCTGTCTGATTCGTGTCGCACAATATCGGCATGATTTTAGAGAGCGATCGGCTGGTGCTCAGTACCTGGGAATCCTCGGACTGGGTGGTTTTACGTCCGATCGCTACCGACGTGGAAGTCATGCGTTACATCACGGGCGGGGTGCCCTGGACCGACGAGGGCATCCAGTCGTTTGTGGACCGTCAGGTGAAGCTTTTTTCCGAACGCGGCTTCTGCCGGTGGAAACTGCTCCTAAAACCCACCCAGGAAATGATCGGCTTCTGCGGCGTGGGATTCTGGGGCGACAACCTCGATCCGGAGATGGGGTGGTGGCTCGCGCGGTTTTATTGGGGGTGTGGGCTCGCGACGGAAGCGGCTCGCGTGGCCCTGCGGGATGCGTTTGAACGCGCGGGTTTGGAACGCATTATCTCCATCGCAAGGCCGGCGAATACCGCTTCCCTTCGCATCATGGAAAAACTCGGTCTCAAACTGGAATGCAGGTTTGAAAAAGACGGTGTGTCCCTGGTTCGCTATTCGATCGATCGCCCTCGAAGCTACACCACTCCGCGTTTCAAATCGTCCAGCGGATAAAACGTGTCTCGCCACACGATCCCACCCTGCCACAGCGTCACCACCGTCGATCGTACCAGCATGTAGCAGAACAGCAGCGCTCCCAACGGATGCGTCAGCGCGTACAGCGGCGACACGCGCATCACCCACGCCACACCAGTGTGGAAACTCAGAGCGACGGCAACGGCAATCGCGCTGCACCCGAAAATCCACCCATGCCCGAAAAACACGCCGGCAAACGGCAGAATATCCATCATCAGTAACACTGCCACTTCGAAGGCCACGAGCCTCAGGTCGTAGCCTGCTCCTGCAAAAAAATTCTTGGTCACTCCGCGCACCAGATTTCCCACTCCCGCTTGCCAGCGCACCGCTACAAGATTCTGCGCCACCGCGCAACCGGAGCGAAAGCCCGCCTGCTTCACGATTTTCCCCAGTTTCATGTCGTCGACCACTTCCATCGCCAGCCGCCGGTGCGTTCCGCTTGCTTCGTAGGCCGAACGGCGCAGTAATTGAAATGCGCCGACGCCCACGTAGCGGAAAGATCGCGGATTGGCGGCTTGCGACGGATCGGCTCCCAGATGAAAGCCGAGCCCGAAGAAAGTGACAAGCACGGTCTCCCAGAACCCCACCATCTCCACGTCGCCCAACAGGGTCAGGTGATCCAGGTTGTGCGCCTTCTCGAGCGAGATCGCACGGCGCAAGACATCGGGCGCGAAGCGCACATCCGCGTCGGTAAACAGCAGCCACTCGCCCGACGAAGCGTCGTAGGCTCTCTGCAGTCCATGCGGCTTGCCCAGCCAGCCTTCGGGAAGCTGGTCGACGTGCACCACGCGGAGCCGTGGATAGGCGGCCGCAAACGCATCGAGAATTTGTCCCGTTCGGTCCTGCGAACGGTCGTCAACGGCAACCACTTCAAAGTCCGGATAATCAATTTCCATGAGGGTTCTAAGCGCCGCGGGCAGCTTTTCCTCTTCGTCTCTGGCGCTGAAAAGAACGGAGATTCGTGGGCACTCCGCGTCCGGCGCGGGCGAGAAATCTCTGACCCAGGGAAGGCCAATGGCTCCGTAGGCAACCCGGAGACCGTAGGTGAGCCAAAACAGCGCGATCGCTCCAAAAAGCGCGATTCCAAGAAAATGCATGAAGATTGGTCTCGACGTTACCCTCAGGTTATCCTAGCACGGTATGGAAAAGACCCTGGCCATCCTCGGAGCCGGGCGCGTCGGGCGTGCGCTCGGGCGCCGATTGCGCGAATTGGGCTGGAAGATCGGCGTGGTCGTCAGCCGGAGCGAACCTGCCGCCCGGCGCGCGGTGCGATTTATCGGAGCAGGGAAGCCGCACGGAACGTTGACCCGTCACGTTTTCGGGTCACACGTCATTCTGATTACCACGCCTGATGACGCGATTGCCTTCGTGGCTCGCGAGCTCGCTCGCATGGTGGGGGAAGAATTATTCGGCAAAGTAGTCCTGCACACCAGCGGTGCGCTTGATTCACGGGCGCTCGCGCCGGTGAAAAGGTGTCGAGCGGCCGTCGGCAGCATGCACCCATTGCAGACCTTTACCGGAGTCGGTGTGCCGGACCTGGAAGGAAGGGTGTTTGCTGTGGAAGGAGACGTCGTCGCCGTGCGCACGGCCAGGCAAATCGTCCGAGCGCTGGGCGGATCACCGGTGCAGATTCGAGGCGATAAGAAGATTGTGTACCACGCCGCCGCGGCGCTCGCTTCGGGGCATGTCCTGGCCTTGATGGAAGCGGCGACGCAGTTGCTCATCTCGCTCGGGATGAAGCGCAACGAGGCCGCAGGAGCGCTTTTGCCGCTCACGCGGCAGGTTCTCGACAATTTCGAGCGTGTCGGCGCGCGCGCGGCATGGACAGGGCCCTTGGCAAGAGGAGACTATAAGATTGTAGAAGCGCACCTGTGCGCATTGCGCAATTCGCAGGACGGGATCGCCGAAGCCTATGAAGGTCTTAATCATCTCGCCGCCCGCCTGCTTGCCCACCGCCCTGCCAGCACCGCCGCGGAATTGGACAAAATCTCTCGTGCAGCAAAAACAAAGGTCAAGGTTCGAGGGGGATACGGGTGAATCCACTGCACATTGCCATAGAACACAGGAAACTAGCCAACGGTTTCGACGTCGTAGTTGCGCCGGATTCCACGGCGCCGGTCGTCACCGTAGGGGTGTACTACAAAATCGGTTTCCGCCTCGAACCACCAGGCCGCAGCGGCTTCGCGCATCTTTTCGAACATATGATGTTCCAGGGTTCCGCGAATGCCCCCAAAATGCAACACATCAAGCTGATCAACTCGAGCGGCGGCGTGCTGAACGGCTCGACCAGCTACGATGTCACCAATTACTACCAAGCCGTTCCGTCAAACGCCTTGGAGCGCGTGCTTTGGCTCGAAGCAGACCGCATGCGCGCGCTAAAAGTGGATGACGAAAACTTGAGAAATCAGCGCGACGTCGTAAAGGAAGAAGTCCGCGTCAACGTCATGAACGAGCCCTATGGCGGGTTTCCCTGGCTCGACATGCCCCCGGTTGCCTTTCGCAATTGGGCCAACGCTCACAATTTCTACGGAGACTTCGCGGACCTCGACGCCGCACACCTCGGGGACGTCCAGGCCTTCTTCAAGACTTATTATCTGCCCAACAACGCCGTGCTGCTGATTCTTGGTGATGTCCAACCTGCGGAAGGATTGGCCCTGGCCGAAAAGCATTTTGGCAGTATTCCTGCCGGATCTCCGCCGGCCTTCGGCGATCCTAGCGAGCCGGAACAAACCGAAGAACGGCGCGGCCACGTCGACGAGAAATTTGGCACCCTGCCCGCCATGGCCATCGGCTACCTGCTCCCCAAGCGGCGCACCGCGGACTGGTGTGCCATGGCGTTGCTCGACCAGGCATTGCACGGCGGAAGAGCGGGAAGACTTTACCGCGAGCTCGTTTTGGAAAAACAGATCGCCGTGGAAGCGGACGGCGGCATCGATGATCTTTTCGGTTACAACGGACCCACCCAGATGACCACTCGCGTTCTCCATAAGCCGGAGTATTCCAGTGAGGCCGCGCTCGCCGCTTTTGACGCGGTGATTCGCCAGGTGCAGGAAAAGGGAATCACTCCCGACGAACTTGAGCAGCTCAAGGTGAAATGGCGTTCGGATTATTATGCGACCCTGGAGAGCGGACGCGGGAACTACATGCCGAAATTCGGCCTGATGCATCTGCTCGCTTGTTTCACGCTTTTTGACCATGAGCCGCAGCTGGTCAATACGATCCTCGACGGATTTCTCGCCGTGACTCCCGAACAGGTGCACTCCGTGGCAAAAAAATATCTGCGCAATGAAAAACGCGCGATCGTCTTTCGCACTCCGGTCGGGAGCGGTTCCCCCGCGGACGAAGGCGTCAAGGAGGCGGCGTAATGGCTTCGCGCGCGGTGGAGGTGGCCGTTGGCGTGCCGGCCCTTGCTCCCGAACGCCAAGCGACGTGGCCGAAACGCACCAGGACGCGGCTCGAGAACGGCCTGGAAGTGATTCTCGCCGAGTCTCACACCATTCCGAAGTTTCACGGCGAGCTTTTATTTCGCTCGGGAAATGCCGCAGTTGCGGATCGTTCTATCGGGCTCGCGGAAATGACTGCGACCGTGCTTCGGTCGGGCACCGAGAAGCGCGCCAGCCGCCAAATTGAGGAAGACCTGCGGCGCATCGGCGCAGACCTCTCCTCGCACGCTGGCTCGGACGCGAGTGCTATTTCTTTTAGCGGTCTCTCGGAATTTGCGGAACCGCTGCTGGGTTTGGTTGGGGAGCTGGCGCGTGAAGCATCGTTTCCCGAAGCGGAATTTGAACGGGAACGCCGCCAGATGCTCGAGGAAGTGAAACTCCAACGCACGCAACCCGGCTTCCTTGCTGGCGAACGGCTGCGTCAGGCCTTGTTTGGCGCGCATCCCTACGCTCACATAGCGCCAACCGAGGCGCAAGTCGCCGGGTACAAACTCGACGACTTGCATGCGGTTTACCGCGAATTGTATACGCCGCAGAACGGGCTGCTCCTTCTCGTCGGCGATTTTGAGCCGCAGGAAATGCTGAAGACCATCGAAACGGTTTTCCGCGCATGGAGCGGGACCAAGCCGGAAGCAAAAGCTTTCCCGGCGCCGGCGAATCCTCGCGGCCGCCGCGTGTATCTCGTGCATATGCCCGGCGCGGTTCAGACGCAAATCTTGGCGGGATGCCACGCCATCACGCGCAAGCATCCGGATTGGATCAAGCTCGGCGTTACGAACTGTCTGTACGGCGGCGCCTTCAATTCGCGCTTGGTCATGAACATCCGCGAAGACAAAGGCTACACCTACAGCCCGCGCAGCGCCGTGACGCCCCTTCGCGAGCACGGGTTTTTCTCGGTGTCCGCCGCAGTACGCAACGACGTTGTGGCCGCATCGCTGACAGAGATTTTCTACGAATTGAACAAGCTGCGGTCGCTTTCGGTTCCAGCCGCGGAGTTAGCGGATGCGCAGAACTACTTGAGCGGCGTGTTTTCGCTGGCGCTTGCAACGCAACAAGGCTTGCTCACGCAATTCTCTACCGTGGCGGAGCATGAGCTGCCGGACGATTATCTCGAAACCTATCGTGCCAAGGTCCGGGCCGTCACCCCCGAAGAGTTGCTCGCAACGGCCAGAAGGTATCTTGACTCGGCAAACCTGCAGATGGTGCTGGCCGGCGACCGGGCGCAGATCGAATCGCAAGCGGTGCTGTTCGGGGAAACGGAAATCTTCGACGCCCAAGGCGACCGCCTTTAGCCTCGTGTCGAGGAAACCCGCTTCGGCTTTCGCCTAGAGGACCTGATGGGTGGGTTTGTGGGAATCGATGCACAACGGGACCTGATCCGCAATGCTGATGCCGTAGCCTTCGAGGGCAACGACTTTCTTCGGGTGGTTGGTGAGAACGCGAATGCCTTCGAGACCCAGGTCAATCAAGATCTGTGCGCCGATGCCGCTTTCGTGCTGCACCATGCGCTGGCGGGCGGGCTCGCGATCGAGTTGGCCGCGCTTATGAATGTGAATCTGAGGCAGCGTGCCGGGTTCTTCCGCAGGGTCGACGGAAAATCCGCGGCCGGTGTGATGGAGATAAAGGAGAACCCCGCGACCTTCTTTGGCGATGGCTTCGAGCGATAGCGCAACAAGTTGCCGGCAATCGCAGGTGGTGGAAGCAAACACGTCGCCGGTGAGGCAGTGGGAGTGAACGCGCACGAGTGCCGGTGGATGGCCCTCTAGGTTCCCGCGAACGAGCGCGACGTGCTGGTCGTGATCTACATCGCTTGAGTAAGCAATCATTTTGAATTCGCCGAAACGCGTGGGCAGGATTGCTTCCGCGACGCGGCGCACGTAGCGCTCGTGCTGCATGCGGTAGCGGATCAAATCCGCGACCGTAAGCATCTTGATGTCGTGCTCCTTGCAAAATCCCATGAGCTGCGGCACGCGAGCCATGCTGCCGTCTTCGTTCATGATTTCGCAGATAACCCCGGCAGGGTAGAGCCCAGCGACGCGCGCGAGGTCCACGGAAGCTTCGGTTTGTCCGGCGCGGACGAGCACGCCGCCGTTGCGCGCGCGCAGGGGGAAGATGTGGCCGGGGCGGGCCAGGTCCTGCGGCTTGGTCTTCGGATCGATGGCCGCGAGGATGGTGATGGCGCGGTCGGAGGCGCTGATGCCCGTGGTGACGCCGACGCGCGCGTCGATGGCTTCGGTGAAAGCGGTGCCGTGGACCGAAGTGTTGATCGGCGACATGAGCGGGAGATGCAACTCGTCGCAGCGGTCCTCGGTGAGCGGCATGCAGATGAGGCCGCGGCCGTACTTGGCCATGAAGTTGATGGCCTCGGGGGTGATTTTCTCGGCGGCCATGGCGAGGTCCCCCTCGTTCTCGCGGTCCTCGTCGTCGACCAGGACGATCATGCGACCCTGGCGGATCTCCTCAACGGCTTGCTCCACAGTGGCGAATGATGATTTGGTTTCGGTCATAGGGAAGAGTACTTAATCCTCGTTTTCATTTATAAGTGGAAGAAAAGAAAGAAGCAAGCGCTGCCCGGGGCGCCGAGTGAAAGGAGGTCGGCAGCGGCGGGGCGGAGACCGCGCAGGCACGGTTTCCATTGTCCTCGCCTCAGGTGATAAATCGCGCCCCGGCGAGCGTGTGAGAGATCCTCAGTTGCCGGCGTCTACGCGGTCGTGGAAGGTGAACTGGGAGGCCAGCGTGAGGGGCTTACCGTCCAGCTCGGCGTAGGGATAGATGAAGTAGTTCAGGGGAGCGCCCTGTTGGGGAGGATCAAGCCGAATATCCCGTCCGACGGTAAATTGCACGCGATTGTCGTCGTGCGCGCCAAAAAAATAGTCCTTCTTATCTTGATGCTTCCAAGCTTCCGAGGCATCCACGGGAATCCAGCCATAAGGCTCAACATAGAACTCCGCCCAGCAGTGGTACCCCGGCACGGCGCCGTCATGCTGATCTTCGGGCAGCGGAAAACCAATTTCGAAGCGCGCGGGGATGCCGGCCGCGCGCATCATGCCGATCAACAGAGAGTGAAAATCGGTACAGTTGCCGCGCTTGGCGGTGCAAGCCCAGATGGCATCCCCGTTGCCCCAGCCTGTGCCGGATTTGTCGTACCGCAGTGTGGCGACGACGTAGTCGTAGATGGCGCGGGCCTTGGCGAGCGGGTCCTGGAGTCCGCGGGTCTGCTGCGCAGAAAGTTCCTCAATGGTTCCCTGGAGGGGAATGAGGCGGTCGGGTTCGAGGAAACGCTGAAGATCGGACGAGGTCGGGCGAGCTTCGGAGGCCACCGAGTGCGCATCGAGCGAAACACGGTGCTCGCGACGGGTGGCTTCAAAATTTACGCGGACTTCGGAGGGCGCGGTTAGCTTGGAGGCAGGAACCTGAACATAGAGATACTCGTTGCCATACTCGGGGTCGCGACGCTCGGCATAGGCGAAAGGAGCGTCAATCTTCAGATGGCGAATGGTTTGGTAGCGATCCGATTGCGGCAGGGGAATCCACAGTCGTGAAACCTTGTCGCCTGGCGGCAAAGCTGGGATTTTGGTGAGGTAGGTGAATTCGAAGTTGCGAACGGGACCGTTTGTGCCCGCAGGAGCGGAAAAAGCTCCTCGTATAAGCACCAGGGCGAGGGTGCAAGCAAATACCACGACGCAGATCTTGAGCGATTTCATGGGTGAAAATCTCCTCCTGGATGGCAGCCTGGCGCTACGTAGGATTTCCGTAAGTTGAGTGCTTTAGGGAATTGCCAGCGAAACCCGCGGTCAGCGGGGGGTTCAAGTGAAGCCGTTGGAGGGTCGCCGCACCATCGAAGGCTCTGATCGCGTGGGTTGCAGAATAACCTTGCCTTTGAACGGCGCACCTGTCAAGTCAAACCGGCAGCTCGAGCGCACTACCGATGAGTTTCCTTTTGCTTCCGGCATGGCCGGTAAATGCGCCGGGGATCAGCTTAACATGTTTTGGTGACCAACCGATTGCCGGAAAACCGGCAACTCCTCGACGAGCGCGCGCATCGGTAAGTCGTATTGGCGAGCCAGGTCTTCGTCCTCGAACTAGGTTAAAGAATACCGGCGGAAAAGCCCTTCCTATTCTGCCGTCGTAGGAAAAGAGCGCGCACGAGGGGAAAGTCTGAGACTGCAGAAAACTCGGGCGGTGGCTTGAGCGCAAGGCGATGACCTGGTGAAGCCATGAGAGGCGAATCGCGGGGAGCGCCACCGACGAGCGGAGAGGAGGACGCCTCGTTGTTGATCTCGAGTCCGCGGATGGGACGACAGAACGAGAGGAGATGCAAATGAAGAAACTCATATTGTCGGCCCTGGCGTTTTTCGTTTTTGCGGCGGTGGC
>DATAIH010000297.1:0-8196 GCA_036262755.1 Candidatus Acidiferrum sp.
GCCCTCAGATTGAGTTTGAGCTTTGACAAGCTGCGCGGAGGGCTCAGGGCTGCGGCGATTGGTGCCCTCATCGGGTTAATTGGATGGTTCGCGCCGTCTTTGGTCGGCGGGGGTGACATGCTCACGCAACAAACATTCGACGGCAGTCTGACGTCGACGGCGCTGGCCTCAATCTTTCTGGTCCGCTTCCTTCTTGGGCCGGTCTCCTACGCGGCGCGCACGCCCGGCGGACTTTTCGCGCCGATGCTGGTGATTGGATCTCAGGCAGGGTTTTTGCTCTTCGCAGGATGGTCTCATATTGGTTCATCGGCAACTGCCATTCCCACCCAGTTCGCTGTCGTGGGAATTGCGGGGCTGTTTGCGGCCGTGGTTCGCGCTCCGGTAACGGGCATTGCCCTCGCGGCCGAATTGACAGGTGGCTACACCCTCTTGTTGCCGATGCTTGGCGCAGCTTTTGCTGCCACCGCAACGGCGTCGCTACTGAACGAGCCTCCGATCTACGATTCCCTTCGCTCGGTCAAATAGCCAAGCAAGGTTTGGTCACTGTGCCATAGCGGAAAGGCAATTCACGCCGCTGATCGGAATTTGGGTGACCGTTCCTGGTCTGGTGCACCGAGCTTTGTGTTATCCGGGTACTCTAGCACCTATGGCCCTTCCGCCCGTTCTCTGAGCCATGGAAACCCACCGAGCACAGCGCCCGCACGGACGCCAAACATGAGACCAAATGGCACGCTAAGAGACAGTGTGTGAACCTGATATATTTCGACATCCGGGAACGAGAGGAAAAACGGCGCGCCCGGTACTCCCCGTTTACAAGCGCTACTGCTTCGCCACGCGCTCAGCAAATTGCCACCACAAGAATCCAAGCCGCGCGTCTTGCTGATTCTGAATGGTGGTGACCACGCCCAATCCACCCTCGCGGAGAAACGCAATGGGTACGTATTCGCCTCCTGTATCCCGATGGATGGGCGCCGCCGGACGATCAGGAAAGACCCTCGACCAGATCTCGGGCTGAAATGGCTCCGCCTCGATCACTTGAGGCGGTTCTCCAGCGTCGTTCACTTTGATTTCTGCTACGTGCGTTCGCAGAGTCTCATTCGTTCCGGAAAACCAAGTTGCTGCGAGTTCTCCCGGTCCGCGAGCAATAAGATAGGGAAAATAAGACAGCTCGTTCCGATCAATTAAGTGCCAAGAGGACCAAGTTCGGCCTCGATCGGTCGATAGGCCTAGCCACATCCCTTTTGGGCCTCCCCAGAGGTAGTAAAGGTGTCCACCTGAATCCCACGCCAGCGGCTCAACCCAGCGGGGGGTTCCCTTGTCTTTGTCTGCGTTCCAATCCCGCTGCCCGGGAGCCGCATACTTCTGCCACGTCTTGCCACCGTTTAAGCTGACGGCGATCAAATCAACTCCTTCGGTGAACTTGCTACCACTCGCGGAACTGGGCGTAATGCGTACCGCTAGCTCGCCCTGAGGCCCAACAGCCAGATGGCTTGAACCACCTTGGTCATGAATTCGCGATCCCAAAGTCCAGTTGGCGCCATCATCTTTGCTGGTGGCGTAGCACACTCCTTCCCCGTCATTCCAAATAACGTGGGCCGTTCCGTCTGGGCCGACCGCAACCCAAGGCCGATCATCGGAGTAATGCATCGATATAATTTTCCAATGCCAAGTTACCCCTTCGTCCTTGCTAACGCCCACTGCAATGTGCGTGCCCGCCCTGAGTTTCAGATCAAAACCCATGGTAACGAAAAAGAGTTCATCTTTCGGACCAACTGCGAGGTCAACATCCGAGTTGCCCACGGCTCCATCTTCTTTTGTACCAACGTCCACACGTTGCCAACTCGCACCGTGATCTCGGCTGCGCCACAAATTCGGTCTCATTGCGGGATCGGCGTCGTAACCGGCGACGAAAAGTGTTCCGTCGGCTAGCTCAACCACCATTGGCTCCCGCGCCAGTTTGTCGAGGTGCTCCACACGCGTTGTCGCGATCAGTTCCTTCGCAGTGCCGGCTGTCGCCATCGGCCGATCTCTCGTCATTGCCAATGCGTTGAAGAGGAACGATGCAAAGCCACAGGCAAACATCATCACCGCTAAAACGGACCTAGAATGTGCGCCTTGGAACATGAGAAAACCATCCTCGAAGTAAAGCAACACGTTTGGAAGATTGAGGCCCCGCCGAAAAAGCAGTTCGATGAGTATAAACCCGATCACTCCAAAGCAAAGCGCTTGGCAGGCGTCTGCTTACGGCTAGAGTTCGTAATGCAACCCTTCCCGGAAGCACACAACAATCACAAATTAGACATTTTGGACCGACGAATATCTCTCTGCTCCCCCTGTAACCTTCCTGCCAGGAGCTATTCGGAGATGATGCGCTCAGCCCATTCGACCAGAGACACGAAAGTGGCGGGACTGCCGAACTTCGCGTTCCAATTCGCAAGATCGTTTTCCGTGACCCCACGGGCCCGGGAGCAAGCTCCTCAAGCAAAGACAGGGATATGTTTGGAGACTACCTTTTCGCGCAACTCGCTGAGCGGCGGCCAACCAATGGGAATCACCGCGTCCAATGTAGCTTTGCGCATAAGATAATTGGCGTCAGCAGTCAGGAATACCTGAACTTCATGGCCAGCGTCCGCCAACGCAAGTGCATGCGCGAACACGAACGATGCTCTGGTTGGGTCGTCAGTCCCCCACGAACTTCTCATCAAGATTCTCAAAGTCTTTTTCGATTCCTGGGCCCTCGCTCCCAGCGCCAGAAATGGGAGACCCAGCAACTGCGACAAGAATCTCCGTCTGGCCATGGGGTTTTCTCCTTGAGTTGGAATTCGTCCTAGCGGAAGAGATTGCCGAGACAATACTCCACGCCTTTAGCAGTGTCAAAGACCAAATTACGAGAATCATCCCGCTCTTGTGGCTCTTCATTTCGAAGATGCGGTGAGTCCATTAATCTTTCCCGTAAAGCGGTTACCGGGCATCACTTGCCAACGAGGAACTTCCAATCGATAACTTTTTGCTTGTTTTAGGGCGCTTGCGGAACGTACTTTAGAAGGCTTCCTGAGGACGCGTATGAATACACTTTGGCAAGACTTGCGTTTTGGCATCCGCATGCTCGGCAAGTCCCCCGGTTTCACCGCAGTTGCCATTCTCACTCTTTCGCTCGGCATAGGTGCGAACACAGCGATTTTCAGCCTCATTGACGGCATTCTCATGCGTGGGCTGCCGATCCAAGATGCGCAAAGCGTGGTGGTTCTGAAGTGGCGCGCGCTCAAGACGCCGGACAGGCACAGCAGCAGCAGTTATGGCGACTGCGCGCAGAGTTACGCGCCGCACCGTGGCCCCGCAACCAGTTGTTCGTTTTCCGAGCCGTTTTTCGACGAGGTGGCTTCGCAAGCCAGCGCGTTCTCCAGCGTCGCGGCGTTTGCGAATGCCGGCCAAATCGATCTCAGCGGCAATGGAACGGCGAGCGTATTGAGGGGGCAAGGAGTTTCCGGGAAATTCTTCTCGCTGCTCGGTGTTCGCCCTGCCGCCGGAAGGCTCATCGCGCCAAGCGACGATGCGGCTTCAGCGCAACCAGTGGTCGTGCTGAATTACGGCTACTGGGCCAGCCAGTTTGGCGGCTCGCTGGCAGCAATCGGTAAAACAGTTCGCCTGAACGACGTTCCGTTCACGATTATCGGCGTGACCGAGCCACGATTCGACAGCCTGAGTCCCGGACGCGTCTACGATGTGTGGATCCCGCTCTCCGTGCTGCCTCAGATCAATCCGAATTCATGGGTGAAAACGCGCGCTACGGACATCTACAGCTGGTGGCTCGTGATTATCGGGCGGTTGAAGCCCGGCGTCGGGCGATTGGAAGCACAGGCTGCCGTGACGACGCTCTTCCGCAACCACCTGCTGCACGCCGCGAAGCCTCTCTCGAAGCCGGAAGACGACCCGAAAGTTGATGCGCTCCCCGCACAGTCCGGGCTGACGGGAACGACTACGCAGGTTTCCACGGAATTGTACGTGCTCATGATGGCCGTCGGAATCGTGCTCCTGATTGCGTGCGCGAACGTCGCGGGCTTGCTCCTTTCACGCGCGACAGCGCGGCAAAAAGAAATCGCGGTGCGGCTGGCGCTGGGCGCGGGCCGCGGGCGAGTCGTGCGGCAATTGCTGACGGAAAGCGTTTTCCTTTCCCTCGTTGGCGGCGCGCTCGGGATTCTCTTTGCGATTTGGGGCACGCGCGCAATCGTGACGCTTATCGCGAGTAATTCGGATAGGCCGTTCGGATTCGCTCCAGGCATCGACGGGCGCGTTCTGGCCTTTACGTTCGCCGCTTCGTTGCTTACGGGAGTTATTTTCGGGCTGGCGCCGGCTTTTCGCGGCACCCATGTGGATTTGACGCCCGCGCTGAAGGAAGGCACGCGCAGTTCCGCAGCCGAAGGGCGCGCGGGCGGAAGATGGTTCAGTCTGGGCAATGGACTTGTAGTTTCCCAAGTGGCGCTCGCGGTGGTCGTACTGGTTGGCGCGGGGCTTTTGGTGCGCACGCTGCGGAACCTGAGAAATGTGGATCCCGGATTCGACACGCGCAATCTGCTCACGTTCGGCCTGGACCCGACGCTGATCGGCTACAAGACGCCGCAAATCGATGCGTTTTACCAGGACTTACAGGAGCGGCTCGCTGCCACTCCGGGAGTTGAGTCCGTAAGCTATTCGAACAGCACGTTACTGAGCGGCAGCTTGTGGACAACGGGCTTCCATCTTGCAGGCACTCCTAAGGAAGAGGAATCCGAGGCGAACTATCTTCCTTTGGGCGCCGATTTCTTTTCGATGATGCACATGCAGCTGCTTGCGGGACGGAACTTCAATTCCGCGGATTTTGCCCAAACCCAGGCCGCAGAAGAAAGGGAAAGGGCGCGACAGACCGCGCAGCAAGCGAAGGAAGCGGGCCTTCCCGCTCCAAACGGGACTGCGACCGTTCCCACGAGTGCAGCAAATGAAGCGCCTGTCCCGGTGATTGTCAACAAAACATTCGTACGGAAATATTTTCCAAACGTGAATCCCTTGGGACAGCGTTTCGGTGAAAGGGAGGCGAATCCGGAGAAGGGAGACTGGGCGGCACCCGGCTGGGTAATACTTGGCGTGGTGAGCGACGCGAAATATGAGAGCCTGAGAAGTGAAATCGAGCCCACGATGTACGTTCCCTCGAGCGGTGGCAACACCAATTTCGAAGTGCGCACCAGAACCAATCCCACCGAAATGACTGCTTCCATCCGCAGCATAGTGCGCCAGATGGACAGTAATCTGCCCGTCTTCGACGTCCATACGCAGACGGAACTGATCGACCGAATGCTTTTTCAGGAACGCATGATCGCAAAGCTGTCGGGATTCTTTGGCGCGCTCGCGCTGGTGCTGGCTTGCATCGGGCTCTACGGCCTACTTTCGTACGAAGTTTCGCGGCGCACGCGCGAGATTGGCATTCGCACCGCTCTAGGCGCGCAGCAGCGCGACGTGTTGCGGCTGGTTGTCGGGCAGGGGATCGTGCTGGCCATAGCCGGCGCGGCGGTCGGCATCGGCGTGGCTTTGGGAGTCACGCGTTACCTGAAATCAATGCTTTACGACGTACACGCGAACGATCCCGCGACAATCGCGGCTGTCGCGATTCTGCTGTCGTTCGTCGTGCTGGCGGCCTGCTACGTTCCAGCGCGGCGCGCAGCGCGTGTCGATCCGGTGGTCGCGCTGCGGTACGAATAACGGATGGTCTTGCACTACTCGGAAATCACCTGTCAGGAATGCGCAAAAGCTTCTGGTGAAATCGGAAATGGGTTGCTCCGAGTACTCCTGGATCACCCTATGGATTCTGGCTCCGCATAGTGGATGCTCTCCCCTGCCTCGCTTATCGGCTCGGACGATGACTCCACTGGTCGCTGAGGACTGTCAAGAACCACCACTCCTTGATCGTCGGCGAGCATCCGGAACGTTGGGGATATTTCGTAAAGTTCCTCGAACGAGCCTGCGGATGCTTCGAGTTGCGATTCTCCTGCGGCAAGTCCTTCAGAGTCCCGCAGGACAAAGAATTTGCTGCACATCCGGCGGACTGTGGAGAGGCGATGCGTGATGATGAGGGCGCCCATATGATCACCCAGCACCTCTTCCAGGCCCTTCTGCACGGCTTTTTCCGTCGTGGCATCGAGCGAGGCGGTGGCTTCGTCGACGACCATGAATATGGGTTTGCGCATGGCGGCCGCGCCGATCATTAGCCGCTGCTGCTCCCCGCCGGATAGTTCGATTCCGTGGCGGCCGACGCGCGTATCCAGGCCGTCGGTCAAACGGTCGCCAAAATCGATCTTCAGCTTGCGCATAATGGCCCAAAGCTCTTCGTCGGGCACAAGGATCGGTTCATCCGTGAAACGGTAAAGCAGATTGTCGCGGATGGTGCCATCAAATACCTGCGCTTGCTGCGGCACATAGGCGATGAGGTTGAGCCAGGAAGACAGCCGCACATCGCGCAAGTCGTGACCATCGATGAAAATTGCGCCGGAGGCCGGATCCATATAGCGCATGAGCAGGCGCATAATCGTGGTTTTGCCCGCGCCGGACGGGCCAATCAGAGCGGCTTTTTCGCCGGGCCCAATGGTGAAGCTGACATTGCGGAGAATCGATGGCGCCGGTTTCGACCCTCCATTAGCGGCAGCGGGGAGGCCAGGCAGGTCGCGCTTCTCCCTAGCGTACGCGTAGGAGACATTGCGCAGCTCGACGCGCACGCCATTTTTTCTCTTAAGCTCAATGACATTCGGCTTGTCGGTGATGTCTGGTGGAACCGTCAACGTAAGCATCGCGGTGCGAATCGCCGGCATGTTCCAGTTGATCTGATGTTCGATATGACCAATATGCCAGATGCTCTCGCTGACTTTGGTGGCGTACATCAGGAGCGGAACGAAAACGCCGTTTGACCAGTCACCTCGCCAAATCGACCAGGCGCCATACCCAAGAGTGCCCAAAAGGACGAGCCGGTTGGAGTAACCGCGCCAGGTGACCTTTCCGATAAACCAAAGCCAGAATTTGCGCTCCTCCCCGAGAACCTTCCGGAAGGAGCGATTTTGGTAGGCGATCTCCTCGCCCTCTTTCGCACAGGTTTTTACACGCTCGATTTTCTCCCACCGTTCATGCTCCCAGCGGTTGATGCGCCGGAATTCTTTGTCGAAGGGTACACACTTCTCCGAAATATTGCGGTTCAGATACACCAGCCAGACCAAGTAGCTCACGAGCAGCAAAGTCATAAAGAAGCCGGCGGATGGTACCCGGAGCCACAGCAGCGTCAGCGCGACGGTAAGCGATATCATCGAGGAGGATCCCTCGAACATGAGCATATTCTCGAGTTGCTCGATGCGTCCTCTGCCCCGCTCTATGTTTGCCGTGTTCAGATACGAGCTTTCCTGCAGGTGCTGGCCCATGCTCTTCTCAAAGAACAGCTCATTCATCCGGCGCTTTAGTTGCGTGAGGTTCTCGCCCTGCGCGTGCTCACGCGCGATCATTTGCAGCCGGTCGAAATAACCGTAGACGATCACGAATGCGGCCATCCCGAGGAAGCTCATCTTGACGGCGTATGCTTCGTGGCGAATGAGGCCGTCGACCAAATATTTCGCCAACCACGCAATGCCGTTCAGCGCGGTAATGGAAATGGCCAGAGACACGAGCATCCGCCGGGTCCAAAGACGGCTTTCGGGAGTTATGAATTCGCGATAAACCCAGCGAGCTACTCCCACGCTTTCCTTCATTTCGTGGAAGTATTCGCGCCAGGTTCGAGAGATTTTTCGAGTATCTTGCGGATCGAGAATCACAAAAGAATCCCTAGAAAGGTTCGCCAACCGTCAAACGACACGTAACTGTTGGTGCCTGAGTGTGCCTAGCTTAAATTGTACGGCATGGGGTGAATCGCTTGATGAAACAATTTTGTGGGATCGTCCCCACGCATACCTCAAGCACAAGATGCGCGGTTTCGCACGCATTTCGGTTTACCAAGATTTGGGCCGGATTAGAGGCGGTAAGCCGGTTTCGCAAGAGTTACCGCCACTTGTGCTAGAATGCGCGCTGGGAGGTAATCATGCGCTCCCATCTTCCCTACATCGTCAGTCTTTTGCTGCTCTGGATTTGGTCTCCCAGCCCCGTCATAGCCCAGTCCTTGGGACCAAAGAGTCCGCAATCGATTCAGCCGTTGCC
>DATAIH010000298.1:0-10755 GCA_036262755.1 Candidatus Acidiferrum sp.
GTCGTCGTTTGTTGTGCGCATAGGCGGGGCAGAAACGACACTAGAAAACAGAGGGAGGACGCGATGGAAGGAAGGAGCCGAGTGCACCGAGCAGGCCTGTTCCCCAACACTATGGCTTCCTCCCGGTTGATGAGCCGTTCCTCCGTGGTCCGGCCCTTTGGACTTCAGAATCTAAACCTGACCTGCAGCTCCAATCTCCGATTGTCAGCGGATTCGGAAAACCCGGTCCCTCCAAGCGACCCGGCGCCGTACGGCTGGTTCGCTCGGCCAAATAGCGGCGATGTGACATTACCGATTATCGGACCAGGATTGTCGTGATTCACGATATTGCGAATCGCCATCGAGACGCTCAGTACGTACCGACGGCCTGTGGATGAGGAACCTCCAGACCCTCCGGTGCTGAACGGTCCGGTTGGTGGACGCCGGCCCCCAGTTGCAGGCGCAGCTGTTTCCCCCGCTGGCCCGAAGGCAAACGTCTTCGTGACCCGCAGATTCGCCATGACCAGTCCCGGTCCCCGTCCCAAATTCCGCGGCACAATTACTTCGCCGGGAATGGGATTGGGGTCCAACAGGCCATATTTCGTCTGTACCAAGCCCGGTCGGGTCGGGTCGACGGCAATGCCGGGGCGGCCATTGAACAAGGTGTCGCCATACAAGTCCTGACCCGCCGTGATATTGAACGGTGCCCCCGATTCCAAAATCACCAAAGGGTTGAACGAGAATCCCCACTTTGTCGCGATCGAGCCGCCGAATGTTCCCTGATCGTGAATGTCGGTGGATGCAAAACCATATTCTCCAGACATGCTGTACGGGTTTGCCGGGAAGGTTCCCACACCGAGTGCACCAAAACTGACGGCGGGGTTGAAATCGGTATTCCTCGGAGGGGGCGAGTAATCAGTATTACTGAGCGCGTGGTTGTAAACATACGAACCGAACAGTGACACCGATCCGTTGATTCTGGAGTTTACGTTCACGATCAATTCGTTTTGGTTGTACCGTCCAGAGGATCCTACCTGAAAGACTGCCTCTGGCGTGCCGAGCGGATAGGTTCCGCTCCCAGGGACTTGCGGATTATAGGTGCCCGGCAGCGGTGCATTAATGTCATTGGTTAAGAACTGATTCGGGCTATGCGAGTTCACGTACGTGATGGCCATCGTCGTATGAGCCGGCAGTTGCCGTTCGACAGCAAGCGCTGACTGCATCAAATAAGGCGCCCGAAGACTAGGGCCGAGCTTCTCAATCGCTTGTTGCGAACTGGATGCGGTCAATGTCGAAGCCGGCGGTATCGTGGGGAAAAAGTCTGGATTGGTCACGACGTATTGCTGCTGGGTTAGGCCGTTGAAACGTTCGAGCGTGAGGAAGTTGGCGATGTCGAAGCGTTGATAAAACAACCCGAAGCCGGAACGAATCACTGTTTTTGGCTTCGCCCCCGCCTTGTTTCCTCCGGGAGCCCAGGCCAAGCCAAGGCGCGGCGCAAAGTCCCTCCAGTCGTTCATGTTCGTCTGCCCTTCGTACCTTAAGCCGAGATTGATGGTCAGATTCCTTTTGAGTCGCCACTCATCCCCAACGAAGGCACCCACATCTTCCTGGTTGACGGAGATCGCAGGATTTCCTGCGTTGATCGAGAATTGCGACGCACCGCCTCCCAGCGCCCGAACTTGCGCGGCCGAGAATCCCATTTGCTGGAATTCCAGTGTTCGGCGGTAACTCTCGATGGAATCAATATTCACGAGCACCGGATTGCCCGAGGAGTTCAACACCGGGTGGTTGTTCGCGTCTAATTCCGGCGCCAGACCGCCAGTGAACACGAACGTCCCGCCGTAGTTGATGGGGGAGTCGTTATTCATCGCCGCCGCGCGCACGCGCACGCCGAAACGCCAAGTGTGCGCCTGGTGAGAGATGGTCGTGTAGTTTTGGAATTCAAAGCTGTCAAGCGAGTTAGCTGATGTGCCCAGCTGTGCTCCGCCGCCAACGAACGCGCTCAAAACATCGATCTGAGCACCGGAATTGTCGGAAATGCTGGTGATGCTCTGACGGTCAAATTGGAAGCGCGTCTGATTGATGACATTAGAGCTCAATACCTTGGTGTTCGCAATCTGCAGGGTGTTGCCTTGTCCTTCGTTGTGAAAACCTGTGGACACCAGATTGAACGAACCAACGCCCGCGTGCTGGATGTCAACCGTCTGAAAAACGTAGCGCACCGAGAGCGTGTCGGTGGGCGTCAGTTGAAAGTCCACGCGTGGGCTGACGGCGACACGCCGCTGCGGAATCGTAAAGACCTGCGTAAACGGATCGATGACGGCCAACGTAGTAGGATCGAGCGTGGTGCCGTTGATGATTGCACCGTTGTTGATTGCTGCGGCATCCGCCGCGAGGAAGAAGGAGGCCTTGTTGCTGAGCGACCCCTCCAGATTGCCCCCGTATTCGTCCAGGAAGAACGGCGCCTTTTGAGAGGCATAGGGGTTTGCCGAATTCCAGAAGCTGTCGCCAAAATTGTTGTAAAGGCTCCCGTGAAATTTCTCGCCGCCTGGTTTGGTGAGTATTTCAATGCGGCCGTAGCCCAGGGTGTCGTATTCCGGGGAGAACGGATTCTGATTGATGCGCACCTCAAGAATCGAACTCTTGGAGGGAAGCTCACCGCCGCTAAATCCATCTATGAAAAATGCGCCTCCATTCGGCCCAGCTGAAGGTCCGGCCATCGCCTGCAGGTCCGCTGCCAGGTCCTCGGGGTCGTCTGCCAAAGCATCCAGGTCCTTCCCGCGCAGCACGACGGCGCTGGCGTTTCCCGCCGATTCCGTGGTGACGGCGGCACCCGCCTGATCCCCGACACTCACTTGCTCGTGCATCTCGGCGACCTTGAGCTGCAAATTGACAGTCTGGGCCGCGGAATTCAGAGTGACTTTGGCCGGCTCCGCAAGAGTGAGCTGCGAAGCCCAGGCTTCGAGCACGTACTCACCGAACGGGGCATTGGAAAACGAGAACGCACCTTCTTTGTTGGAGACGGTTTCTTTGAGCCGCCCCGAGGAACTCGTTAACCTCACCTTTGCTCCCGCAACCACGGCCCCGGATTCATCGGTGACCACGCCTTGGAGTGTTCCGGTCTGCGCAAAAGCGGGAACACTGGTCAGGAAAAGCAAGAATAGATAGACGACAACCTTCATCTCAGAAACCTGCCAGTTGGGAGTGTAATTTCTGCCATCATCGGCACAAACCAAGTCACTAAACGGCCTGTATTCAACACAGTACGGCGACAAACATTAACACAAGCTAAACGCTCGTCGAGGTGGCAGACACTCCCGATCGGCGCCCTACCTGGCCGTCTGTCGGACTACGGGTTCGGCTCAAAAACCTGGATCATTGCTGGCGCCGAGCCTTGTCGTCTGACAGCAAGGTAGAGCCGATCCAAATCTGGCGAGAAGAAACTTGTGCGCGCTCCCTTCACGGTGGGAATTCGCGCGATTTCTTTGTAGTGGTCGGCGTCCTGTTGCTCAAAAATGGAAATGGCGCCTTCTCCGCCTGAAGCGTAGATGCGTTTTCGCGCTTGGTCAAAAAAGACATCGTCACAGTCACCGACCGCTGAAAGTGTCTGAATTATTTTCCCAGTGCCCGTGTCTAGGACCAGCAAACGTGCGGGAATACGACTGACCACAAATAGCCGGTGATCCGGTTCGTCCAGTGCCATCGCGTAGTTATTGAGTGACATCCCGGTGCCCCAACTTGCCAGGACACTCCTTGTCTCTCGGTTCAAAACGGCGATTTTTCTCGACTTCGGCAGGTTCACATAGATTCGGGGGCTGTTTTTCTCGAGCTGGAATGATTCCGGGTGTGAGTCCAGTTTAATTTCGCCGATCTTCTGGCCTTCGACGTCCAGCTCCCCCAAACCCCCACTCCCGTATCCGGCGTAGACCCGCTTGTGAGCAGCATCGTATCGGAGGTTATCGGCATCTTCGCCATAATCCACAGTCTTGAGCAGGTTCAACGAAGTGCCGTCAAAGATCTTCACTGTCCCGTCTTTCGAGCTGGAGACATAGAGGCGATCGTCGCTTGCGACATACAGGGCACCCTGCGGCTCTCCTAGCCCGGAGATCGTGTTCGCGCGTTTGCCCGCCTTGACATCGATGACTTCCACCGTATTGTTGCCGAGCGCAGAGACAAACAATCGCTGCCCTTTCACATCCATGGACATATGGTCGATGCGTCCCTGTACGTCCGGCAGTTCGACGGTCTTCTCTAACTTGAGGGGCTCAGGCGATTGAGCCCTTAGCACCGTGGCTGAGAGGAGCAGTAACGCAGCGAATCGCATTTTGTGATCCTTTCATTTAAGGATTGCTTCGAGCCGTGGCGATAACCTCATAAACAACCATACCGGCAAGGTCGATCGTCGCAATCTGCCTCAGGGTTTGGCCCCGCAATGAGGAGGCCCGGATCCGCATAGCGATCAGACCTCTTCTTCGCGTGCCTATCGCCAAGTCTGAAAGCGCGACCAGCAAATCATCGTAAGGCGCCATTAGTGATCTTCCTCCGGCGGACGGATGGCCGCAAATTGTCGGTACAACGTTAGGTCGTAAAGGATCTTGAGCGTCCCGGCTACGAAAAAGGGAACGTCGATTAGCATCGGGCGCGAAAACAGAAACCCGGCAAATATGGGACTAATGGCTGCGCCCGCAGTTCTTGCGACTCCTGTTATTCCTCCGGCAGCGGAGCGTTCCTCTGGGCGCACAACAGCCATCGTGTAGGACTGCCGGGTAGGAACATCCATCTGGCTAATGCTGAATCGCACGAGTAGCACTAGAACCGCCAAACTCAGGTTCGGCATAAGGGGTACAAGAATCAGAAGAACATTCGACGGCAGGTGCGTCACTACCATGGTCCTAACCAGACCGATACGGGCAGCAAGACGCGACGCAAACACAGCAGAAATCCCCGCCAGAATATTCGCCCAGAAAAAAATGACGCCTAGTTTCGTCGAGGGAACGCCGAATCGCAGATAGAACCAATACGCGGCGAAGCTTTGCACCACAAAACCTCCACCAAAGGAGTCAAGAGCGAAGAGACTCGACAACTTCAAGACGATGGAACGCGAACGGCCCACGCCAAGAAAATGCTTTGTGGAAACCGCGGCGGTGCTTTCCGGCGCAGGCTCCGCAATTTCTGCGGATGACGATAGCCGCGTGAAGAGAAATACGAGAGCCAGACCGAGAGCTGCGTACGCAAGAACAACAACCCGGTAGCTGCCGGAATTGGAGAGAGAAGCTTTCTGCGCAAGTCCCGCGGCCGTGCCACCGCAGAGAGCTCCAAGCGCCGTTGCAACCGAGCCAGCCAGCGTATACCACGCGAATACTTCCGTGCGGCTTCGCGCCGGCACCACGTGCGACAACGCTGCCTGTTCAATCGACAGGAAAGGTCCTACTTCGTGGCCGCTCGGACTGATGACGCCAATGGTACCCGCAATGATGAGGAATAGAAGATCGCGTGTCGAAGCGAACGCTATGCCAGCGACCACCATGAGAATTGCGCCGACGATCAGCATGCGGCGCCGTCCGAGGCGGTCCGCTCGGGTTGTCAGCACAAGAGAAATGGCCATATCCCCTGCAAGCGTCAGAGTCAGAAGAACGCCAACCTGGGTTTCCGTAAGCCCAAGGCTTACTAGGTAAAAGACCAGGACGACAGACAAGGCTCCATAGGCAAATAGCCTTGTGAAGCGCGTCAGAAACAAGACCACGCCGTCTCTTGGCAACGCGCGCAGCGGCGCCGGTATGAAATCCGCCCTCACGGCTGGTAATGCCTAACGATCATTCAACGCTTCGTATACGACCATGCGAGCCACGGGTTTACCGTTTTCCTCTTGCTCGGGTGTGTAGAGCCGATGAGTTTGCAAGTCCACGGCGACCGTGTGAACAGCGTGCTGGACGCGAAAGTCCTCGATCTTGCGGTAGTGGTCGGCGTCTTCCTGGTGAAAAACAGAGATAGCTCCGCTGTAACACGCGACGTAGATGCGTCGCAGTCCCGGGTCGAACTTGATCACGTCCGGCCCGCCCGCAAGAGGAAGAAACGCAAGCGGAACGTTCTTGTCCAGGTCGAAAACGGTCATGAGTTCATTTTCTTCACAGGAAAGGAACGCGCGATGATGCTCCGGGTCGAGCGCCATGCCGTGGTTGCCCTTGCATTTCCCGACCGGATAACGGCCCACGACGTCATCCGTCACCGGATCGATGACCGCAAAAACGTTCTGGTCCTGCAGATTCACGTACACCTTGCGCGCCACTGGATCGTATTGCGGCATTCCCGTTTCGCTATCGAAATGTAGCGTTTTTACGATTTGGTCTTTGGTCACGTCCACGATCGCTTCTGCTTTTCCGCGCTCGTCCGACACATACAGCTTGTGGAAGGGTGCGGCATACGCGCTCCCGTCCGGTTTTGCTTCGGTCTTGAGCTTCTTCACGACCTTCATCTGCTTCAGGTCCACGACGCCGATCGTGTCGTCGTGTGCGTTCGACGTGTAGAGCTTCCTGAGTTCGGGGACGTACTCGACGCCTTCCGCGCCGGGCGTGTCCGTGACTGTGGCGACAACCTTGTTCGTGCCCAGATAGATCACGTAGGTCTGATCAGCGGCAAGATGGGCGGAAATCAGATAGTGGTCGTCCGCGTCAATCGTGAGATAGTCGAACCGTTTTCCGCCGGGACCCGGCAGATCGAACTCCGTAATTTTCCTGAGTGTTGGCCCGCTCGATTGAGGGATCCCCCTAGGTGCAAGCGACAGAATGATCGTGATGGCCAGGAGTACGACGCGATTCTGGATTGAATGGGTTCTAGTCATTTCTATCTCCTACTTGAGGGCGATAGGGCTCAGGGCCGCCTTGATTCCAGCCGCGACCGAGGCGGTGTTGTCGGCCGCCCAGAAGTGCATGAAGAAAACGCGAGGCTGCTCGGTTAGTAGGTGGCTGTGCAGCGCGGTGATAAGAATATGATGCTCCTCCAGTGCTGAAATAACGGGGTTCACTTCGTCAGCCGTAAGCACAAAATCGCCGGTCGCGGCGACTTTGCCTGCCCCCGCTTCTTGAACATTGATGGACTCCGCTACTCCTTGCGGCGAAGTGAGTGTCATGCCGCCTTCCGCAATAGCTTCGGAACGAGCCAAGAGGAAGGAAAGCACGCCGCCCCTGAAGGTACCTTGCCGCCCGATCGTGTCGTTCATCGTCTTGACCCAGTCGGGAGCCGTTGCGGGTTCAGGTGCTGGCGCCGCGGGCCTTTCAAGAGGCGTCTTAGACGCGGCCAGAGCAGCCCTAAGGGTCTCGGCAAGCTGAGCGGCTCCGCCATGGCCGATGTAGTGCATGTACATGACGTGCGGGGTCTCGCCGAGAAGATGGTTGTGTACGGCGGTGATTTCAAATCCAGAAGAGCGTAGTTTTTTCAGGACCGGATTGACTTCGGCATCAAGCAGGACCAGGTCTCCCATCACCGTGGCGTTCTCGTCGGTCCCCGAAAAAGCGGCCCACGACCCGAGAGCCAGCCCTGGTTTCACGGACACTCCTTGAACGACAACTTGCAGGTCCGTGCGCGGGAAACCCACTCTGTAGACTTCTCCAGCCTTCTGGCCAGAACGGCCTAGTGCCTGGTCGATGGCCGAAGTGTTAAGACCTTGGCCCCTCACGGCGACTGGAACAAACAGGACCGACACAAGAACCAAACGACACAGCTTTCGAAGCATGACTGCCCCCCATTTAGGAACCGCGAAATTCAAATACGCGGCCGGTAAACCATTTCGACGGACGCTGCTGGACGATCGTTGTTCCATCCCTGCCCTCATTTCAGCGAATAATACAACCCCTCAATCAACTGGATTCCGCGCTCCAGGATTTCCGAGTCGGCTAATCCGCGCCGAGCCCAGCCCTTCAAGATCGCGTCAACACCGTAACCTTCCTTGCGGCCAAAGCGATCGTCGAGGAGATCCGCGTCATGAATCATCTGCCCAATCACGCCAACACGACGGTCGCGAATGCGAAACTCCCTTTCTAGCGTTTCAAAAGTGCAGTCCTCGCCGTGATGACCGAAACCGTCCTCACGGAACATATCGAACGGCACGGTGCCCGTCGGCACTCGATCTTCCGGGGCAAAAGCGAATTGCGCTTTCGCGTCGATGAAACCTCGAATGAGCCACGCGGAAGCGCAGCGGTCCACTCCAGGCCTCGGCCGTGTGACCCACACTCGGTTCTTGTAGTCCTTCGGACTAATCTTCGCGCGGCCGGGCTTCGCCGTTCGTGACGTACTGGCCTGCTCCAGCAGCTCCCGAACCCGCACTTGCAGGGGACTGTCGAAGAAGTCGACCTCGACGATTTCCTGAAAGCGGTTCCCGAGCCGGGTCAAGCGCCCGCTGCTCACCCGTCCGTCTTCTGTACCCGAGAGGGCCTTAATCTCCTCGATCAGCTCTTGATACTCTCGCGCGCGCGCCTCGGAGAAGCGCCCCTTCAACTGCGCCGTCGAGAGGTTGTCAATCGATTCCACGCGAGCCACAGATGCCTCTCCGCCGTACTTCCGAACCATTTTTGCAAGCCAGTGAAACCGCTCTTCGTTGCTAGAATCGCTCGGGAGCAGGTAACCCGAATTGCCAAGTGGCACCGTTCCGTAGCGCTGCAACTTCCGCCAAATCCCCACTCTCTGGCTGGCGCGCTTCGCGGGTATGGTGAACGTGAGCAGCAGCCATCCAGCGGCAGGCCTATCGCGTATGGACATTACGGAGGGATGTTATACCTATAACCTAGCACGGTCAAGAAGGCTTCCGCCTGACCATGAATACGTGGGCGTGAGGTTTGAGTTTGCGTGGCAGAGGGCGTCTTTCGCAACCGCTGCCGAGAAAAAGGGCATTCGGTCTCCGTGCCGAAATCCTAGTGACTTTACCGAAGAAAGTGTGATCGTCACGTCGCAGGCTTGGTCGCGGAGATGGTCAGTAGTGTTGAATGAAAACTAGGGACCTGATTTACGCCGGAGGGAGATGGTAACGAAGGGTGAACCAGTCGGAAAGGCAAATGAGCAGCGAGAGGAAGAGATCAGGATGCTTGACAGCATTGCAGAAACGGCTGTAACGTCTGCAATGAAAGCGTTTGCAGAAATTTATCCCTCCAACACCAGTCGACGGATGGAGGAATTGCGCGGCTAAAGCGGCAACGTTGGAATACAAGAAACTGCAAGGCCTCCCCCTTGAGAAGCAAGTGCTTTTTTCAGCAGGAGAAACGGTGATGAAAAATCCTTCCCGCCGCAGTTTTTTGAAATTGAGTGCAGCCGCCGCGGGAGGTGCGATTACGTTTCGCTCCGCGCCGGCATGGATCGTTCCGGCCGCGGCAACGGCTGTGGTGCCTGCGCTTGGTTTGTTTGAATATTCCCAGGTTCAATTGTCGGAGGGAATCTTCCGGACACAATTTGACCACAATCACGAATTATTTCTTGCCCTAGATGAAGATGCGTTGCTGAAACCATTTCGGCAGCGCGCCGGATTGCCCGCCCCGGGCCCGGATATGGGCGGGTGGTATGACAACGCCAGCGATTTCAATCCCGCGAACAACTTCCATGGCTTTATCGCGGGTCATAGCTTTGGGCAGTATCTCTCCGGGCTGGCCCGCGCCTACGCAGTAACCGGGTCAAAGCCAACGCAGGAAAAAGTGCAGAGGTTGGTTCGCGGCTACGCACAGACCGTCGATCCAGCCGGGAAATTCTACGTGGACTATCGCCTCCCGGCCTACACTTTCGACAAGACTTGCTGTGGGCTGATTGACGCCCACGAGTTTGCCCAAGATCCCCATGCTCTGAATGCGCTTTGGCAAAGCACTCAAGCGGTGCTGCCGCATTTGCCGGAAAAAGCCCTGAGCCGCGCGGAGCAGCGGGCTCGAAAGCACAAGGACACTTCCTATACCTGGGATGAAACCTACACGCTGCCCGAAAACCTTTTCCTTGCTTATCAGCGAAGCGGGGGAGACCAGCGCTACCGAGACCTGGCGGTTCGTTTCCTCGAGCAGGATTACTTCGATCCTCTCGCCGAGAACAACAATGTTTTACCGGGCGAACATGCCTATAGCCACGTCAATGCGTTAAGTTCGGGGATGCAGGCCTATCTCGTGCTAGGGGAGGAGAAATACTTGCGGGCAGCGCGCAATGGTCTTCGGATGGTCGAGGAACAGAGCTATGCGACCGGAGGATGGGGACCAGACGAGGCATTCGTGGAACCAGGAAGGGGCGCGATTGCCGCAAGTCTCGAAGGAACGCACTCCAGCTTCGAAACGCCGTGCGGTGCTTACGGCCACTTTAAGATCACCCGTTACCTGTTGCGTGTCACGCGCGATTCGCGTTACGGCGATAGCATGGAGCGCGTGCTCTACAACACCATTGCCGGCGCAAGGCTCATCCAGCAAGACGGAACTACCTTCTACTATTCCGACTACAACAGCCGCGAAGCCAGAAAGGAATGGTACAGGGACAAATGGCCTTGCTGTTCCGGTACCTTCCCTCAATTGTCGGCGGATTACGGCATCAGTTCGTATTACCAAAGCCGCGACGGCGTTTACGTCAATCTATTTCTTCCATCGCGGCTCACCTGGACACAAGGCGGTACGCGGTGCTCCCTGACACTAAAGGCCGATTATCCGAAGGCGAACCTCGTCCAGTTTGATTTGGCGATGGCTCGCCCCGAGAATTTCACCATTTGTGTGCGCGTTCCTGGATGGGCGGGCCCAAAGACATCGCTGGCGGTGAACGGCAAGCGCATCG
>DATAIH010000299.1:0-11659 GCA_036262755.1 Candidatus Acidiferrum sp.
CGGGACTGAAGCTGACTTCACTGAGGCGAGGCAGATTCGCGGGCGCGAGGTGCACGAGAGACCTCTTCAGCCAGACAACGGTGATAAGTGCCGCGGCACCCGAGATGGTGGCCAGAAAAATGCTCTCGGTGAGGAGTTGTATGATCAGTCGCGAGCGGCCGGCGCCAACCGCGAGGCGAATGGCGATTTCCCGTTGCCGGCTCGCGGAGCGCGCGAGAAGCAAATTGGCAAGATTCACGCACGCAATGAGCAGCACGAATGCCACGGCGGCAAGAAGCACCAACAGTTCCGTACGGACATTGCCGACCAAGTCTTGCTGAAGCGCAACCAGCCGGAGGGACCACCCCGCGGCGGCGGGATACTCGTCGGGAAACTGGCGCGAGAGTTGTGCTACGAAATTGTCGAGTTGCGCTTGCGCCTGAGCCAAATCAAACTCCGGCTTGAGGCGGCCCATGACCCCGGGAAGGAGACGGATCGCGCGAACGGGAGGCGCAGGAAAGGGCGGGGCGGCGAAGCCCGTGGTGGCCCACAGATCGACGTCCGCGGTCAGCGTGCGACCAGGGTGGTGGAAGTCCGGTGGCAGTACGCCGGTGATGGTGTAAAGGTCGCCATCCACGCGAATTTTCCTGCCGATGACGGTCGGGTCTCGGCCGAAGCCGCGGTGCCAGTATGCGTCACTGATGACCACGGGTTCGGAGAAACCGGGGAGGGCATCGGCAGGCGTGTAGGTGCGGCCAAGCTGGGCGTGAACGCCGAGCATGCTGAAGTAGTTGGCGTTGGTCCCGAGGAATTCAACCCGCTCGGGACGCTCGCCGCCGGTGATGTTTGCGTCGGCCGGGAAGATCACGGAAATGTCCTGGAACACGCCGGAATGGTCGCGCAGGTCCCAAAGCTCAGGGACGGACATCCCAACGTCGTGCGTGTTGGAGCTACGGATGTCGTCGTAGACGCGCACGAGTTGTTCGGGATGGGGAAAGGGCAGTGGCCGCAGAAGCACAGCTTCGACGACTGTAAAGATGGCCACATTTGCGCCAATGCCGAGAGCGAGCGTGAGAATAGCCACGATTGTGAATCCCGGGCTGCGCCGCAGCGTGCGCCCGGCGTAGCGAAGATTCTGGGCTGTCGCTTCGATCCACCCGACGACGTCCACGGCTCGCGTCTCTTCTTTCAGCCGCGTGGAATTGCCAAAGCGGCGCTGCGCGTCATAGCGGGCTTGTGCAGGCGACATTCCCGCAGCGAGGTTGTCCTCGGTGCGCATCTCGATGTGCGAGAGCAGCTCGTCGTCGAGGTCTTGCTCGAGGCGCTGGATTTGCAGCAAGCCCTTGAGGCGGGAAAGCAAGGACATGGTTTTCCGCTCCTTCTGCCTGGCGAAACTCATCGAACGTCATGGCGTAAACAGTGCGTTTTGTTGGGTCTCAACCGATTACCAGTCACCTCAAGCGCACTCGAGTACCGCGGCGACCGCTTGCGTCAAGCGCGCCCAATTCTCTTCTTCTTCGGCAAGTTGCATTCGCCCGGCCGCGGTCAGCCGATAATAGCGGGCGCGCCGTCTGTTCTCCGACGCTCGCCACTCGGCGCTGACCCAGCCGACCTGCTCCATCCGGTGCAATGCCGGGTACAGCGACCCTTCCTCGACCCGCAAGACCTCACTCGAAACCCGCTGGATGTGCAGGGTAATGCCGTAGCCGTGCATCGGCCCTCGCGCCAGCGTCTTCAGCACCAGCAGCGCCAGTGTCCCCTGCAGTACGTCGCTTTTTGGCTTGTTCAAGACTCCTCCCGTACACCGCTAGAACCTCCCGGATGGCTGGTCATCGCCCTCCCATAGACAGCTATAGGTAAAGACGGTTTGGCCCGGCTTTCGTTTTGTGAAAAAACATAAATTCCGGCCTTGGCTTGGCCTTTCCCCTCCCTCACGTCAATCGCCTCCACCCTCAGGTGCTATGATTCACCTATGTGCCCGGGGCTTCGCGGTGGCCATCTCCTTTCGGTTCTTCCCATCGCCATGGTTTTCTCCCTTGGATTTGTCACCATCGCCGCGTCCTCGGAAAACTTTGCCGAAGATGCAAGGCAAGCGACGGCTCGAGGGCGGGAAGCGTTAAACCCCGACCCATCAAGACAAAAGGCCGACTATGCCGCGGCCGCGGAAGCCTTCGAGACCGGAATTGCGCGGGAGCCTGGCTCTGCCGCCGCCTGGATGAAATGGGCAGACTTTGACTTGGAACGCTTTCGCATCCTGGACCTGGAGCTGCGAAGCGCCCAAAGCGGCATGGCTGTGGTGCTCAGGTTCGAGGCGCAGGGTTTGCACAGCGGCCCAGAAACGCGTGAAGAGCTCCTGCGGGAGTCGGCAACGGCGGATCCCGAGCAACAAGGCATTTGGGGCGAGTTGGGCGTAGAGCAAGTGCGGCGCGGCCTGCAAGAAGAAGCCGCAGCGACGCTCGAGACCGCGCTCGAGCGGCAACCGAACGACTCCTGGACATTGCGCCTCGAAGCGGTCACGGCAGCCGCGCACGACAACTGGCGAAAAGCGGAAGCCTACCTTCGGGAGCTGGGTGCCCGCTCTCCCGCGGTGCTTCGCAGCGCACTAAAGGCCTGGCCGCGGAACTTGCTTCCGAAAGAAGAACGCGAGGACGGCCTGTGGGAATGCGCGAGGAAAGACCCCGAAGCGTGCTTGGAGAAAATCAAGTTTGCAGCAACCGAAGTTCAGGGTTCTGAAGGTCAGCTCTTTGCCGAAGAGCGCTGGGAGCAACTGGCGGCGCTGCCTGAGCCGCCCTCGGAACTACCTGCGCCATGGTTCCGACGCGGGGTCGCCCTGGCAGAACTGAACGATTGCGGGCGCGCGATTCCTGCGCTGGAGCGCGGTCTCGACGCGGGCGCGGAGATGGTGGCGTATTGGCTGGAGCTTTGTTACGCCTCGGAAGCCGAGCGAGCAACGGCGCGGATTCGTGCGCTCGGAAACGAGGCGGTCTTTTACCGTGTGCATGGAGATTTCCTTGTGCGTGTGAAGGGCGATCGACGGTCGGCCACCGACGAATATGAGAAAGCGCAAAAAGTTCAGCCGCGAAACGCGGTGCTGGCGGAAAGGCTCGCGCAAGCATACCAGAGCCTCGGCGACGTGACTCTGGCGAAAGGAGCAGCCCGGCAGGCGCTGGCGCTCGATCCGCGTCGGCCGGTTGCGCTGCGCCTGTTGGCCTCGATGGCGATGGACGAGCGAGATTATCCGGCCGCGCTTGAATTCCTGAACAAGATGGCTGCCATGCGCCCGAACGACGCCTGGGCGGAGGTGCAAATGGGCATCGCCTACGCGCAGACCGGGCAGCCTCACCAAGCGCTTGCGTATCTCGAACCGCTGCTGGCCGCGGGCTATCCGGACGAGCGCGGTGCTTTGCATGCGATGCTGGCAGGCGTGCTTCGCAAATTGGGGCGCGTACAGGAAGCGCAAACGGCCGCAGCGGAGGCCAACCGGCTCTCCGACCTTTTTCAACAACACGGCCAAAAGGGCGTCGATGATCATCAGTAGACGGGCCTTCCTTTCCAGGGCAGCGGCTCTCCTTCCTTTCCCCTTGGCTCACCCCTTTCTGCAGTCCGCGGCGGTGGGGCCTTTTCGCTGGCCCGCGGAGCCTCCGCTCCAGGTTCATCCGTCCGCCGGCCCCATTCGGTTTGAACTTGCTCCGCCATCGTGCGGATTGGATTTCGTCCTCCGTAACGGCGCCGAAGGACGCAAATACCAGGTGGAGACACTGCCCGGGGGCTTGGGCGTGATTGACTTTGACGGCGATGGTTGGCCCGATCTGTTCTGTGTGAATGGCGCGGCACTGCCCTCGTTGGTGAAAACAGGGCCGGAGTATTGGAACCGGCTCTTCCGCAACAATCGCGACGGCACGTTCAGCGATGTCACGGAAAAGGCCGGCCTGGCCGGGCAGGGTTATGGCATCGGTGTCGCGGTCGGCGACTACAACAACGACGGGCATGAGGACCTGTTCGTTGTGGGTGTGCATGGCAATCAGCTTTACCGCAACAACGGTGACGGCACGTTCACCGACGTGACAGAGCAAGCGGGATTCAGTGCGCCCAGCCTGAAGAGATTCTGGTCCATTGCCGCAGCGTGGCTTGACTACGACAACGACGGCCGGGTGGATCTGTTCATCTCTAACTATTGCGATTGGCAGCCGGAGAGCGATCCCGTCTGCGGCGGCTATTGCCATCCGGACGTGTATCGCGGCCAGCCGATGCAACTTTTCCACAACAACGGCGACGGCACGTTCACGCAGGTGACCTCCAAAGACGGGTTTCCCGAGGTGCTGGGCAAGGGCATGGGCGTTGCCGTGGCGGATTTCCTCGGCGATAGACGGCCAGGCTTGTTCGTGGCCAACGACAATGCGCGCAACTTGCTTTTTCGGTCGACCGGCCACGGCTTCGAGGAGATTGGAACCGAATCGGGAGTGGCGTACAACGGCGACGGGCGCAAAATTTCGGGAATGGGCGCGGACTTCGGCGACATTGACGGCGATGGCCGGCCGGACCTGGTGATGACTGGGCTGAAAAATGAAACATATGAAGTATTCCTCAACCGCGGCGGAGGCTCTTTCGACGATGGCAGCGCGTCGACGGGACTGCTGGCCTTGAGCCGTCCCTGGAGCGGCTGGGGCTGCGGTCTGGTGGATTTGGACAATGATGGCTGGCTGGACCTGTTCGTTGCCGGGGGCGGGTTCGAGCCGAAAGACGCGCAGCCCAATCGCATTTTCCGGAACGCGGGCGGGAAGTTCGCGGATGTGTCGGATTTGGTTGGGAAGGAATTTGCGGTGCCGCGGCTGCATCGCGGGGCGGTGTTTGCCGACTTTGATCGAGACGGGAGGCTTGATGCCGCGGTGACAGCAATTGGCGAACGCATCGAATTGTGGTCGAACCGGAGCGCACAAAGGCACTGGCTCGAGCTTCGGCTGAAAGGGAAGCAGAGCAACCGTTCAGCGATTGGGGCGCAGGTAAATTGTCAATCGACGAGCCGGGCGCAGTCGCGCTCGGTCATCAATTGCGTGGGGTATGCCTCGAGCAGCGACCTGACCGTGCACTTCGGGCTGAACGAAGATCGCAAGGCCAGCATCGAGATTCGCTGGCCTTCGGGCGTGGTGCAAAAGCTTGGCGAAGTCGCCGCGGACCAGCGCCTGGAAGTGGAAGAGCCCCCGGGAAAATGACCCGCCGGTGTGCGCGATAAACCAATGGCTGGCGGTCACAATTGACGTGCGCACATTCGGGGAATATAACTTGGTTGGGAAGGGAAGTTGCGCTCCGCTGGGGCAGGTGATTGGGAAGCGAAGAGCCGTTCGCGGGCTGAAAATGACCGTTCGACCTGCGTTTAAGACATTTGGATTCAATGCGTTGACTCGGCGCGCGAGCGGATGTTAATTTTGGAGGGTTAGTGGCAATAGCGATTGGCGCGGTGGTGGGCAAGGCCAAAGTGAGCGCATGTTGGAGATCCTTGAGGGAACCTCGTCGGTGCGCCTGACGATGGCAAGCACGCTGGAAAGTCGTTGATCCTAAGCAAAGCCAGAAGGAGAAATTGTTTTGAGCGAAGCCCTACGGAATTATTTGTTCACCTCGGAGTCGGTCACAGAAGGCCATCCTGACAAAATAGCCGACCAGATTTCTGACGCGGTGCTCGATGAAGTGATGCGCCAGGACGGGCAAGGGCGCGTGGCGTGCGAGACGCTGGTCACCACGGGACTCGCCGTGGTCGCCGGAGAGGTTACCACTACCGCTCACGTGAATTATGACGAACTGGTGCGCGAGACGATTCGCGGGGTGGGGTACGACCGCGCGAAGTACGGGTATGACGGCGACACCTGTGCGGTGATGTGCACGGTCAAGCGGCAGTCGCCGGACATCGCCATGGGCGTGGACACCGGCGGCGCGGGCGACCAGGGGCTGATGTTCGGCTTTGCGTGTGATGAAACCGACGAGTTGATGCCCATGCCTATCCAACTGGCCCACCGCCTGACGCAACGCCTCTCCGAAGTTCGCAAGGCCAAGATCGTCGATTTCCTCCGGCCTGACGGAAAATCCCAAGTCACGATCGAGTACCGCAACGGACAGCCTCTCCGCGTGGATTGCGTGGTCATTTCCACGCAGCACAGCGACAAGGTCTCCAACGCGGATTTGCGTGCAGCGGTGACGGAGCATGTCATCCGGCCAATCGTGCCCGCGCGAATGCTGGACGCCCGCACGAAATATCACATCAACCCGACAGGCCGCTTCGTGATTGGCGGGCCGATGGGCGATGCGGGCCTGACCGGGCGCAAGATCATTGTGGATACCTACGGCGGCTACAGCCGGCACGGTGGAGGGGCGTTTTCCGGGAAGGATCCGTCGAAGGTGGACCGTTCGGCGTGCTACATGGCTCGGTACATCGCGAAGAACATGGTGGCGGCGGGACTGGCACGCAAGGCCGAGGTGCAGCTGGCGTACGCGATCGGTGTGGCCGAACCGGTGTCGGTGATGGCGGAAACGTTCGGAACAGCGATGATTCCGGAAGAGAAAATTACAGAGCTTATCCGCGAAAACTTCAAGCTGACGCCGAAGGGGATCATCGAGACGCTGGATCTGCGGCGGCCGATTTACAAAGCCACAGCGGCCTACGGGCACTTCGGGCGGAGCGGGCCAGGGTTCACCTGGGAGCGTACGGACCGGGCGGACACACTTCGCAAAGCCGCGGGGCTCGGTGCGGCCGCGGCCGCGGAGGTTGCCGCGCGGCGGTAATCATTAAGCGGCGAGAAGCACATCCCTCACCGTCGTTCGCGAACAACGCGACCCGATTCGGGATGACCTGCGACGGCTTTCTGGAGCAGGCTGCCAGAAGCAAGCTTCTATTTGTCCCCTGTCGACTTCAAATTAAAGGAGCAAGAACTTGGCGATCGCGGAATTGAAAAAAGGGGATGTGAAAGATCTCGCGCTGGCCGACGCCGGCAAACGGAAAATCGAGTGGGCGGCGCAGCAGATGCCGGTGCTCGAGATTATTCGCAAGCGTTTTGCGAAGGAGCAGCCGCTCAAGGGCCTCCGCGTGTCGGCATGCCTGCATGTGACGAGCGAAACGGCGAACTTGATGATCGCGCTGCGCGATGGCGGGGCGGAAGCAGTGCTGTGCGCGTCGAATCCGCTTTCGACGCAGGATGAAGTTGCCGCGTCACTGAACCGCGACTTCAATGTTCCGACGTATGCGATTAAGGGTGAGGGCAACGAGACATATTACTCGCACTTGAGCGCAGCGCTGGAACACAAGCCGCAGTTCACGATGGACGACGGCGCGGACCTGGTAACCACGCTGCTGACCAAGCGCACGGATCTGGTTCCGAATGTAATCGCGGGGACGGAAGAGACGACCACCGGCGTGATTCGCCTGCGCGCGATGGCCAAGGACGGCACGCTGAAGTATCCGATCATCGCCGTGAACGACGCGATGACCAAGCACTTCTTCGACAACCGCTACGGCACGGGGCAGTCGACTCTCGACGGCGTGATTCGCGCGACGAACCTGCTGCTTGCCGGGCAGAAAGTGGTGATTGCCGGCTACGGCTGGTGCGGGCGCGGCGTGGCCATGCGCGCAAAGGGCCTGGGTGCGGACGTAATCGTCACGGAAATCGATCCGGTGAAGGGCATTGAGGCGGTGATGGACGGCTTCCGGGTGATGCCGATGGCCGAAGCGCTGAAGGAAGGCGACGTCTTCATCACCGTGACGGGAAACAAGAGCGTCATTCGCCAGGAGCACTTCGAGAAGATGAAGGGCGGAGCGATTGTCTGCAACTCCGGGCACTTCAACGTGGAGATTGATATTCCGGCGCTAGAGAAATTGTCCACAGGGAAGCGCGAAGTGCGCCCGCTGGTGGATGAATACCGGTTGCGGGATGGGCGCAAAATTTACTTGCTCGGGGAAGGCCGGCTGGTGAATCTCGCGATCGCGGAAGGGCACCCCGCCGCGGTGATGGACATGAGCTTCGCGAACCAGGCACTTTCTCTCGAGTATCTGCGCTCGAATGGAAAGACCCTGAAGCCACAGGTTTACGTGGTTCCCGAGCACCTGGACAAAGAGATTGCGCGGCTGAAGCTCGAATCCATGGGTCACAAGCTGGATAGGCTGACCCCGGAGCAAGAGCGCTATTCGGCATCGTGGCAGGAAGGAACCTAGGCAGCGACCGCTTCGCGGTGAAGCCCTAGTTTGCAATCGTGATATCTTCTTAGGGGCGTTCGCCCCCAAGCTTTTCTGCAGGCACATTGCTTCCGTTTGAATGATGCTCATGTGGGATTTGTGCACCAACGCGTTGGATACAGCAAGACTGCGCGGCGCGTCATATGGCGACGTGCGCGCGATGCATCTGCGGCAGCGCGACTTGACCACGAAGAATGGCCAAGTGGGCACGCTGGCACAAAGCGAATCGGTCGGCATTGGCATTCGCGTGCTGGCCAACGGGGCCTGGGGATTTGCGTCCACCGACCGGCTGACGCGCGAAGGTGTGGCGGCGTGCGCGGCGCAAGCGGTTTCGATCGCGAAGGCATCGGCGCTCGCAAAGCGCACCAAAGTGGTGCTCGCGCCGGAAAATGTCTACGTGGATAGCTGGCAGAGTCCTTTCCGGAAAGATCCCTTTGAGATTCCGTTAGAAGCGCAGCTTGCGCTGCTGCTAGCGGCCGACGGCGAAATGCGCAAGGTGAAAGGCGTCACGCTAACGGAAACGAGCCTGCAGTTTCGCAAGATCGACTCGTGGTTCGCGTCGAGTATTGGCTCTCGGATTCACCAGCGCAAAGTGATTTCGGGGTGCGGAATCGGTGCGACTTCGTTCCAGGGCGGTGAAATCCAAAAGCGGTCGTATCCCAACAGTTTTGGCGGGCAACACGCGCTCGAAGGCTACGAATTGGTCGAGTCGCTGGAGTTGATGAAGCATGCGCCGGTGATCGCGGAGCAGGCTGCTGCTCTGCATTCGGCAGTACAATGCCCGGAAAAGTTCGGCACCCTGATTCTGGCAGGGAACCAACTGGGCTTACAGATTCACGAATCGATCGGGCATCCGATTGAGCTAGACCGCGTGCTGGGCCAAGAAGCGAATTTTGCGGGCACGAGTTTTCTAACGGTAGACCAATTGAACAAGCTGAAATACGCCTCGACCATCGTGAATGTGGTTGCGGATGCGCGGCTGGATCACGGGCGCGGGTTGGGCACATTTGCCTATGACGACGAAGGCGTCCCCGCGCAGTGCACGGACATCATCAAAGACGGAAAATTTCGTGGATATCTGTCGAACCGCGAGACGGCCCACGTCATCGGGCTTGCGCGCTCGTCGGGAACCATGCGTACCGAAAACTGGAATCGCCTGCCAATTATTCGCATGACCAACGTGAGCTTGCTGCCTGGCACCTGGGACTACGACGATCTGATTGCCGATACGAAGGACGGAATTCTGATGGACACGAACCGGTCGTGGTCCATCGACGACCGGAGATACCAGTTCCAGTTCTCCACGGAAATCGGCTGGGAGATCAAGGGCGGGAAAAAAGCTCGCATGCTGAAAAACCCGAGCTACAGCGGTATCACTACGGAGTTTTGGAATTCCTGCGACGCGATTTGCAAGTTTGACCACTGGACGCTGTGGGGGACGCCGAACTGCGGCAAAGGGCAGCCGATGCAGACGATGGGGACGGGCCACGGTGCGGCTCCCGCGCGGTTTCGCAACGTGAGGATCGGAACGGCTTTCTCAAAACAATGACCGTCGCACCCAGCGCGAGACAAGCATTCCGCGGCAAGAAAGCTGCGCCGCCGGAACTGCTGCCGCCGCGCAAGCTGCGAGGCATTATTGAGACCGTTTTGCGATTGGCGAAAGCTACCGCCGCTTCAGAGACGGAAGTTCATGTTGATGAGGTTGCGGATGCGCTTACCCGGTTTGCTAACAATGGCATCCACCAGAACGTTTTTGAGCATAGCGTGACGGTTTCGGTTCGCACCGTGACCGGCGGCCGCACGGCGCGGGCCACGACCAATCGGCTGGACGAAGACTCTTTGCGCGGAACGATTGAGGCCTCGCTTTCGCTGGCGCACAGCGAGCCCCGAGACCCGCGACTCCTCCCGATGCCGGATAAGCAGCGGTACCAGGCCGTGAATCGCTTCGTGAACGCAACGGCCGCGCTTAGCCCGGAGGATCGTGCGCGCGCCGTGCGACGCGCGTGCGATCTCGCATCCAAGAAAGGACAAGTGGCGGCGGGGATTTTTTCGAGCGGACAAAGCCAAGCCGCGTTGGGTAATTCGCGCGGTCTGTTCGCCACCTACGGCGAAACGCATTCGCAATTCTCCATCACGATGCAGGAAGATCCCGCGGCAAGCTGGGCCAAAGCCGATACCGCGGACGTCCGGGAGATTGATCCGCAGGAGCTGGCAGAACGAGCCAGCGAAAAAGCTCACCTCGCCGTCAAGACATCCGAACTGGCTCCCGGGCGGTACACGGTGATTCTGGAACCGGCAGCGGTTCTGGATCTGGTCGGGTTCATGTTTTACGACTTTGCCGCGACGGCTGTACAGGATAAGCGATCCTGCCTGAACAACCGCATGGGGAAGCAGCTCTTTGGGAAGAACATCACTATCTGCGATGACGTTTTTCATCCGCTGCAAAAGGGCGCGCCGTTTGATGGTGAGGGCATGCCGCGGCAGAGGGTGCTGCTCGTGGATCGCGGCGTTCCCAAGAACCTGGTGTATTCGCGGGCGTCAGCCAAGATCGCACATAGAAAGCCGACAGGCCACGGGTTTGCGTTACCGAACGAATACGGCGAGGCGCCGATGAATCTGGTGTTCAGCGGCGGAGATTCCTCGGTGGGGAAGATGGCAGCTTCGACCGACCATGGGTTGCTCGTGACGCGACTGTGGTACATTCGCGAGGTGGATCCCTACGAAAAAGTGATGACCGGGATGACCCGCGACGGCTTGTTTCTCGTTGAGAATGGGAAACTGACGCGTGCCGTGCGAAACTTCCGCTTCAATCAGTCGCTGATCGAAATGCTGAGCAACGTCGAGGTGATGAGTCCTGCCGTGCGGGCGACCGGAGAAGAGTCGTTTGAAATGGTGGTGCCGGCAATGAAGATCCGCAACTTCCATTTTTCCGAAGTCACCAAGTTTTAGAAAAGCAGCGTGCCCGGAAGTGCCTGGGGTTGCCTCCGTCAAGAAATCAATGCAGTGCATCGAAATTCTGCGTTGTACATCAACCTTCTCCCCGTTTAATAAACTGGTATGTGGCACTGGCTTAGCGAAACTGGCGCTAAGGGTATGCCCCCCGGGTCTGCCCGGGGACGCCACCCGAACTGGGGCCACCCCGACCACGATGCTTGCGGGACCGGTTTTGTCACTCGCCTGGGTGGCGCCCCCAGCTACGAAATCATTCAAATCTCCCTGACGGCCTTAGAGCGGCTGACGCACCGCGGCGGCGTGGACGCGGATGGCGCGAGCGGTGACGGAGCGGGATTGCTCACCTCGCTGCCCCAGGAATTCTTCCGCGAGCGCACGCGCGAGCTGCAGATCGAACTGCCGGAACATTTTGGCGTAGGTTGTGCCTTTCTTCCCGGTTCCGCAACCACAGAATTCCGCGCGGCGATTGAAATTGCGGCGGACACCGAGCGACTGCGAGTAATGGGCTGGCGG
>DATAIH010000300.1:0-7975 GCA_036262755.1 Candidatus Acidiferrum sp.
AGGGCAACCAGCCGGGCGTTCAACTTCATTTGGTAGAGGTCATACAGATTCAGATATCCGTCGCCCAAGCGAATCCCTGAAAACATCGGGTTATCCTGGCGGTATACCCCATGCGTGGCGATATGTAGCAGCCCGCTCTCCGGCCCCTTTTCACGAAGCAAGGAAGAGGTGGCCTGCTCTCCGAGGTGAAGGGAAGAACATGGCAGGAGGGAGCTTACCGAACGCACTTCGTCAAGAATCTGCGGCGCTCGCTCATCGGCAATCCCCAGCACGAGTGAGGCTGGAGCAGCGCTTGCGGCCTTCTGCTGGCACAGCGAGAAAACCGTTGCGCTCGGCGCGTAAGAAATGGTGAACACGTCGCAGAGATATTCGTCCCCGTTTTTCAAGGCGTGGAAGGGCAGGAAATGAAGAGGGCCGTGGGGAACGAAAATCAGGTGGGTTCCCCCAACCAGCATGCGCAGGGGCGCGATGAGTTCGCTGTAGAGCGACTCCAAGTGACTTTCCGTGGCGCGCAACAACGCTTCTTCGAATCGCCTCACGTAATCGTTGCCCATACGGAATTTGGAGACTTGAAAGCGGAGCAATTGCAGGAGATGAGTCACGCGGGAAAGCATGGTCACCGGGACGATTCGGGCGCTGTCCCGAGAAATGACGGCGGCAACCAACTGCTCGCCGGCGATGAAATATTCGATGAGCGTCGCACCATGCGGCAAGACCGCCTGGAGTTTCTTCATCGAAAAATCGGCTGGCGCTTCGAGCGTCGCATTTTCTCGTTCATGAGTAGGCAGCTCCCGCAAGGTGCGCAGCAGCTCCTTTTCATGCGATTGCGCAATCTCCTGAAGGTTTTCTAGCTCCTGGCGCGACTGCGCCTCGGGCCGCAATTGTTCGAGCTCAATGCGGTGGTAATACCAATTGAGTTCCTCGCGCAAATCGCGGATTCGCCGGACCAGATCGCTTTGACCGGTCTCTCCGAGGGGAAGGCTCTGGCCGCTCTGAAAAATCATTTCGATCATGTTGCGCGATTTCGCCGCTTCGATGCACGCGAAGGCCTCCTCGTCGGAAGCCCCGGCGTCCCCGCCACTCAGGTAAAGAGCGACCAGGGCCTCGTAAACTTGCATTCTATTTTTGACAAAGGAGATCTTCAGCTCTTCGCCCTGCAGCCTGCTGCGAAGCGTTTCAAGCGCCCGGCGCGCCTCCAAGTAGGCGCGGTGCGCCGCTTGCCGCTCGCCGCGCGCGCGAGCGATCTCTCCTTCGAGGAAATGCGCCTGGTAAACCAGGACCGGCGTCTGGAGCCCGGAGAGCTTCGCAATGGCTGCGCGGGTCTCCTGGTCGGCCCCTCGAAGATCATCCACTTGGAAAGCAATCTGAGCGAGAAGAAGATGCGCCAGTACGGCTTTTCCCGAAAGCGCTGATTGATCGAAAAAAGCCGCCGCTGAAGTGCACAGCCGCCTGGCCTCGAAATAGCGGCCTTCCTCGAACAACAACAAGCCCTGGTACAGATCAATGAGCCAGGGCCAAACCAGGTTGTCCTCGCGCACAAAGATCTCGCGAGCTTTTACAAAGCGCTCCAGTGCCTGCACCGTTTTTCCCTGCTGTCCGTAAGCGGTTGCCTCGTTAGCCAGTGTCTTTGCCGCTTCGTAGCCCATACCAAGCTTTTGGAAACGAAGGAAGCCTTCGTGGGCCATGTCGCGGGCCTCTTCGCTGAGATTTAGCTCCAGGTAAATGTCGGACAGATCCAAATGGCAAAGGGCAAAATGATACGCGTCGCCGGTGGCCTCACAAGCACGCCTTGCGGCGTAGAGGGCCTCAATCGCGCGGCTGTATTCGCCGCGCAGGTAGTACAAATAGGCAATGTTGTAGTCTGCCTGGGCGACCAGCAACGGCATGTTGTGCTGCTGGCAGAAAGCGCGCGCTCTCTGGTAAGTGCTGAGAGCGCGCGGGAAATCGTTCAGGCTGATCAGACAGACCGCCATGTTGCTGAGGACGACGGCGATTCCTTCGACATCCTTGTACGGCAGCAAGCCCTCGTAGGCGCGCTCGTAATGGGCGATCGATTCTTCAAAGCGGTCCTGCCGGTGATAGATGTTGCCGACGTTGATCTCCAGCCGAGCAAGGCGCCGCCGGTCGTCAAGGCCTGTGAATATTTCTCTGGCTCGTTCCGCGGCGTGGAACGCCTGGTCATATTCCCCAAGCAAGATGAGAGGTTGAATGGAGGTGCTGAGAGTGCGGGCAGCTTCTTTCCCATCGCCCAACGACTCGTATAACTCGAAAGCCTGCTGGTGGTGCTCCTTGGCAGCGCGGTTGTCACCCGAGGAATAAAGGGCGTTGGCCTTCGCACGCAAGCTCGGCGCCAGAGCATCTTTGCGTTTTAGACGCCGGGCGATAAGGATGGCTGCTTCCGCAAGATGCAGAGCTTCCTGGGTACTGACACGAACTCTTTCGACCACCAGCTCAGCGAGCTGCTCGACAAATTCCTTGCGAATCAGGCGGCGATGCCGCGTGAAGAACTTGCGACGATCGGCCTCTGTGGAAAGCACGGCCAGCTGGGCGATTGATTGCCACGTAGAGTCCTTACTACGGGTGACGGGCATCGGAGAAACCCAAATCCTCGAGTTGCCGGCGAAGCCGCTCGATGCATCGCTGGCGCGTGAATCCAATCGAGCCTACGGCGAGCCCCAAGTCCCTGGCAACTTCCGCATAGGGCCGCGCCGGAACTTCATAAAAGAGCAGCTCCAGCAGTCGACGGCACTGCGGAGTGAGCGAGGCCATGGCCTCCCGCAGGATCTGCTGTTCCTGTGTTTGCTGCACCAGGTCTTCGGCGATGGGCGGGATTTCCGGTTCGGGCAAATCCTCGTCGGAGTCGCGGCTGACCACCCGCCGGCTCTGCCGCTTCCAGCGGTAACTCTCGTGGTGAGCCACCTGCATCAGCCACTTCGGAAGGGCGCGCGGCTCACGCAGTTCGGGCAAACGCACCAAGAGTTCCGTGCAGGTAGCCTGAAAAACGTCCGCCGCCTCTTGGGCCGAGAGTTCGTATTTCACGGGGATGGAATAAATCAAGGCTTTGTACTTGTCGATGAGCAGAGCCCAGGCTTCTTCCTTGCCGGCCAGGCACTCCTTGACGAGAAGCGTGTCGTCCCAAACGACCGCCTCGGTCTTCCTGGTTCTTGAGCTTATGGGACTCATCGCGCGGCGTTTATCGCGTTATTTTTGAAATTCAGCTGTTCCACGTTCCACAGCACACAAGGTTCCAGCACCGCTGGGCGGAAACTGCCGACCGACTTCTTGGCCCCCGTTAGAATATCCGGGCTGGCCAGAAAAATCATGGGCTGGTATTCCCAAAGGAGTTCCTGCGCGCGGTCGTACAGCTTCTTTCGTTGTTCAAACGTCTGGGCGTACATTTGTTCGTCGATCAATCGATCAATCTCCGCTTCCCAGGGTGTCAAGGGATGGGCTTGCGAAGGGTTCCAAAGATGCGCGCCGCCGCTCGACAGCCAGACGTTGATGTCGGAGTTCGGGTCCGCGTCAAAGCTGGCAATTCCCAAGATGCAGGCGTCATACGCTTTGGTTTGCGTGACGCGATCAAGCAGCGACCGAAACTCCAAGGGCACAATCTGAACCCGCATTCCGAGCTGCTTCAAGTCGTCTTGAACCAGCGCGGCCATCTTTGCCCGATCGGCGTTGGACGAACTCGTGATAATGGAGAATTCCACGGTTTTGCCGCCAGAATCGATGAGCGCTGATTCGCCGCTAGACGCGGTGGTCCAGGAAAAACCCGCTTCCTTCAAGAGCGCACGCGCTCTTTCGAGCGAGCGCGCCGGATGCGGCAGTTTCCCATCCTGCCAGCGGCGGTTGCCTGGTGTCACCAAGCCCCACAGTGGAGTCCCGCGCCCCTGGTAGACCAGCCGCACAATCGCTTCACGGTCTAGCGCGGCCGAGACGGCTTGCCGGAACTTCACCTCCCGGAACCATTTTTGTCTTTGCACGATTTCCGCAGGCGTCTTTTGGGTGGGATCGCTTAGATTGAAAAACAGAAAGTTGTATTCGAGCCCAGGACCGGCATCCACCATCGTGTAATCTCCCTTTTGCCCGGACAACAGGGAAAAATTCTCGGCACCCAGCCGGCTGATTACATCCGTCTCGCCGGACTGAAACCGCAGAACCTGTGCGTCCGCGCTGGGCACAAAAAGAAAGACCAATTCGTCGAGATAGGGCAGCCGGTTCCCTTTCTCGTCCGTTTTCCAGTAATAGGGATTGCGCTCCAGCACCAGTCGCTCGCCGGCAACGTACTCCTTTACTCGAAAAGGACCGAGACCCGCCCACTGATTGGGCGGCATCGTCAGCGCTCCGAGTTGGCCGATCTTCCCTTCCTCGTAGGGCTTCTCGAGCAAATGCCTGGGCAAGATCGCCAACCCATCAAAGAGCCGCTCGGCGACGCCGTAAGCTTTCGGTAGCTCGAAAAGGATCGTTTGCGAGTCCAATTTGCGAACCTTCAGCGGTTTACCGTCAAACATCAGCAGGTCCCGTTGCGGCGCACGCACATTTTCATCGAGATACACGCGGAAAGTAAACAGCACATCATCGACATCCAGCGGGTAGCCATCGGAAAACTTTAGCCCGCGCCTCAAGACCAATGTGTAGCGCAATCCGTCGGGAGAGATTTTCCAGGACTTCGCAAGGGCAGGTTCCGTCAATTGTGTCGCGCGGTTGATGTGCACCAGGTCCGCCTGCATCGTGCCAATCACTTCGCGCGAGGGCGCGTCAATGGCAATTAAGGGATTCAACGTTTTGGGCTCAGCGCGCAGGGCAACTACAAGCCGGCCGCCGGAACGGCCAATCTCGCCGGGAAGCACAAGCAATTCTTCGTTGGAATTTTTCTGCGGCGGCGAAGCAGTCGTGGGTAGGTTGAATAACGGTGCAAGAACGAAGGGCAGCAGGAAGATGAGTCGTCGAGCCGAGCAATTTCCTCTCGCAGGTCTCACTCTAGGCTCCCCAATTACCTTCCTATCTTGAACGGCTCGGTGCGCTCCTGCAACTCGCTCCCCAGCCCCAAGTATCCAAGAAAGAACGGCAACATGATCAGCGCAGGCAAATACATCCACCAGTAAGAAACCAGAACGCTGTATTGCTGCAAACTGGAAAGAAGGTTTCCCCAACTGGGGACCGGCTCCGGGACACCAAGGCCAAGAAATGAAAGCGTCATCTCGGCGAGTATGAACTGCGGCACGAGAATGGCTGCCTGCGTGAGAAGCACGCTGGAAGTCGCCGGGAGAATGTGCCGTCGCAGCAAGTAGCGGTCGGTGGCTCCGAATCCTCGGGCGGCGCGGACAAAATCCCGCTCCTTCGCGCTCAAGACGACGCCGCGAACCAGTCGCGCCGGGCGCGCCCATCCCACTGCGCCAAGCACGGCAATGATGAGCAAGAAGGCCTCGAGCGGACTGACCGCGAGGGGCAAGAATGCACGCAGGGCGAATAGCAGATAAAGCCAAGGCAGGGCCAGGAAGAGTTCCGCAATACGCATCAGCAAATCGTCTCTCCAGCCACCGTAATAGCCCGCCGCCGCGCCGACACACAAGCCAAGCAGGACGGTGACCCCGGCACCCAACAGACCAGCAAACAGCGATATTCGCCCACCGTAAAGAAATCGCGACAACTGATCCCTTCCGTAGGCGTCGCTCCCCAGCAGATAGATCTTTTCGCTTTCTGCTCCGAATAGGTGCAAACGGCTCGGCAGAAGTCCCAGCAATCGGTAGTTCGCTCCGCGGACCATGAACTTCAGCGCAAGCGCTCGCGTCGTGTCTTCCTCATGGTGCTCAAAAGAGCCTTCGCGCGGCTTCAGCCGAAACGCAAACGGGCGAGCGTGAAAATGTCCTTGGCTATCCACGAAATGAAGACGCATCGGCGGCAAATAGGGATTCTTGCGGTCCTGTTCTGTCGGATCGTACGGCGCAAAGAAGCCGGCAAAGAGCACCAGCGCGTGCAGCGCGACAAGCAGCAGAAGCCACGCCGAAATGGCACGCCTGCCTCTCAAGCGCTGGTCTCCGTTCGAATTCGCGGGTCGGCCCAGTACAAAAGCAGGTCCGCGAGGAAATTCCCGCCAACTAAAAAGAGTGTCGAGAGCATAACCCCGCCGATCACCACGTAGATGTCGCGCGCCAGAATGGCTTCCAGCAAGAACGGGCCGAGCCCCGGCCAGCTCATCACCACCTCGATGAGCAACGAGCCGCTCAGCAGCGTCGCGATACTGAACCCGAAAAGAGAAATGAGTGGATTCGCTGCCGCAGGCAGGGCGTATCGATAAAGCAGCGTGCGCCGAGCGATGCCGTGCCCTTCGGCTGCGAGCAGAAACGGGGCGACAAGGACTTCCGCCACCGCCGCGCGCACGTGCCGGACAAGCAGGGGCAAAACGGACAGCACCAGAGCCGCAACCGGCAGGGCCATATGCAAAAGGAGATCGCGAGCCTTCCCGAAGGTGGAAAGGGTTTCGAAATCGAGCGATACCATGCCTCCCGTCGGCAGCCGCCCCAGTTTCACCGCAATAACTAGGAGACCCAGGGCCAGGGCCAAATCTGGAATAACCAGAAGCGCCGCGACTCCCCATGACAGCACGCGGTCGGGTAAGTGTCCAAGATGTTCGGCACTCCAAATCCCTAACGGCAGCGCCACCCCCCACGCCAGTAACATGGCCGTGACGCTCAAAAGGAGAGTGTTCCGAGCACGCACCAATAGAAGTGGTGCCACCGGAGTGTTGTAGGCAAACGAAAAGCCCATGTCCCCGTGGAGCAGCCAACTCACCCAATGGAGATAACGGACCGGCAGCGGCCGGTCAAGTTCATACCGGGAGCGCAGTGCCGCAATGGTCTCCGGCGCGATCTGCGGGTTCAGGCGCATTTCATCGAAATAACTTCCAGGGGCAAGAACAGTAAACGCGAAGGCAAGCAGGGAAACACCAAGGAGCAAGAAGGCAGCGTGAGCGGATCTGCGCAGCAAATAACGCATCACGACTCCGCCAACGGGGACCTAGAGAAGTCCAGGCGAGGCACCGCCGCCAAAAGCTCACGGGTGATCCTGCTTTCGGGCTGCGTCAGGATTCCCTCTGGCGCCCCCTGTTCGACAATCTGCCCGCGGCTCATCACCGCGATCTCGTCCGCCAAATACCCGGCCATGGCCAAGTCGTGCGAGATAAAAAGATAGGTCGTCCCTAGCGAGGCTTGCAGGTCCATCAGAAGATTCGCGATTTGCGCCTGCACGGAACAATCGAGGGCCGATAGCGCTTCGTCGAGAATAAGCAGCCTGGGCCCGAGCGTTAGTGCCCTGGCAATCGAAAGCCGCTGTCGCTGCCCACCGCTTAACTCCGAAGGGAGTTTCTCTCCCAAGCGGGTAGGCAGACCAACTTGCTCTAATAAGACACCGGCGCGGGACGTCATTTCGTCATGGCCGAGAGTCCCTTGGACACGCAGAGGCTCCGTCAGAATCTCCAGCACGCTCCATCTGGGGTTGAAGGAGTTCGCCGGATCCTGAAAGATGAGCTGGATCTGCCGGCGGACGACTCTACGATCTTTTTCCTTGAGCCCGCTGAAGTCCGTTTCTTCAAACCATATGTTTCCTGACGTAGGCGCCTCCAGGCACGCCAGGCAGAGGGCCAGGGTGCTCTTTCCGGAGCCCGACTCACCGACAATTGCAAGCGTGGTTCCTCGAAAAATCGAAAAAGAAACGCCATCGAGCGCCCGCACCTGTTCGCCTGACTCGACAAACTTTTTCTTCGGATAATACTTCACGAGGTTTTCCACTCGAACGAGCGGGGCGATCGTTACATTGCCGTTGGCGGTCATCACTAGCCTTCATACCGGAAGCAGGAAACTGTGTGCGTTTCGCTCAAGTTTACCAATCCCGGCTCGCGTGATTTGCAAATGTCCATACGCTCCGGGCATCTGGGTTCGAACGGACATCCAGCGCGAGAGAACGAAGATGAGAATGA
>DATAIH010000301.1:0-88394 GCA_036262755.1 Candidatus Acidiferrum sp.
AGCATGCGCCGCACGGAGTCGCCCAATTCCGCATGCGCACGCCCGTGAGCGCCGCGAAGCGCACACAATAAATGATCCGCAAGGGGCAGAATATCAGCGCGCCGTTCGCGCAGCGGCGGAAGCGCAAGGGTGAGCACGTTCAAGCGGAAGTACAAATCTTCGCGAAAACTGCCCGCTTTGACGCCCGCCGGAAGGTCCATATTGGTCAGCGCGATGATGCGCGCCTCGATGCGCAGCGTTTCCGTTCCGCCAAGGCGTTCGAAGGCCCGCTCTTGCAAAACGCGGAGCAGCTTGCTCTGTGCGTTCGGCGACAGCGCCGCCACCTCATCGAGAACAATCGTGCCGTTTCCGCCCAGTTCAAAACGTCCAAGCTTGCGCTCCACCGCGCCGGTAAATGCCCCACGCTCATGTCCGAAAAGCTCGCTTTCGACGAGTTGCGGCGGCAGACTGGCGCAATCAATTTTCAAATAGGGAGCATCGCGTCGCGGGCCAAGCTCATGAATCAGCCGCGCGAGGTGATCCTTGCCGCTGCCGCTCTCCCCGGTGATGAGCAGCGTCGTGGGCGCAACCGCCACTTTTTCGGCCAGCTCCAAGAGGCGCAGCGACGCCGGGTCTTGCGCGATCCAGGGCAATCGCTCGGTGGTCATGTCCGGGAACGGCCGCCGTGCCCGCGGCTCGAGATGCGTCCCTCCGAATAAGGCTCGTGTTGAAAAGCCGAGCTGTTGCCGGCCTCCGTAACGGAGAAGCCTTCTGGCGCGTCGTGCATTTCCAACTTCGGCGCCGTGCGCCACAAGCGCTCGAGGTCGTAGTAACGCCGCGCCTCTTCGCTGAAGACGTGCACAATGAAGGCGCCGAAATCCAGCAGCGCCCAATCCGCTGAGCGATAGCCCTCGCGGTGCCGCACCGACCGGCCCATTTGTTTGTAGAGCTGCTCCTCGATTTCCGTGCAGATCGCCTGCACCTGCGGCGCGCTAAAGCCCGTGCAGATGACAAAGTAATCGGTGAACGTGCTTCGACCGCTGAGGTCCAGCACGACGATGCCCGCGGCTTTCTTTTCTTGGGCGGCTTGCACTGCGGCGCGCACGCCTTGTGGTAAGGATTCGAAATTCACCGGTATAGGCCTTGTTTGAGAATGTATTCCTCGACGCGCGAGGAAACAAGCCCGTGGATGGACTGCCCGCGTTGCGCGCGCCGACGAATGTCCGTTGCGGAAGCGTCGTTTGCGACGTTTTCAAGCAGATAAACGGTTGTGCATTGAAGATGCGCAACCACCGGTGAAGGAGGCGTTCCCGCCATTTCTTTCGCGCCGCCAGGCCGCGCCGTCAAGCCCGGCGGAATCACCAGACGAAGTGCTTCCGGGCGGATGCCGGGGCGGTTGGCGATGATGAAATCGCAGAGGCCGAGCAGCGTCTCGTATTCTTTCCACATCGGAATGTCGAGAAACGCGTCCGCTCCGATAATGAAGAAAATGCGATCGCCGTCGCCGTGATAGACGTGACGGAAATAACGGACCGTGTCCACCGAATAGTGCAGCTGCGTACCGCTGAAGTCCTCGCCCGCCTCCGCTAGCGAGGGTACGAAGTGCGGGTGCTCGGTGCAGGCCAGCGCGACCATGGCGAAGCGATGGGGGAACGGCGCGAGGTGCTGCTTGAGCTTGTGCGGCGGCCGGCTCGCGGGAATGAAGTGAATCTCATCGAAATTGAAGCGGCGATCGGCGGCGCGCGCCAAGCCAAGATGTCCGCTGTGGATGGGGTCGAAAGAGCCGCCGAACAGCGCGACGCGGCGAGGATGATGCTTGGCGGCGGTGCGGTGCGCCTGCGCTGTCGTCAATGCGCCTCCCGAGGAATCTGCATTTCCGATTTTCTCATGAATTCCGGTCCTCGACAGCATGGCGCGAAGGAGGATCAGCGGGAACGGTGGCCGACAAGCTAGGGTCGGCGGAAACGCGCTCCAAGCTGACCCGCGGAATCTTGTCCAGCGCATCGGCGATGGATCGAACCAGTTCTTTCACGCCTTCGCCAGCGACCGCTGAGATGGAATGAAATTCCAGGCGGTGTTCCGTGCAATAAGCGCGCAGTGTCTCCAGCCGCGCGCGGTCGGTCGTGGCATCGAGCTTGCTCGCCACCACAATCATTGGCTTTTGCATTAGCGATTCGCTGAAGGCCGCCAGTTCCCCGTTGATGATTTCGAAGGAATGCACCGGGTCATCGGCAGTTGCATCGCTGGTGTCAACCAGGTGGACGAGCAATCGCGTGCGTTCGACATGGCGCAAAAAGCGAATTCCGAGCCCGGCCCCGAGATGCGCGCCTTCGATCAGTCCGGGCAAATCCGCGACCACAAACGTGCGGCCAATTTCGCGGCCCTCTTTGCCGGTACCGCCGTCGGCGTTCACAACGCCGAGGTTGGGCTCCAGCGTGGTGAAGGGATAGCTGGCAATCTTCGGGCGCGCCGCGGAAATCACGGAAATCAGCGTGGACTTGCCCGCGTTCGGAAATCCCACCAGCCCCACATCGGCTAGGAGTCTCAATTCCAACCGAAGATGCCGCTCTTCCCCGGGGAAGCCATCTTCGTGCTCGCGCGGCGCTTGATGCCACGGCTTCGCGAAATGTTGATTCCCGCGCCCGCCCCGGCCGCCGTGCGCCACGAGGACGCGTTGTGCTGGCGTGGCCAGGTCAGCGATCGTTTCTCCGCTCTGATCGTCAAATGCCAGCGTGCCGACGGGCACCTGCAAAACCAAGTCTTCGCCGGAGTGCCCCGTGCGATTCGAGCCTTCGCCGTGACGCCCGCGTTCGGCCTTGAATTCCCGGTTGTAGCGATAGCGCAGCAGCGTGTTGTCGTTGGGATTCGCTTCCAGATAGACGCTGCCCCCATTGCCGCCGTCTCCCCCCGACGGCCCGCCGCGCGGAACGTATTTCTCGCGGCGAAAGGCCATGCAGCCATTGCCGCCGTTCCCAGCCTTCACGTAGATTTTGGCTTCATCAACAAACACTCGAACGAACTCCAAACTGATGGCGCGCTAGGCGCGCTTTCTCAAAAAAGATAACATAAGCCACTTCGCGAAACGCGCCCCTTAACGGAGGCATAGCCCGGATGCTTCGCGTGCTCAAACGCATGTTGTCAGTCCTTCTCATCTTCGCCGCCATCGGGGCCGCCGCGTTCTATGTGCTCTATCTCCACCGCACGCCGCTTCCCGCCGCGCCGCCGCACACGCGCGCCATTCTCCGCATTACCAATGTGCCTGGCCTTTCCGCCTGCTGGATCGAAACCGGAAAAACGTTCACCCGCTTTTCCATCGGTATGACCGCCGGCAGCATCCTGGTCCGGCATCCGGCTGGTGATCTCCTCATCGATTCCGGCAACTCCAGCCATTTCCATCCGGACGTCAGTGTCTACCCGTTCTGGCTTCGCCTAAAACTGCAATCCCTAGCGGGCCAGTTGAATCCGGATACTCCGCTGCCCGACTTACTCTGGCGCGTCGGTGAGGATCCCGCCAAGCTGCGCTGGGCGATTCTCTCTCATGTCCATCTGGACCATGCCGGGGGCTTGATGGACCTGCCACATCTCACCGTCTTACTGACCCGCGATGAATTGCTCTTCGCAAACGATCCCGACGCTCAAGCCAAAGGTTACGTCCTCGCCGCCTACACCAAGGCTTTGCCCAAACCCAGCGCGCCAACGCTACAATTTGATCGCGAACCCTACGAAATTTTTGACGAGAGCGCTGACCTCTACCGCGATGGCTCGGTCGTGGCGGTTCCCCTCCGTGGCCATACGCCGGGAAGCCTCGGTATCTTTGTGAATCTCGCACCCACGCGGCGGTTCTTTTACGTTGGGGACAGCGTAGACGATGAGCGCGGCTTCGAAGAGCGGGTGGGAAAACCGCTGCTTTTGCGCGACAGTGACAATGACCCAGTTCTGGCGAATCGCATCGTCAGCAGGCTCAGCCAGCTCCACGAAATGGTTCCGGCTTTGGCCATTATTCCCGCGCACGGGCGTAGCGCCTACAAGAAATTCTTTCCCGCCGGGCCGTTGACGTGCGTCTCTGGCCAATCTCGGTAGCCTTCGACCGAGATACAAAAACGCGCCCCAGTCTGGCCGGAGGGCAAGAACCACGGTTGGAGCGCGACAGCTTGCTGCCGCCTTTCTTAAACGCTCGCGACCCAATACCTTGCGCAGCTCACAAGCATCGGTTGAGACCGACAACCGCATCGGTCTTCCGCAAGTCACGAGGCAATAGTGCCGTTTTAAGACGCCCCGGACTTGGCCTGCTCCGCTGGCTGAATGCTGATGAACCGCCCCTGGCGGCCCCGGTCCTGGAACTTCACGACGCCCGTAACCATCGCGTACAGGGTGTCATCGCTGCCCCGCCCGACGTTTTCACCGGGCTGGTGCTTGGTGCCGCGCTGGCGCACCAGAATCGTGCCCGCGTTGACGAGTTGCCCGCCGAAGCGCTTCACGCCCAGCCTCTGTCCGTGGGAATCACGGCCGTTCGTTGAGGAGCCGCCGCCTTTCTTATGTGCCATAGCCTAATCCTTCTTCCCGCGCCTTTCGCAACGCCAAGTTTTGAAATCTGCAAGGAATTCACCCGGCCGCTGACACACGCACGCTGTGTCATTCCGAGGGCGGAATCGGCCGTTTCTTTCCTCGCTAAGGAGGCCGCTCGTCGCCCCGATCAGCGCTCCGCAACCCGCCTTCTTACTCAAAACGGGCCACTTACAACCGAGACCTGTTCAGATCTTGATGTCGCTGACCTCGACCGCCGTAAAGTTCTGCCGGTGGCCGCGTTGAATCTTGTACTGATTAGTCCTCTTGTACTTCAGTACGGTCACCTTTTTGGCCCGCCCCTGCTCGACGATCTTCCCGGTCACCGTAGCCTTCTCGGCTTCGGCGCCCACAAACACCTTCTTGTCCCCATGGACCGCCAGCACGTTGCCAAAATTCACCTTCTCACCAACTTTGCCTTCCACCCTCTCGATGCGGATGGTGTCGCCGGGCGCGACACGATACTGCTTCCCCCCGGTCTGGATTACGGCGTACATCTCTCCTCCAGCGCCCTATAAGCGTTTCAAAATGACTTGAGGCAAACTCTTATTATACGGGTCATTTCCAACAATCGTCAACGCAGGCTTTGGCCAGGGTTTTCGCCGGGAGGCCTGGTCCCATGCTATTCCCCCGGTGGGCGGCCACGTTGCCCTGTTAGCGGAGGGTTAGGTTTCCTGGTGGCTTTCCTTTTCCGTTGGGAAGGTCGTAAAGTAGCACCCGCGCGGAAAGCAAAAGGGAGAATTCCATGAAGAAGCATCTCTTCTTATTCGCCACCCTCGGGCTGGTTCTGGCTTCTACCCAGGGTATGCCCAAAGCGCAGCCCCAGGGTGTCGCCAACTGGCAAGCCGACCTCACGCAGCCCCAGCCCTACGTGCTGAAGCGGGTTTCCAGTGCCGACCCCACCGGCGGCAATGCCGATTTCCGCGCCATCGAGCCCGGCACAACACTCACGGTCTTCGACGTAGACGGTCCCGCCGTGCTCACGCACATCTGGTTCACGCTCTACGATCCCGAGCCGTATCACCTGAAAAAACTGGTTCTCCGCATGTACTGGGATGGCGAAGCGAGGCCGAGCGTCGAGACTCCTCTAGGCGATTTCTTCGGGCTCGGCCAAGGGGACTACCACGTCTGGGAATCCGAACTTCTCTCGGTGGCGAACGAACGCGCCTTGAATTGCTTCTTTCCCATGCCCTTTCAAAAACATGCACGCATCACCGTCACCAACGAAGGGAAGCAAAAAGTTTTCTCTTTTTACTTCAACCTCGATTATCGTGCACTCGCGAAGCCGCTGCCCGCCGATACGCTGTACTTTCATGCGCAATTTCGCCAAGCGCAGCCCAATTCCGGCTGGACCAACAAATGGGAATCGAACGGAGATACCCTCGTCGAAGACAAGAAAAACCTCGACGGCGAAGGGAATTACGTCTGGATGGATGCGAAAGGCCGCGGCCACTTTGTAGGTGTGACCATGTCCGTGCTGCAAAATCAAGACGGTTGGTGGGGCGAGGGCGACGACATGTTTTTCATCGACGGCGAATCTCGTCCGTCGATTAACGGAACGGGCTCGGAAGATTATTTTCTTGGCGCCTTCGATTTTGGCCGCAGCCCTTTCTCCTATCGGCTCTACGGCGCCCCGGTCAAGGGCGAAGAACGCGCGGGCAGTCGCTCTTCGGTCTACCGCTTTCACCTCGATTCCCCCATTTCCTTCACGAAATCTCTTCGCGCCACCATCGAGCACGGGCACGCCAATCACCGCTCGGACAACTATTATTCCGTGGCCTACTGGTATCAGACGGAACCGCACGAGGCCTTTCCGCCGCTTCCTCCCGTCGATGCGCGCATTCCGAAACTTCAGCCCGTCGGCGGGCCCGGGAACGCTGGTGCCGCGCCATGAGCGTCATCGACGAAGTCCTCGAAGCCAATGAGATTTACGCGCGTACGCACGAGTTGCGGGCGCTGACTCCGCGCCCCGAGCGGAAACTCGCGATTCTCACGTGCATGGACACGCGTCTTTCCATTCGCACGATGGGATTGAAGACCGGGGACGCGCACATCATTCGCAACGCCGGAGGGATCGTCACCGACGACTCGCTGCGTTCCCTGCTCATCTCGCACTACTTGCTGGGAACCGAGGAATTCATGATCATCAACCACACCGACTGCGGGTTGATGCACGCCACCGAGCAGGAGTTGCGCACGCGCATCCAAAATCGCGCCGGCACCGCCGCCGTGGCGCCGGCGTTTTTCCACACTTTCCAGAACATCGAAGAAAACGTGCGGCATCAATTGCAGAAACTGCGAACGCACCCGTGGATTCCCAAAGAAGTGGCGGTGCGCGGCTTCGTGTACGACGTGGTCAGCGGACGCCTGCGCGAGATCAAGGATTTCTGAGCCTTCAGCGGCGGGGAGGAACGATGCCAAAAAGCCAATCGCGGAGGTTCCGAAGACGTGCTCGAGAGGTCCTGAGTACCGCGGCACGAGCGGGGCTCCCGTCGCTCGGCTACCTGACGGTACCGAGCGAAGTGATCTGCTCGCTTGCCGGGAAAATTTCCGTCGTGTAGGCTGAACTCATGCTCGAAGAAAAGGATTTTCAGCGAAGAGCCGACGGGGCTTTTGAAGATCTCAAGAAACGCCTGCTGGCCCTCGGCGATGAACACGGCTTTGACGTCGAGGGGGAATCCGGCAAGCTCGAAGTGATTTTCGAAGAACCGGAGGAAGCCAAGTTCGTGATTTCACCAAACACACCGGTGCGCGAAATCTGGATCTCCGCCCTTGCAACCAGTTTCAAGCTGGCCTGGAACGCATCGCGAAATGCCTTTGTACTGGAGAAGACCGGGGAAGACCTCTACGGGGTCATGAGCCGCGTGATCTCGCAGCAACTCGGCGAAGAGGTGAAGGTGTGACGCGCTTTATCGCAGCTTTTGCCTTTGGCGTCGCACTGACATGCGCCGCCTTCCCGTTGGCGACGGATTCGCAAGTGCCTTCCGGGCGCGACGTGGTGAAACCGGAGGTGTATGCCTCGATGGAACCCGCGGCGCGCGGTAGCGCATTTCAGATCGCGGTAGTTATGAATATCCGCCCGGGCTTCCACGTCAACGCGCGTGAAAAGTCGGAAGAGTATCTCATCGCCACGGACCTAAAAGCCGAACTGCCCGCGGGATTCTCGAGCGGCGAAGTGGTGTATCCCAAGGGGAAGCTCGAAACGTTTACCTTTTCCAAGAAGCCGCTCAACGTGTACCAGGGAACGGTGATTCTTCGCCTGCCAGTGAACGCGCTCGCCTCAGCTCCACTGGGGGCGCAGCACATTCCGCTGAAACTGCGCTACCAGGCGTGCAGCACAGAACTCTGCTTGCCGCCTACCACGGTTCCGCTCGATGCCGCCGTCAATATCGCCGGCTCCCCCTCCGAAGCACGGCTCGCGCATCCGGAGATTTTTTCTCACCACTAGCATCGGTCCCCTGCTGTTTAAATTGCTTGGAGAAGTGCCTTCACGCTTTGGCCGCGCCCGACGCGGCCTCCTCGAGGCGGCGGACGACGCGCTGCTGGCCGAGCACGACCATGGTGTCGAAGAGCGGAGGAGCGACGGCCTGACCCACAATGGCGACGCGGGTCGCGTTGATCAGCAGCGCGGCCTTCACGCCGGCGGCTTCGGCGACGGCGCGCGTCGAGTGATCGCAGGCGTCGTGATTCCATTCTTTGAGAATTCCCAAGGCGTCGGCGAGCTTCGCCAGAAGCTCGGGCACTTTGGGATCTTTCCAGAATTTGTCCTTGGCGGTGGCGTCGCGCGTAAAGTCATCGCTGAAAAACGCGCGCGCCCACGTGGAAAAATCCGGGAGCAAGCGGATGCGCGGGCGCAGCAAATCCACGGTCCGCGCAAGCCACGCATGATCGCGGCCGTCCGGACCCGGCGGCACGCCAGCAGCCCATTCGGGCTTCCACAAGCCGCTGCGTTTCAGTTCATTTCCCACCTCGGGCAGCAAATCTTCAATCGGAAGCCGCTGCAGATACTGGGTATTAAACCATTCGAGTTTCGGTCGGTCGAAAACGGCGTTGGTGCGGCTCACGCCTTCGAGGGAAAATCTCTGAATCAAGTCCTTCGTGCGAAGAAATTCTTCGTCGCCGCCCGGCGACCAGCCGAGCAGCGCCAGAAAATTGCGGAACGCTTCGGGCAAGAACCCTTCCGCGCGGTACATGTTCACGTCGGTGGCGCCGTGGCGCTTCGAAAGCCGGGTCTTGTCTCGGCCGAGAATCAGGGGGACGTGGCCAAAGACCGGGGGCTGGGCGCCCAGCGCCCGGTACAAAAGCACCTGCTTCGGCGTGTTCGACAGATGGTCGGCCCCGCGTATCACGTGCGTGATGCCCATGCCGATGTCATCCACCACCGCGCCGAGCTGGTACATGGACTGCCCAAATTCTTCGTCGCCTTTGCCAGAGCGCAGCAGGACGAAATCTTCGATTTCGTCGTTGGAGAACTCCCGCTCGCCAAACACCGCGTCGGCAAATTGCGTCGTCCCGCCGACGGGCACTTTAAAGCGAATTGCCGGCTTCGCGCCGGGCGTCGAGGGCTTGCCGTCGCGACAGGAGCAACGCGTAACGCGGCGCGGCCCGCCTGCTTTTGGCTCTTCATCCTGAGCGGGCTCGGCGTAATCGCCGCCGGCATATTTGTCCGCGGGGCAGTAACACAGGAAGGCGCTGCCATTGGCAAGGCATTTCTTGGCAGCCGCGCGATACAGTTCCGTTCGCTGCGACTGGTAGAACGGCCCCTCGTCCCAATCCACGCCTAGCCATCGCAAGCCTTCGATAATGCCCTCGACCAGTTCCGGCTTGTTACGCTCGGCGTCGGTGTCCTCGATGCGCAGGATCATCGCGCCGCGGTGATGCCGCGCAAAAAGCCAGTTGAACAGAGCCGTGCGGGCTCCACCGACATGTAAATAGCCAGTGGGGGAAGGGGCAAAGCGAACTCGCACGCTCGAGCTCATCTGACGGCTTTCGGTCATTCAGTAGCGCGTCTTCCTCTGCAGAAGCAACGGTTCAGTGTAGCGAAAGCGCCGGATTAGGTCCAACCAGGCAATACCTCGGTTATGGTCGGTTGACGCGCCAGTTCCGACAACGGTGTGCCGCTCGCCTTCCCAGCAGACGTGGCCGTCGCGAGGTTGCGAGGACCGTTGGCTGTATTTCCCAATGTGCTTGGCCGACAAGCATGCGACGAGAGGAATATTACTCTGCCCGCAAGGCCTCTACGGGGTCCACGCTTGCCGCACGCCGTGAGGGCAGATAGCTCGCAAGCCAGGCCGTAGCGACGAGCCCGAACGATGCTGCGCCATAAGTGATGGGATCGACGGGTTTCACGTTGAACAGCAGCGAGGACAGCAATCGCATCGAAACGATAGCCGCAAGCAGCCCGCACATTACGCCGACGCCCGTCAGCAATAATCCATGACTTACGAACATTCGCGTCAGCTTCTGTTGCTGCGCCCCGAGGGCCATGCGGATCCCAATCTCTCTGGTTCGCTGCGACACGGAATAAGCGATCACGCCATAGATACCCACGACGCCCAGCAGCAGCGCCATCCCTCCGGCAACGCCGAGCATGATCAGAGTGAACGAGGTGCGAGCAAGGGATTTCCCGTAGTAGTAGTCGAGCGTGTGCACGTCGGCCAGCGGAAGATTGGGGTCGACAGACCAGACTGCTTCTCGAACATTCTTCAGAAAGTGCTCGGATCCCGCGAGCCGGCTCCTCACGGCAAAGGCCACATCGCGGCGCACCAAAACATCTTCGGATTCGAAGCGGTCCAAAATGAGGGGCCAATACACGCATGTGGCGGCCTTCTGATTCACCCCGTCGTCGTGAACGTCCCCCACGACACCGACAATTTCCCGCCAGTCGTCTTTTGTACCGACGCGGATGCGCTTGCCGAGCGCCTCCGCCGGATCACGCCAATACTCGCGGGCGAGGTTCTCGGAAACCAGGGCAACAGGAGTTCGGTTGTAAGTATCCGTCCAGGTCACGTCGCGCCCGGCTATCAGCGGCGTGCCCAACGTTCCAAGAAACCCCGGTGAGACGAACTTAAACCGGCTAAGCGGTGGGAGCTGGCCCTCGCTATACGTGTGACCTTCTACGAAGATGGGGTCGTGCCATCCCCCGCCCGACATGGGAACTACGGTACTGATGCTGACGGAGAAGACTCCCGGTATCGCCTGGATCCGATGCAACACTTCCTCTTCCATACGCACCACGCGCTCGGGCTCTTTGACCTGGGTGTCCGGGATCGATATGCGGAAAGTTTGCAGCTCGCTCGGCCGAACGAATCCAGGATTCACTTTTGTGAGGGCGTGAAAAGTTCGAAACATCAAGCCGGAGCAGATCAACAGGACCAAGGCCAGCGCCACCTGTACAACCACCAGCACACTCCGCGCGCGATGCTGCTGCTTGCTCTGGCTGGCGCCGCGGCCGCCCTCACGAATACCCGTAGTCAGTCGCGCTCCCGCGTATTTAAAGATGGGGACGCAAGAAACGAGAACGCTGGCGAGCAGCGCCGCAAGCAAAGTGAACAGCAGAACCGCACCGTCAATGCCGATTTCGTGGATGCGCGGCAATCCCGAAGGCGCTATCGCAACGAGGATGCGCAGGGTGGCGTAGGCCAAACCCAGCCCGAGCGCACCGCCCAACAACCCTAGCGTCACCGCCTCCAGCAGCAGCCCTCCGGCGATGCGGCCCCAACCCGCGCCCAGGGCCGCCCGCAAAGCGAGCTCTTGCCGGCGGCCCTCCACCCGCACCAACAGCAAGTTCGCCACGTTGGCGCAGGCGATGAGCAACACCATGGCAATCGAACCCATCAGGACCCACAACACATTTCCCACATCTCCGACGACGTCCTGCTTCAACGGCCGGAGATTCGGGCCAATCCGTGCCTCTTCAAACAGCTTGATGCTGAATCCGGGTGGTGGGGGAAAACTGCTCATGACGATCGGAAGCATTCGCGCCACATCGGCGTTGGCTTGTTCCACGGTAATTCCCGGCTTTAGCCGGGCGACTCCTTCATAGCTGAAGTTCCCGAGGTAGGTCTTGCTGCGGTCAAAGCGGAAGGGCATGACCAGGGCGGGATCTTCCCAGTCTAGAAAATGAAACTTGCGCGGCAGCACGCCGATGATCTGCCGGCCGGTGCCGTCGACCACGACCGTTCGCCCCACCACCGAGCCATCCCCGCCGAACTTGCGCCGCCAATATCCGTACGTGAGCATCACCGTTTCCGGTGCGCCCCGCGAATCATCCTCCCTCGAGAATTCGCGTCCGAGCATTGGCTGAACGCCAAGAAGGGGAAGCGTGCCGTCGGTAACCAGCAGAGCCGAGACCTGCTCGGGTTCCGCGATTCCCGTCACACTCACGGAGTCGCCCGCGTACAAACCAATATCTTCGAAGCTCCGCCCTTGCTCTCGAAAAACAAAGTAATCCGAAGGCGACAGATCCGTCTCCTTCAGGTGAATGCCCGGCGCCGTGAGCCAGACTCCCACCAACTCCTCGGCCCGGGGATACGGCAGGGGCTTCAGAAGCACGCCTTCAAGAACACTAAACACCACGGTGTTGGCCCCTACGCCTGCCGCCAGCGTAACCAGGGTTACGACCGTAAACATCGGCGCACGGGCCAATCTTCGTACCACCTGCCGCAGCTGATTTCTCAAGGAACTCATGCGCTACCACGCCTTTCCCCGGCGTCTCTTCCTCGCTTGCCCGCCCGAGGCGCCCCACAGGTTCATACGTCCACAAGTGGCGCTAAGTTCCGGCAAAACAAATGCCCGAGTTGCGTCCAGATTGGTCATAACTTGGAAGCCAAGTTGCCCAAACCATTCTTGCCATCGGCCTAACGCTCGGGAGACCGCGGAAGGACTTGCTCCGCCAGCAAAAAAATGGCGAATTTTTCGGAGGACAAATGCTTTCCGGTGGCGTCTAATAGAGGAGCCAGCCGGTCGGGGACTGCCATCCAGGGTAATGCATGGATATTCCCGGGCCCGCGTGCGCGGTAAACTGAGAGGTTCGGGGAGAAAGAGATAGGTTAGGATTGCGTTTTGGCAGGAAGTTTCGCGAAACAACCTTTTTCCCGGCCATGAATTCCAATCGCCCGAAGAGGCGTAGGCCCCGAATGTCCCAGGGATGCTTGAGGTTATGCGCGCTCATTGGATTTTTCGCAGTAAACCCAAGATCCTTTTTCTTAGCGCACTCTCTTTGTTGATTTGCGCTCTCGTTCCCCTCCTTTTTACCCATCTCCGCCGTGCCCAAGCCTCTGTCGACCGGGGCGAATCGGTCTATCGCGTTGAGAAAAAGAACTTCTCGCACACGCTCCGCTTGGCCGGAACCACTATGGCCGCCCGTTCCTTCGCGGTTCTGGCTCCCCGGCTCGAAGGGGCGCAAGTCGGTTCCATGGTCATCACCAAGCTGGCCGGCGCGGGTTCTCCTGTGAAGGCAGGCGATTTGCTGGTGGAATTCGACCCGCAAGCCCAGATGAAAGACTATCTCGATAAGAAAGCCACGTACGACAATCTCGTAGGCCAGGTGGCCCAAAAACAAGCCGACGAAGACGTCGCCCACGCCAAAGACGACAGCGCGCTGCAACAGGCCGAAGACGATTTGAAACACGCGCAAATGGAACTACAGAAGAATGAGATTGTCTCCCGCATTGATGCGGAAAAGAACCAGGAAACCGCCGACGAAGCGCACGCCACTTTGAAGCAGCTGAAAGAGACTTACCAGTTGAAGCGCGCCGCCGCAAAAGCCGGCATCCGCATTCTCGAGATTCAGCGGGACCGCGCGATGGAAGCCATGCGCTATGCGCAAAGCAACGCTTCCAAAATGGTCGTGCACTCTCCAATGACGGGCATGGTGGTCTACAACACCATCTGGCTTGGCGGACGGATGGGCACCGTTCAGCAGGGAGACCAGGTCCGCCCGGGCTTGCCGTTTTTGGCCGTCGTGGACCCCTCGCAGATGGAAGTGCGAGTGGAACTCAATCAAGTGGACCTGTTAAAGGTCCGCCCCGGCATGCACGCGAAGATGCGTTTGGACGCGTACCCGGGAATTGAGCTGGGTGCGACACTGGAAGACATTTCACCGCTCGGCCACAACGGCCAGTTCAGCGAAACGATTCGCGTATTCGCGGCGCGCTTTTCCGTCCGAGGCACCGACCCGAGGCTCTTGCCGGACCTTACCGCGGCTTTAGACCTCGATCTCGGATCGGAAGAAGACGCTTTGGTGGTTCCGCGTCAGAGTGTGGAACTCGATTCCGGGAATGCGTTTGTGTGGGTAGAAGAGGGAGGGTCCTTTCGGAAACGCTCGGTGAAAATCGGTCCCTACAATGATACGGACATCGTGGTCCTTTCCGGCCTCGAACCGGGCGACATCATCCGCCGGACCGCGCCATCAGAACGCGAATCGGAGGGGCGGTCATGATTCGTGCGATCCTGTCATGGAAACCGCGTCACAAGGCTGTCGCCGGTGCTGCCGTCGCGTTGCTTGGCGGTCTCGGCTTTGGCGCGTTTCGGATGGCGAGCTCGGCCGTCGCCATTACGACCGCCGCAGTGCAGCGCAAAGATTTCGTGGACACGCTGGAAATCAAGGGCGAGGTCACGGCCCTCCACTCGAAAATTATCACCGCGCCGTACAGTGCAGGCGATTTGCAGATTGTCAGCCTGGTAGCCAACTCCGCGAAGGTCAGGAAGGGCGATTTGCTGGTTCAATTTGACGCCACCACGATGAAACAGAAACTTGCGCAGGATCAATCGAGCGTCAAGTCCGCGGAGGCGGAAATCAACCAATCGCAAGCCGCGGCACGCCTGAAAGAAGAGCAGGACGTCACCGACGTTATGAAGGCGAAATATGACGCCGAAAAAGCGCGCATGGATGCAAGCAAGCAGGAAATCCTGTCGGCGATTGACGGCGAGGAGGCAAAGCTAAAAGTCGTGGATGCGGAAGAGACCCAAAAGTCGGCCGAAGCCAAACTCAAAGCGGACCGTGCTTCCGCGGCGGCGGATTTAGAGAGCAAAAAAGAAAAACTGAGCCAGGCGGAGTTTCAGGTGCGGCAGGACGAAACCAGCGTCGCCTCCCTCAGCCTGCGTGCTCCGCTGGAAGGAGTCGTCGCGCTCCAAAACCACTGGCAGCCACAGGGCGGCCAAACGCCCTTCAAAGCTGGGGACCGCGCCTGGCCCGGCGCGGCCATCGCAGAATTGCCCGATCCCAGCTCCCTGAAAATATCCGCGCGCGTGGAAGAGGCGGAGCGCGGGCAATTAAAAGTCGGCCAGACCACCGAGGTGCACGTAGATGCCGTCCCAGACCGCAGCTTAGCGGGTCACCTCGAGGCCATCAGCCCCACGGCCAGCCTGGATTTCACCGCAGGTTGGCCCATTCCGCGGAATTTCTCGGTGGATGTCGCGCTTTCCGACAGCGACTCCCGCCTCACTCCGGGGATGGGCGCGACCGTCCGCGTTGCCGTGGCCAAGATTCCCGACGGAATCGTTATTCCGTCCGCCGCGCTGTTTCGCAAAGCCGGCCGGTCCGTCGTGTACCTGCAGCGAGGATCGAAATTTGAGGAAACGCCCGTCGAAGTTTCGCGGCGGAACACCGAGGAAGTCTTGCTGGCAAAAGGACTAGAACCCGGGGAGCGCGTGGCTCTAAAGGATCCGATGCTAACGCACTAGGAAAACGGCATGAAAGGCAGCCTAACCCAAGCCGGCGCACTATTATGGCTCCTGATTCTCGGGGGCTCCAGCGTTGCCTGCCGACAAGCCAGCGCTTTGGCGGGCGAACTGGATATTCCCACGGCCACCGTGAAACAGGCAGATCTGCAATTGAAAATTCTCACTACCGGCGCTTTGCGTAGCAAGGAATCGCGCGTGATTGCCGCTCCGCCCATCGCTGGGGGAACTCTGCAAATCGTCAAATTGGCACGCTTCGGAGCACAGGTTCACAAAGACGAGGTCGTGCTCGAATTTGATCCCAGCCAACAGGAATACAATCTGGCGCAGAACCGCAGCGACCTTTTGCAGGCCGAGCAGGAAATCGCCAAAGCCAAGGCGGATGCCGCGGTACAAACCGCAGAGGACCAGACCGCGCTGTTGAAGGCGAAGTACGCGGTGCGCCAAGCGGAGCTAGAAGTCAGCAAGAATGAGCTGGTGAGCAAAATCGATGGGCAGAAAAACATTCTTGCCCTGGACGAGGCCAAGCGCGCCCTGGCGCAGCTGGAACAGGACATCCATTCCCACAGCGCTTCGAACAAAGCGGCGCTCGAGATCAGCGAGGAGAAACGCCACAAAGCCCGCCTGGCCATGGACCAGGCAGAAGAGAACATCAAGAAAATGAGGATCATTGCGCCGATCGATGGCCTGGTAGTCATTCACGGCAACCGCGATGCGACTGGGGGATGGTTCTTTGATGGCATGACGCTTCCCGACTATCACGTGGGTGATCAAGTCAATCCCGGCAGCTCCATCGCGGAAGTGATTGACGTGTCGCATCTCGAGCTCTACGCACAGGTCGGAGAGAGCGATCACACAAACCTCAAACCCGGTCAGCCAGTGGACATCCAGGTCTACGCCCTGCCAAGCGAGCATTTTACGGGCAAAGTGGAAACCGTCGGGGGCGCGACGTCCCATGAATTCTGGGACGACAACAGCCAGCACAAGTTCGACGTCACCGTTCTCCTCGACAAGCCCGATCCCCGCCTCCGCCCCGGTTTTGCGGCTCGGCTCAGCATCCGCGGCGATCAGCTCTCCCACGCGGTCTCCATCCCCAGCGAAGCCGTCTTTGAGCGCGAGGGCAAGAAAATCGTCTACTGCAAGCAGCACGGCAGTTTCGACGCGCAACAAGTCAAGATCCGCGCGCTGAGCGAAGGTCGCGCTGTTGTCGAAGGCATTCGGCCGGGTACGGTCGTGGCGCTGGTCAATCCGGAAGCCCGCGCATTGGAAAAGGCCAAAGCCAGCAACGCCGAGCCGGCCTCGGGTCCGAGCGTGAAATGAGGCGGTTTCCTCAAAGATGAACACTCGCTCGCTGGCCGAACCGAGATCTCTCGCGCAATGGCTGCCGGATCTGGCGCTCGGTTTAGAGAACCTCGCCAGCCACAAGCTGCGGTCGCTGCTCACCATGCTCGGCATGATTTTTGGAGTTGCCGCCGTCGTGGCCATGCTCTCCATTGGGGCTGGAGCCCAGCAGAAGGTGATGGCGTTCATCGAACAGCTGGGCGTCCGCAACGTCATCGTCGAGGCCAAGGAAGCTCACAACGACCAGGAGCTGCAGAAAGTAAGGAAAGATTCGCCGGGACTTACGCTGACCGACTATCAAATCATTCGCCAGAATGTGGGCGACATTCAGAGCGGGACGCCGCGCAAACGTTTTGCTCCAAGCAAATTTCTGCCTAAGCCGCAGCAGGACACGCCCGTGGTCTTTGGCGTCGAGCCCAGTTACCTGGAAATCGCTCATCTTCACGTCACGGAAGGCCGCTTTTTCGATGAATCCGACAATGCGGCGGCCGCGCCAATCTGCGTCCTGGGGGCCGCCGCCAAGGACAGCTTGTTCGGCGCCACCCCGGCCGTCGGCGAATACATCAAGTTGAACGACCAGTGGTGCCACGTCATCGGCATCGTAGCGCCGCAAATGTCTCCGCAAAGCGAAGTCTCCGGAGTGCGCACCGAAGACATGAATAATCTGATCTACGCGCCCCTGAATTCGGTCCGCTATCGCCTGGAAGACTCGCAGAGCTGGTTGAAGGACGAAATCGACGGCATGTACTTGCATCTCGCTTCGGCCGACACCAGCACGAGCGACGCCGAGGTGGTGCGTGGCATCCTCAACTCCTCGCACCACAACGCAGGCGATTTCAGCGTGATTGTGCCCGCCGAGCTACTGGCCCAGCAAAAACGGACCGAGCAGCTCTTCAACACCGTCATGGTGGCCATCGCCGCCATTTCCCTGCTGGTTGGCGGGATTGGCATCATGAACATCATGCTGGCGGCCATTCTCGAGCGCACCCGCGAGATCGGCGTGCGAAGAGCGATGGGCGCCAGGCGTTCGGACATCATTCGCCAGTTCGTGATCGAGGCGGTGCTGATTTCCTTTGCCGGCGGCTTTTTGGGAGTGGTGACGGGCTTTGCCCTGTCCAAAATGATCGCTTGGTTTGCCGGATGGTCCACCATCGTAACCATCGCCTCCATCCTTCTGGCTTTCCTGGTTTCCATCTCGGTGGGCCTGATTTTCGGCACGTACCCAGCCATGAAAGCGGCGCGGCTCGATCCCGTGGAAGCAATTCGTTACGAATAGAATTTTTCGCTCGAACCAAGCTCTTTCTGGGGGTGCTCCGTTGCGTCGGCTATCCATTTTTGTCATAGCGGCATTTCTTGCTTTGCTCGAAGTTGCTCCTTTGCGCGCGCAATCCCGTTCGCCGCTCAAGACCACGCTCGGCTTCGGCGCCTGGCAGCACCCCGCGCCGCAACTGCCGCCGCCGGAGGGGCTTGCGGACCACGTTGCGAACGGCAAGCTCGTGCTCTCGGTCGACGACAGCGTCCGTCTGGCTCTTGCCAACAATACGGACATTCGCGTCAATCGTTCTCAGATCGATTTTGCGGTGAACAATCTCGAGCGCTCGCATTCGCCGTTCGATCCGGTGGCCACTTCGAGCTTTACCGATATCAGAACGGAATCTTTGCCGACCTCGACACTGCAGGGCGCTCCGCTGGTAAGCAACCTGTCGCAGGCAACCCTCATCGGCTATCAGCAGCTCTTCCCGACAGGTACGGCTTTCCAAACCAATTTTAACGCCGACAAGTTTTCGACAAACAGTTCCTTTAATATCGTGAACCCGTCGCTCACAACAAACATACAGTTCACCCTTACCCAGCCTTTGCTTCGCAACTTTGGACTCTTTCCCAATCGCGCGCCCATTTTGATCGCCCAGAACAACCTCAAGCAAGCGCGCGCCAACTTCACCGCCGAAGTCGACAACACCATTCTCCAGGTCGTGCGAGATTATTGGAGCGTGATCCTGGCGCGGGAAAATCTCGAGGTGCAGCGAAAGTCGCTGGATGAGGCGCAGAAAAGTTATGAGCGTGACAAGAAGGCCCTGAGCCTGGGCGCTCTGCCTCCTCTGGATATTTATCGCTCGGAATCGCAGGTGGCTTCGCGCCGCGTCGGGGTCATTCAGGCGGAGTACGCGCTGAAACAAACCGCGGATGTTTTCCGTCAGGACATCGGCGCGGATCTCGATCCTGCGATTCGCGCTTTGGATTTGGATCTGACGGACCAGCCTGCGCCCACCGGTGAGCTGCCCAGCATGGACATCGCGACCGCTCTTGCGCGCGCGCTGGCCAACCGCCCCGAGTTCGAGGTTGCCAGGCAACAGCTTGCCAGCGATGAGCTCGCCATTCGCCTGCAGCAGAACAACTTGAAACCGGACCTCGAACTTCAAGGGTTCTACTTGGGAAATGGCCTTAACAGCTCGGCGGCGGGCGTTGACATTGGATTAGGTGGCGCCCTCAGTCAGAGCTTCCAGTTTATCTATCCGACTTATGGTGCTTCCCTTTCCCTTACTCTCCCGGTCAGGAGGCACTCCGCCCAAGCCAATCTTGCCGACGCCTTGGTCGGACGCCGCCGCGACCAATATCAGGAGCGCCGAACCAATCAAAACATCACGCTGGAAGTAACCAACGCCGTTCACGCTCTCGAGCAAGCCAAACTCTCCATGGAGGCGGCAAAGGTGGCTGAGAGCCTTGCGGCTGACACACTCCGCGCCGACCAACGCAAGTACGAGCTGGGTGCCGAGCCGGTGTTTTTCGTTTTGGACGCGCAGACGCAGCTGGCTCAGGCGCAACTGAATCTCATCCAATCGCAAGTTAATTTCCAAGTGGCAGTGGCCCAAGTCGATCACGCCACCGGGGATTTGCTGGACCACCACCATGTGCAGATCGTCGAACCCCATAAGTGACGGGCACGCGTCGCGGGAGACGGTTGGCCGCCGGCTCTTCGACATACATTTTCTGCTACGTCCTTCATATAGTACGGTCATACCCCGGCCTGTGCCTTTTTCGCAACCGGTACCCAGGTACGCTTGCTTCTTCAAAATTACGTAATCCATAATCTCTATACTTTGTTTTGTGTCTGGGCGCGGCTTTGTGCGTCGCCGTGCGATTGTCTCTTTGTGTGACTGTTTGGAGCCGGCCCGCAGGTCACATTACGAAGGAATTCTGCGCCTTGGCAACGAGCGCGCGGCCGTCCCTAGAGCGGACGGAGAACTGACCGTAGCCTTGATACACCAGAGTTTTACTTCCCTGGCGCTGCTGATCGCCACGTTTCTTGTGGCGGGCTTCTTTGCGTATATCTACAGCATCAAACGCCAGAACTACCTTCTTCTCTGGACTGCGGCCTGGCTCGTTTTTGGAGTTCATTACATCTCTCCCGCGATCACGCAGTCCGCCGTATCCAGTCCCCTCGAAGGCGCGCTGACTCACTGGCTCTTCGGACTTTCTGGGTTGCTCTTTTTTCTCGGTGCGCAGATGTATGCGCAGCAGCAGATCTGGAAATGGCGCGCCCTCGTGGCTGCCGCGGTTCTGGGACTTTGGGCTGGGGCCAACGCCGCAAACATGCTCTCGGTTTCTGCCATCATTCCGGACTCGCTCCTGTACGTGGCGGTGGCCGCCCTTTTCTGGCGGGAAAGCCGCCGCCAGGAAACCCTGGCCGACCGCCTTCTCGGTCTTTCGTTTGGTTCTTGGGGAGTTCTTTGGCTGGCGCTTCATTATCTGAAGGGCACTCCCGAACTTCAGGGCTCCAACTTGAACGTTGTCGCCACGGCTCCATGCGCCTTTGTCGCCATGCTCATGGTTATGGCGCTGTACGAAGAAGAGAAGCGGCGCATCGAGCGCAATATGCTGGCGCTCTCCAACCTCAACCTTGCCACTTCGAGTTTTGTGGGCGGCGAAATCCAACGAATGCTTTCGCAGGCCTTGGACCGCGTCCTGGGCGTGGTGCGCCTTCCCGCGGGGGCGCTTTTTCTTCACCATGGCGACCCGCAGGGCGCGACCTCCGTCGTAGCGGTTGGATTGTCCGATGAGTTTTGTCGCGCGGCCCAGAATGAAAGCTTGGACGATTACCTTGTCAGCCTGGTGGCCCGCCTTGGAGGCTTGCTGGGATTCCGCGACCTGCGCGACGATTCGCTCTCTGCCCTAGACAGGGAAAAATCCATTCGCCGCTTCCGCGAACTGGCCCTGGAGCAAGGACTGCGCAGCGTCGTGGCCATCAGCCTGCAAGCCAAAGAACAGGCTTTTGGCGTTCTGCTTCTGGGCACTCCGGACAACCGCCGCTTTACTTCCGCCGAGCTGCGGCTGCTGCTCGCCCTGGGCCATCAGATTGGCATGGCCGTCGAGAACAGCTATTTGATCCAACAGACTTCGCGCCGCTCCGAAGAGCTTCACGTCCTCAATGAAATCGGCCGCGTTCTCAGCTCCACCCTGCAAAAGGAGCAGCTCACCAAGAAAGTCTGGGAAGAACTGCGCCGGCTCTTCGACGTGGAAAACTTCTACATCGCCGAGTTGGATTCTTTCCGCGACGAACTTCGTTTTGATCTGGAAATCATTGCCGGAAGCCGCGTGCCCCGGCGCACGCGCCCCGCCGGAAACCATCTTACCGAGTATCTCATTCGAACGCGGCAACCTGTGCTGATCAGGGAGAACTACGTCGATGAGGTGAAAAAACTCGGGGTCGAACCGATTCGCACCGGCGGCTGCTTCTGCGGCGTTCCCCTGGTGGCCTACGACCATGCCATCGGCGCCATGGCGGTGTTCTCCGACCACGAGCGGGCCTTCGACGAAGGGCACCTCGAGCTGCTCCGCGTGCTTGCCAGCGAAGCCAGCATCGCCATCGAAAACGCGCGTCTGTTCCACGAAGAGCGCACCAAGGCGCGACATTTGTCCCTGCTCAATACCATTTCGCGTAACGCCATCGCCACGCTCAATCCCGACGAGATGCTTGCCAAAATCACCGAGCAGTTGGAGGCCGGCCTTACTTACGACCACATCGGGATCGGCTCGCTGGACTACGCCACGCGCGAAATCGTCATCCAGGCGGAAGGAGGCACGCGCCGTGGCTCGCTCAGCCAGCGCATCCCGCTCGGCACCGGCCTCGTCGGCCACGTTGCGCGCAACGGCCACATGGCCGTGTTCCGTGCCGGCTCTTCGACCGACGGCGCCTTGAAGCCGCTCTTGCCGGATTCGCTAGCAGCCATCGCTCTCCCGGTTTTCTACGCCGAACAGCTCCACGGCATTCTGTACATCGAATCCGCCACGCCGGTGGACTTTTCTGAGGAGGAAATCCTGCTGCTCCGCACGCTTGCCGACCTCATCGCCGGCGCGCTGCACAACGCGCTTTCCTTTCAGAAAGCGCAGGAGCAGGCCATCACCGACGGCCTCACTGGCGTCAAAACCCACCGCTTCTTCATGGAAGCGCTCTCCTCGGAATGGAAGCGTTCCACGCGTGCGGGCCGTTCCTTCGCGCTGGTGCTCATGGATTTGGACCGCTTCAAATTCGTCAATGACTTTTACGGCCATCTCGAGGGCGACCTCGTTCTCCAGCGCGTAGGTCAGATTCTGGAGACCAACTGCCGCCGCTCCGACGTCGTCGCCCGCTATGGCGGCGACGAATTTGTCATCCTGATGCCGGAGACCACCATGGAGCACGCCCGCCAGCTCGCCAGCAAGCTGCGAGGCTGGGTTTCCGCCGATCCGCTGCTGCGCGAGAAAAACATCAGTGCGAGCTTCGGGATCGCCTGCTATCCATTGCACGGCTCCTCGCCGCAAGAGCTCATCCAAGTCGCCGACGCTTCGATGTACCTTTCCAAGCATCAGGGGGGCAACGCCGTCTCCACTGCCGATCACTTTGATCCCAACGAAGCCAAAAAGTGGAAGCGCGACGTCCTCGAAGCCTACTTAGGCGTCACTCTCAAGCGCCTTTTCTCCACGGGTCCCGAGGCGTTCGAGGAAATTTACCAGCGCTTGCGGCAGTTCACGGAATCGCTCAGCGCCACGGAGCCCGATAACGGCAAAGCGCTGGTATTGCAGGAGGGCCGGCACGCGCTTCCGCAAGCCGTGCTGGACACGGTCACTTCGCTGGCCTACGCGATTGATGCCAAGGATCACTACACGCAAGGCCATTCCCAGAAGGTGGCCGCCTATGCCGCTCTCATCGCGGAGTCTCTCGGGATGAGCGAGGCCGAAGTCGAAGAAATTCGCCTCGGCGCGGTGCTGCACGACATCGGTAAAGTGGGAATCCCGGAGAATATTCTCAACAAAAACGGCCCACTTAATCCGGAAGAGTGGGAGACCATGAAGTCACACGTCAGCTTTGGCGCGAAGATTTTGGACCCGCTCACGCCGCTCGCTCGCATTCGCGAAATGGTCCTGCATCACCACGAGTTTTACGACGGGTCGGGTTATCCGCACGCGCTCGCCGGCGACCACATTCCTCTCGGTGCGCGCATCATCGCCATTGCCGATGCCTACGACACCATCACGAGCGACCGCACTTACAAGAAAGCACGCAGCGCCCCCGACGCCCTCGCCGAACTGGAGCGCTGCGGCAACGCGCAATTCGACGGATCAATCGTCGAAGTCTTTGTGCGCACCATGCGCACTTTGCCCAACCCCATCATCGAAGTTGCCGCCGCTTCCGCCTCCCCGCGGGCCTCCTGACCGCCACGAGTTCGTTCGACCTCATTTCCCGTCAAGATCCACATCCTTGATCGGCAAATCCCAGTGCGCATCGAGAATCTCGAAGCGCCGTTGCTCCTCCTTCTTGTACGTTTCCTGGTCCGGATAGAGCTGTTTGATGATGCCGGCGCTGTCGAAATTGTCGTTGGCGATGGCCGCATTCTTGAAAACGATCGTCACGCGATAATCCCAGCGGCTGTCTTCGGTCATGTGAAATCGCGGCGTCACCATACTCACTTTCAGCATGCGTCCGAGTTCCATCTCTTTCTTCAGCACCGGATAATGGTTCTTTTTGAAAAGCGCCAGAAACTCTTCCGCGTGGCCCCATTTCGCCTTGTAGTAATACTCGATCGCATAAGGTTGATCTTTCGCTTGGCTGCCTGCGCCTTGCTGGGCTCTTACGCCCAAGGTCGACGCGCTGAGCATCGCAGCCAGGAACGCCATCGTGAGAACCCGCCGGCTCCGCAAAGAAGTTTGAAGGTGCATTGGTCGTTTTCCTCCCCCATCGTGGGTCAGATCTCAGTCCCGCAGTGTAAGTCAAAAAAGCCCACGATGGGGATTCCCGTCCGCGGCAACCCGCCCTGCCCAGGCCAGCCGGCCTCTGGTTCCGCCCCGTGCGCCTGCTATCCTTGGCGAAAGGAGGCTGCATGCAAACTGCAACCGTGAAGTGGATTGGCGAACAAACATTCGTGGCCACCAGCCCCTCCGGCCACGCCATAACCTTCGATTCCGACCGCGAGTCCAACAAAGCGGCCGGCCCGATGGAACTCGTGCTCATGGCCCTCGGTGCGTGCACCGCCACCGATGTCGTGACCATTCTGGAAAAGAAGCGCCAAAAGCTGGACTCGCTCGAAATCATCTGTTCGGGCGAGCGCGCCAAGCAACCGCCCACTGTCTGGATCAAGCTCGAAATTCTCTACCGTCTGCGCGGCCAGCTCGATGATGCCGCCGTCCGGCACGCCATCCAGCTCAGCGAAGACAAATACTGCTCGGTGGCCGCAATGCTCAGGAAAACAGCCGCGCTTTCCTGGCGCTACGAGATTTTGGCCCCGGGTATCTGAGCAGGGCGGTCCCGCCCTCTACGACAACGCTCCTGCCCTTTGCTGTGGTGCCGAGCGGCGGCAGCAGATATGCCTGCCGCTGAACCGGTGGGTCCCGTGATGTGGGATGCCTTACTCGGGGAGTGGTTCGCGCTTTTGACGGGCGGGCGGGTCCCCGCGCAGCAACGCACATCTCCTGTTGCGCACGCGGCGACACTTTCGTTTTCGAGCACTCCTCGCTTCGAGACCCTGTGAGTACGGCGCCGGACGCGGTTTGCCCGACGGCGAAAGCCGCAATTTCGGGGTAACTGCCTCATCGAACGATGGCGCCGGATCCGGGTCCTTGGGGAGCCCGCGGGTCACCTGCAAAACCTGCATGCACTTCAGACTTGCAACTTAGGTCTTAAAACTCCTTCTCGCCTTGTGTCCGCGACGCGCTATCGCATAAAATCCAATTTCTTCCTGTCCCCGGGTCCCCGTTATTCCAAGGAGAGATATGTCCCACCGCATCGCGGCAAAGATTACCGGCGTCAGCGGCTACGTCCCGCCAAAAGTAATGACCAACGCGGATTTCGAGAAAATCGTCGACACCAACGACGAGTGGATTCGCACACGCACGGGCATCCGCGAACGCCACGTCGTGGAAAAGGGCATGGCCAGTTCGCATCTGGCCACCGAAGCCGCAAAGGCGCTGCTCGAGCAAACCAGAACGGATCCCCGCGACATTGACCTCATCATCGTCGCGAGCGTCACGCCGGATATGTTTTTCCCGGCGACTGCTTGCCTGGTGCAATGCCGCATCGGCGCGAAGCGCGCCTGGGGCTTCGACCTCTCCGCTGCGTGCTCGGGTTTTTCCTACGCGCTCACGGTTGGCGCGCAATTTGTCGGCGCGGGCACGCACAAGAAAGCGATGGTCATCGGCAGCGACACCATGACCACCATCCTCGATTACCAGGACCGCGCCACCTGCGTTTTGTTTGGCGACGGTGCGGGCGCCGTGCTGCTCGAGCCTACCGCCGGACCGAACGAAGGCATCCTCGATTTCGAGCACGACGTGGACGGCTCGGGCGGCGAATTCCTGTATATGCCCGGCGGTGGCTCCTTGCATCCCTCGACCAAAGAAACCGTTGAGAAACACATGCACTACGTGCACCAGGAAGGCTCGCAGGTCTTCAAGTACGCGGTGCGGCGCATGGCCGACCTGTCCGCGCACTTGCTCGAGCGCAACGGATTCACCAAAGAAGACCTGGCGCTGCTCGTGCCGCACCAGGCCAATTTGCGCATCATCCGCGCGACCCAGGAGCGCCTCGGCGTGGAAGATTCCAAAGTGATGGTCAACATCGACAAATACGGCAATACCACCGCCGCCACCATCCCGCTGGGCCTGCGCGACGCCGTGACGCAAGGCCGCCTGCGAAAGGGCGACCTGGTGCTGATCGTCACTGTGGGCGCCGGCTACACCACCGGCGGTGTCCTCCTGCGCTGGGCCGACTGATCGCCTTGTTCCCTGTAGGCCCGGGATGTTCCTTGCCCTTCTTTAACGCCGCGCTTTCGCCCGGCGCCTTTGCCTTTACGGCTCAGTAGGGCATGAGGCGCTGACAATGAAGGGCCCATGTGACGGCGAGCGGCGCCACCAGCGCATCGTCCAGCCGACAACTCAGCGGTTAGGTGTGCGAGCCAGGCCGTGGGTTTGCGCTTTTCAGGTGATTTTGCCTGCCACATACGGAACATGGCAAAGAGCCGAAGACGGCCGATGCCAAGAATCGAGGGGATGCGAATTTTCTTCCCCTACGCATGGCTATCAGATGCTATGCAAAGAATGGCCTCCCGATTGCCAGACCGTCGAGACCGGCGGGCTTCCGCGCGCAGAATTGACCGTTGACCCCGGAAACCCGAACCGAAAATGCGAATTCATATCTCCCCGGTGCTCCGCCAGGACCTTTGAGCCTTTAAGCCTTCAAGCTTGCAAAACCGTGTGGTTTCGGCTGGTTATTCGGAGGCGCCGCTTCCGAACAGGCGCAGCACTACCCCGGCGGAAGCCCAGTAATTGTTCTGGGTCGTGCCGCCGAAGGAGGTGCGGTAGTAGTCGACGCCGATCACGCGGATCTCCCAGTGTTTTTTGACGCGGATATCGATTCCGCCCCCGGCCTTATAGGAAAGGCAGTGATCTGAAGTTTTGTAACCGCCGGCGCCGCTGACGGTGATGTCGAAGCGCGATCCGCCCACCAACCCTTCCGCAAACGGCGTCACGCCCCAGCGGTTCCAGCGGTAGAAGTAGCGCCCGCCGAAATGGTTGCCGTACAAGGCATTCTTAACGCCGCCGGAGCTGACGAGATTGTAGCTGGTGTCGGCGACGATCTGGAGCCACGGCTTCAGGTTGTAGCCAACGGAGCCCATGCCGCCGCTCAGGTTACTGGACGTTCCGCCGCTGCTTACGCGGTCAAAGGCATAGCCGGAATAGAGTTCCACCAGGAAGCTCTGATGAATGCCCGGCAGGGGCCTCTCCCAGCTCGAACGCGTACGGGCACTGCGCACCGGATCGGGGGCAGATTGCGTCGCTTCAGGCTGTGAAGCTGCTGGAGGCGGAGCCGGCTCTCCAGCCGCCGATGCGGGAGCTGAATCGGCAACGGAAGCGGGTCCTGGAGTGGGACCGGCGTCTAGGGCGCCCAAAGGAGGTGTAGGCGGCGCTGGTTGCGGCGGGTTGGGAAACACAGGCCCAGATTGCGCCGGGCTGGATTCTTGCGGCGGTGTTGACGGCGAATTTGGGGCGGGCTGGGCCGGAGCAGGACGAGTGGCAGCCCCTTGAGCTTGCGAATCCGCTTGCGCAGGCGAGGACGGCGGTGGAGGTGCCGTAGCTGCCGGCTGGGGGGCAGGAAAAGCTCCCCTAGGAGAAGGCGAAGGTGCTGGCGCACTAGAGGCAGGCTGTGAGTCCGCAGGGGGTGGTTGAAGGTTTGCGGCTGAAGAAGGCCCAGGCGCTGACGCCGTGTCGGACGGGGTCACCGCCGGCATGGGCGGCGTTGGGAACAGCGCCCCAACTTGGGCGGCGGGCTTCTCCGGTACGTGCGCGGTCGCGGGAGGAGCGTCCGTCTTCGCGGAAGCGTTGGCTCCTGTAGCCGCTGAAGTTGCTGTTGGAGGATTGGCAGCAGCCGCGGGCCCTGGGCCGGCAGGCACTCGTGCAGCGGCCTGTAAAGCGCTGGCGCCGCCACCATCCAAGGTGATTAGGTTCGAGTAGATATAGCCGACCTTGCCGTCCTTGGTTTGCACGCGCGAGAAGACAAAGCCATAGACCAAAATCGTGAAGCGCTCCCCGCACGAAACGCTGCCAAGAGCGTCGGGCGTTTGCCGGGCTTTGCCGAACAATTGCGCGCTCTCGGGATGGCTCGCGCAGTCGACGTACCCCAAGTCGTCCGCCCAGGCAGCCGAAGCCAGAAGATAACAGGCTGTGAGTAAAGTAAACCAGCGTGTGCGAGACATCGCGCCTCCGTCGGCTCGCGACAGGCCGAGCCTTGCAATCAATTTTGAGGGGGAAAAGGACCCCGTGAAATATGCTGCAAGGACAGGGATTCCAAAAAAAGCACCTGTCCGAGAGACGGGGTGGCTCGAGAGGAGGGGTGAGCCTCATCGGTTTCAGCCTGGCGCAGGCGCCTTGTCCCGCTCATTGCGACGGCGTTAGGAGCCGGCGAGGTGCGTCAGGACTTCGGCGGCGTGGCCTTTGGCTCTGACGACCGGCCAGACCGCCGCAATTTTGCCGGTTTTGCCGATCAGGAAAGAGCTTCGCACGATGCCCATGAATTTGCGTCCCATGAACTGCCTTTGCTGCCACGCACCGTAAGCTTCGATGGTCTTGTGGCCGGGATCGCTAAGCAAAGGGAAATTGAATCCATATTTGGCCTTGAACAAGGCTTGTGCTTTGACGGAGTCGGCGCTCATGCCCAGGATGGCCACTTTGAGCCTGTCGAACTTCCTCTTTGCGTCGCGAAACTCGGACGCTTCGACGATTCAACCGGAAGTGTTGGTTTTGGGGAAGAAGAACAGCAGGACGCGCTTCCCGCGGAAGTCTTTGAGCGAGACGGTTTTGTTTTCGTCGGATGAGAGGCGGAACGCGGGGGCTTTGTCGCCGGGCTTGAGCATGGATCCCTCGGGGCCATTCTAACAGGGCAGGCAAATTGGGCTGCAAAGCCACGCTTTGACGGAGCGGAAAGGCGGTGTCGACCCGCCCTTCACCTACGCCCGTGCCATACGGCGTTCCCACAGAATCAGGACAGGAGTTTGCGGACGATGTCGTTGACCGACTGCGGGTTGGCCTGGCCGCGCGTGGCGCGCATCACCTGGCCGACAAAAAACTTAAAGACGCCCTCGTTGCCGGATTTGTATTTGGCCAGGTTATCTGGATTCTTAGAGATGACTTCGCGGGCGGCTGCTTCGATGGCAGAATCACTGACTTGGGTGCCGAGGCCTCCAGCGGCTACAATGTCGGCGGCGGAGCGGCCGGATTCGAACATCGTGGCGAAAACTTTCTTGCCGACCGAGGCGGTGATTTTTCCAGATTCCACGAGTCCGACGAGCTCGGCCAGGGATTTCGCACTGACCGGGCTGGAGTCAATTTCCTTGCCGGAATCGTTCAAGCGGCGAAGAAGTTCGGTTTGCATCCAGTTGGCCGCGGCTTTTCCAACAGCGCCCGCTTTCACTACCGCCTCGAAATAGTCGGCGAGGGCTTTGGTTGCCGTGAGAACTCCGGCGTCGTAGCGCGTGATGCCGTAGGCGGCGACGAAGCGGGTGCGCTTGGCTTCGGGAAGTTCGGGGAGCTCGCGACGAACCTCGTCGAGCCAGTCCGGGCTGACGTGCACGGGGAGAAGATCGGGCTCGGGAAAATAGCGATAGTCGTGGGCTTTTTCCTTTGAACGCATTCCCACGGTGCGGCCTTCGGCCTGATGCCAAAGCCGCGTCTCCTGGGTGAGGCGGCCGCCGGATTCAAGCAGACCGATGTGGCGCTCGATTTCATATTCGAGCGCTTTTTGCAGGAAGCGGAAGGAGTTCAGATTCTTCACTTCGACTTTGGTGCCGAATTTGTCGCAGCCACGCAGACGCACGCTGACATTAGCGTCGCAGCGGAGCGAGCCCTCCTCCATGTTGCCGTCGCTGACGCCGGTGTAGAGCATGATCTGGCGGAGCGCGGTGAGATAGGCGTAGGCTTGCTCGGAAGAGCGGATGTCCGGCTCGGAAACGATTTCGGCCAGCGGGGTGCCGCAACGGTTGTAGTCGATATAGGCCTTGGTTGCGGATTGGGAAAAGCCTTCGTGAAGGTTTTTCGCGGCGTCTTCTTCGAGGTGGAGACGCGTGATGCCGATGCGCTTGGTTGCGCCGGCGACTTCGATGTCGAGCCAGCCGCCAGTGGCGAGCGGGAGTTCGTATTGGGAGATTTGGTAGCCCTTGGGAAGGTCGGGATAGAAATAGTTTTTACGGGCGAAGCGCGAACGCCCCTGTACGGTGCAATTCAGGGCGAGCGAGGCGCGCATGGCCATTTCGACGGCTCGCTTGTTCAGCACGGGAAGCGTGCCGGGGAGGCCGAGACACACAGGACAGACATTGGTGTTTGGCGGATCGCCGAAGCGCGTCGAGCAGCCGCAAAAGATTTTGGTTTTGGTGAGGAGCTGGACGTGGACTTCGAGGCCAATGACGGGCTCATATTTCGCCAGGATTTCCGGCGACACGGAGGCTTCCTCTGGAACGGACTTGGGCATAAAGAAACACACATTATAGCATCGCCGGGCGGGCAAGCCCCCGCCACTACATCGCGCGCTGAAAATGGCTGAAAAGTCCGCGAGCAAAAGCGTTGATAGCGTTACGGGCGGTCATGGTCAGATTTGGAGGCAAGTGACTGAGACCGAACCAGCGGACTTCGCGAGTTTTCGCGGGCTCACAGTTCCTTGCTTCTCCGGACAGGATTTGCCCGAGATAAGCCGGGGAAACCCAGTGCTGGTTTTCGCCAGGCAAGCAGTGATCGGTCACGCAAAGCAGGGAAAGAAGTGAGATTTCCAACCCCACTTCTTCGCGGGCCTCTCGGATGGCGCACTGCTCGAGAGTTTCGAGAAAGTCCACTTTGCCGCCGACGATGCTCCAGCAGCCGGCTTCGGGAGGGAGCTTTCGGAGCGTGAGGAGGACACGGCCCTGATTGTCGGCTAGGAGAACGCCGACTCCAACGCGCGGATGGTACGATTCAGGCATTGATGTTCACCGGACGGGAGCGTGAGCGGGCTCCCGGAAAATGGGGACAAACCGCTCGGCCAGCGCGAAGGCGCCGAAAAACAGCGCAGCGTAGATCGCGTCACCTGCAAGGGTGTTCCCGAACAGGGGAAGACCGGTAAGGTAACAGGCGGCCAAACCGGCGGCGGTCTTCGCATAGGAATTCAGGAGCCACCAGACAGCGAAATTGGTCACCAGGAAAAACTGAATGGAACCCAGGAGCGTGGCGCCGGCGATCCCCAGAAAGGTGCGGCGGTTTTGCAGCAAGCGGCCGATGAGGACGCTGAGTAGGAAGCTGGCGTAGACCATGAGCATGACGCTGGGCTTGTAAAAACCGACGAACAGGTCGCCGGAAAAAAGCGCCAGTATCGGAAACGCGAAGGCAAGCCGGGGGTCACGGACGACAGCCCCGGAAAAGAGCGCCATCGCGCCGACCGGGGTGAAATTCCACGGATGCGGGGCGATGCGCAGCGCGGCCGCAACGACGATGATGGCCAGGGCCAACAGCAGGCGATACAACAAAGTGTGACGCGAGTCTTCCTTATTCATTTTTGGAATTCTCCTTGGATGGTTCGCGAGCGGACTTTTGTGGGCCAGCGGGTCCCTGACTCCCCGGCCGCAAAGGAAGCGGTTCTTTGTTCGGAGTGACGTTTGAATTCGAACTGTAATGCTCTATCGGAACGAGGTCGCAAAAGACAAAACCATCTCGGTGGGCGACCTCACCGGTGCGAAGAACGATCGGCCGGCGGAAGATGGGACCGTCAAAAACAAAGGTGTGGAATTCGCCGTTTTCTCCACAAGGGTCGGCACCTGGCGGAAGATCGCGAAAAAAAGATTCGTCGAGTTCACGGCCGGCGAAGCTGGGATGGAGAACCTTGGGGTCAACGCAAATGGCCATGGCGCGGAAACGCTGCGCGTGAAAAAAGCGGATGAGTTCACGCGTATCGCGCTTCCAGAGGGGAAAGAGAGGGGTCATGCCGATGCGCGCAAGATTTTCTTCGCGATAGGCGCGCAGATCTTCGAGAAAGATGTCGCCGAAGGCGACTTTGCGAACGCCCTGATCGTAGAAACTGCGCAAGGCTTGCTCCATGCGCGCTTCATAGACGGCATTCAGGCACCGCCGGGGGATGCGTACTTCGTGCAGAGGCAGGCCGATGGATTCGGCCTGGAGCTGCAGGAGTTCGCGGCGAACGCCGTGCATGCTGATGCGTTCATAGCCCTCGGTGACGGTGGTCAAGAGAGCCGTGGTGCGGAATTGTTGTTGCTGGAGCAGAGCGTGAAGCGCCATGGCGCTGTCTTTGCCGCCGCTCCAGCAGAAGAGGATGGGTTCGCGTGTCATCAGCATTTCCAGTTAGACGTTCCCTCGAAATTCGACCCTAAGGAAAAGGACCGAGCCCCTGTCTTACGGGAGAGTCTGGATCCCACGCGCCGCGGTGCTCGCGACGCTGGCGCACCCTCAAGAAAGAGATTGGTTCGCGGACGAACACGGCTGCTTAGTTCCGGCCGCCGATGCGATATTTCAGGCCGAGGCGGTAATCTCGGCCAAGGGCGGGAAAGCCGATGGCGTCCTGATATTGCTTGTCAAAGAGATTGCTGACACGGGCGTAAAGGAGAAGGCCTCTTCTGAAATCGTAGCTGGTGGCCATGTCAAAACGCGCGTAGCCCGGATTGCGGGTGATGCCCAGGCCGTCAAAGTCGCTGTCGGCGCGCACCCCGGTGAAGTAGCCGGCCAGATTGAAATTCACGCGCCGCAAGTTGACGTTGAGCCAGGCATTGCCGGAATTTACCGGCCGGCGAATCAAATGATTGCCGGGCTGCTCGACTTCGGGAGCATTCGGGATGGTCTGAAGGACGCGCGAATCGTCGTAGGAATAGTTGCCCTTGACGGTGAGCCAGCGAAGGAGGTGCGCCTCACCGGACCAGTTGAAGCCGCGAGCGCGGGCAAAATCGGTGTTGAAATACAACATTTCGTTCCCGCCGAAACACATGGGATTGGGCGGGCCCACGAGTTGATTAATCAGGTTGTGAAACTCGCTGTCGAAAAAGCCGATGGAGAGACGGACGCGCTTGTCACCGAGAAACTGATCGAGACCAGCGTTCAGCGTACGGCTTTGCTCGGGGCGCAGAGAGGGATTGCCCGGGTTACAGGGATCCTGGCTGAAGGACTCGAAGATGGTCGGCTCCTCAATTCCTTGGCCATAGGAAACCGTGAAGCGGGTATCCGACCAGAAGCCACCGGAGGAGCGAAGAGCGTAGACCCCGCCGAGGCGGGGAACCACGCGCGTGCCAAAGCTCGAATTGCCTTCGGCGCGCGCGCCCGCGCTGAGAGTGAGGCGAGCAACGGGAAGCCAGCGAGCATCGAGGAACCCAGCCTGATTGTTGCGGCGCGCGTGGAGACCGCTCAGGTCATTGGGGTCGGCGTTCTCGACTTCATATTGATAGCCCCCGGTGATCGCGCCGCTCGAGAAGGAATAATTTGATTGCGCAAGGAATCCCGCGCGATTGAATTGAGCAGTTTCAAAAAAGCTAAAATCCGGAAAACCGGCGGTATCGAGGAACCGCGCTTCCATGCCGGAGATGCGATGGACCCAATGGGACCCCGTTTTGAAGTTCCAGCTTAGATTGCCGGAGAGCTGGCGTAGATCGTCGTACGCCGTCGAATCGCTAAAAGACGGGCCGAGCAGGGTCTGGCCGGGGGTTCCCGCGAAGCTGGCGTCGCTGCGAACGGTTAGGCGAAGCTGGTTCGAATCGGAGAAGCCGTATCCGAAGTTGCCGGCGAAGCCGCGGTTGAGAAAGGCATCATTCAGGCCCTGGCCGTCGGTATGGAAGTAGGAGCCTGCAGCCGAGTAATCGAATTTGCCAAGAAGGCCGCTGAATTGGCCACCGCCGCGAGCAGACGAAAAGCCTCCGCTTTCGGCGAAGAGGTGGAGTTGAGGAATTCGCGTGGAGCCCTGGTGACTGATGATTTGAATTACTCCGGACATGGCGTCCGAACCGTAAAGGGCGCTTTCGGCGCCGTGCACGATTTCAACTTTGTCGACGTTGTCGAGAGTCAAGTTGGAGAAATTCATGTCGCCGCCGGGAAGATTGACGGGAGTTCCATCGACAAGCACTTTGGTGAAGGCGGAGTCGCCGCCATCGATAAAGATGGTGGCCAGGCCACCGATCGGGCCGGTGCGCGCCAGGCTGATGCCCGTCTGCGTGGACAGAAAGTCGGCAAGCGAGACTGTCTGGCGCTGCTCGATTTCCTGTGGGCCGACGATGTCGACAGGTGCGGGAACGTGAGCCAGCTCGGTCGGCTGCGTATAGGCGGTGACCACCACGTTGGAAGAAAGAGGCGCAAGGTCAAGGCTGAGACTGAGGGTATGGGATTCGCCGGGAGCAAGGTCGATTACCGTCTCGCGCGAAGCAAAGGATGAGCGCGTGAATCGCACTCGGTAGCGGCCGGCTGGCAAGTCCAGCGAGTATTCCCCTCCCGGGGAGGACTTGGCCGACCAAGTTTCGGAATTCGACGAACCTTCCAGGCGCGCCTGCACCTGAACGTCGGTGATGCCACCGCCGTTCGAATCGGTGAGGGTGCCGGACAGATGCGCGAGCGGGGGATCATTTTGTGCTTCGAGGGAGATGCCGGGGCCGAGAACTGCAAGAGAGAGAAAAGCAGAACGAAGAAGGGCAGTTTTCATGTTGTCCTCCACTCCCTCACGCGCGGGAGTTTGAAGGTTGTCCTGAGCGTGGAAAGAACGCACAGGCTGCGGACTTCGCCGGTCTCCTGGCTTGGCGGTGTGGATGACTCAAAGCCTTCCCGCGACGTTGTTCCCATATCGCGCCCCGCACCGGGTCGCGACAACGAGCGTCTTGCCGCAGTGGCCTGCGAGCCTTTGCAAGTCGAACCCCTACCGGGTTGACTTTCAAGCGCACTCTACGTCCTCAAGCGCGACCCTTGCCGGGTCGCGGAACGTGAGCCGCTTCCGCCTTACAGTCGCGCGGCGGCGACGGATTTTTCGTTGCGACTCCGAAAAAACAGCGGAGCCGACGAACCGTCTTCCCGAGCACGAAGTCTGCGGTGAATGTAGTCTGCGGAACAGCGCCGCAGGGTTTGGGTGAACGAGAAAAACAGCAAGTTATTAAGAGTCGGACAAAATCGTCACACGGGGCCGCCCGTGGCCCCGCATCTCCACTTTCAGGGGAACCCGGAACACGTGTTCGAGCAACTCGCGCCGATAGATGGCGGCCGGAGGGCCGACGCGCAAGCAACGGCCGCCGTGCATCAAGAGGATCTGATCGGCGTACTCCGCGGCGAGATTCAATTCATGCGTGACCACAATTACGGTGTAGCGGTTGTGCGCAGAGAGGCGGCGAAGGGCATCCAGGAGGCCCACCTGCGCGGCGATGTCGAGATGCAGCGTGGGCTCGTCAAGCAACAAAAGCAGAGGCCGCTGCGCCAGGGCGCGGGCAAGAACCACCCGCTGCTTTTCTCCGCCGGAGAGCTGATCCATCCAGCGATCACTGAGCTCGGCGGCGCCGACTTGAATGAGGGCGTTTTGCGCAGCGAGCATGTCGTCGCGGGACTCAAAACGGAGTGAACGGCCGTGCGCGTGCCGTCCCTGAAGGACGAATTGCCAGACACGCGCGGGAAAGAGCAAGCGGCTCTCCTGCTGGACCATGGCGATGCGTTGCGCGCGGGTGCGCGGGCTGAGGGAGTGGACGGCAAGTCCGTTCAGAAGAACGCGCCCGGAGAGCGGGGGAAGAATACCGGCAACCAATTGGAGAAGCGTGGATTTGCCGCTGGCGTTGGGACCGAGAATAGCAACGATTTCGCCGGGCCGCGCTTGGAAGCTGGTAGCCTCGAGGGTAAAAAGCGGAGCTTGCGAAGCGTTGGAGGCGTAAGCATAGCTGACCTGCTCGACGGCAAGACGAATTTCGGTGCCCAAACGGGCCGATTCCGGGGGCGTGCGGGGGGCGGCGGAACCGCGGCTGGGGCTCATGCAAACCTCCGGCGGAGGAGGTAGATGAAAAGTGGCGCGCCGACAACGGCAGTTACGGCGCCAACAGGAAGCTCGTTAGGAGCGACAACAATACGCGCGAGGGTGTCGGCGACCACCACGGCAATGGCGCCTCCGAGCGCCGCGGTGGGTAGTAACGTGCGATGGTCGGAGCCGAAAACCATTCGCATCACGTGAGGAACGATGAGGCCGACATATCCGACGGCGCCGCTGACGGAAACGGCGAGCCCGGTGAGCAGAGAAGCGGCCATGTAAACCACGAAGCGCACGCGTCGAACGTCCACGCCGAGATGCGTGGCTTCTTTTTCTCCTGCGAGAAGAACATTCAAATCATTGGCGGTGGAGTAGATGACGCCAGCCGCGATGAAAAAGCCGCCGGCGAGAAACCAGTAGATGCTTTTCTGAAAAGAAGTAGAAAGATTCCCCATCAGCCAGAACACCATGCCGCGGGTGTTGCTGCTGTTCACCGTGCTCATCAAAAATACAATGACGGCGGAAAGAAAAGAAGCGGTGATGATGCCGCCGAGGAGAAGCGTGTTGCTTTCAATCTGGCCTTGGCGTCGGCCGAGAAAATAAACCGCGGTGATGGTCACGGCGGCACCGAGGAACGCACACAAAGGCGTAAGCAACGCGCCGAACGCGGGAGGAAGCGCCAGGTGAGGTTCTGCGATGAGCGAGAGAATGGCACCAAGGGCCGCGCCGCTCGAGACGCCTAGGACGTAAGGATCGGCGAGGGGGTTGCGCAAGAGCGCTTGAAAGCTGGTGCCCGCAACCGAGAGAGATGCTCCGACAATGATGCCCAGGATGATCCGCGGCAAGCGGATGTTCTGGATGATCAGGCCGTAATCGCTGGAGATTTGGCTGGTCTGACCCAGAAGGACGCGGAGCAAATCGCGGCCAAGAGCGTAGAGCGAGACGGGCACGGCGCCGAACTTCAACGCGACGACCACGACAAAAAACAGAATCACCAAAAGGAAGAAGCACTCGAACACGAGTTTGCGGAAAGTCAGCGGCCGCATGCGCAGCCTCCGGCGGAGCTGAGATGGGCATGAATCGCGTGGCCAGGAGAAACAAGCATGAATGGCATCGGGTGAAAGGCAGGATTCACCTTCCCGCTCGCTTTCTTGGCATCATCGGACTTTTCTGCGAAAGCTTTCGGATGCAACTGTCGGGCCAGGTCTTCGACGGCGGAAACGATGCGTGGGGCGGGACGATTCACCGCGTCACTGGTTACCGCGTAACGGTGATTGCGAACCGCGCGCACAATTTTCCACGCTGGGAGCGTTGCGAGCTTCGCCATCTCGCGAGAGGCGTCTCCGGAATGCGACTCAGCAAATACCAGAAAATCCGGCTGCAAACGAGCGACTTCTTCGAGGTTCACTTGGGGCCAATCTTGCGAAGAATCTATGATGGAAACGGCTCCGGCATGGCGAAGAGCGTCGGCGAGAAACGTGTCTTTGCCGGTGGAAATGAGGGGCTGCGTCCAAACAACAAAGAGAACGCGCTTGGGAGGCAAGCTGCCGATGCGTTGCTGGAGGTCGTCGAGACGATGATGCATTTCCTCGGCAACGGAGGCGCCGGCTTCCGGGACACCGAGCACAGCGGCCAACGTCTTTACCGAAGACATGATATCCGCGACGGTGTGAGGATCGGTGGCGTAGGAGGAGATTCCCAATCGGTCGAGAGATTGCGTCGTTTCGAGGCGATTGAACGATTTGGTGGCAAGAACGAGATCCGGATGCAGGGAAGCAATCACCTCCAAGCTAGGGTCGATCCCGCCGCCGACCTTGGTCTTTTTCTTCGCGTCGGGAGGGTAGTCGCAATAGTCGGTGTCACCCACAAGGCGGTCGTCGAGGCCGAGCGCGTAGATGGTTTCCGTCAGGCTGGGCGCCAGGGAAACGATGCGGCGAACAGGCTGCGGGATGCGAACGCTGCGCCCCGTTTCATCGACGACCTCGCGAAAAGCGGGAGGCTCGCCCGGAGAAGGAGCATTGGCGCTTTGCGCGCGCGAAGGAGCAGCAGCGCAAGAAAAAACGACCAGGGTTCTGCAAGCCACGACACGAATACGGGACGGCGGCAATTTCTTCAAACAGTTCCCCACGATTCTGGCGAGAACTTCCCCAAAAACGAAGACAGCCCCGCGAGACGCCCGGGGCTTCCGGCTTCGCCCTTTCTCGCGAAGAGCGCGGGCCTCTGCGCCGAGGGAGGGTGGCCTGGCTTACGGCTGCTTGAGCCGATCACAGTGGCGGGACCGCGGCCGATTCGCACGGCCTTCCCCGCTTCCCCGGCTGCCAATTGAAAATTCAGTGTAAGCCGCGCGCGAGAGAGTGTCAATGCAGCTGTTCGGGTGGTTACCACGGAAAGTGAGAGAGCTTCAGCGGTTTTTCCAATTGGGTTTGCGCTTTTCGACCAGCGCACGCAAACCTTCCTGAGAATCTTCGAGCCGGTAGAGCTCGTTGAGGAAGATATTCATGGAGTGCTTGAGGCCGTCGCGCAGTGACATTCCTATGCTGCCGAGGATGGCTTTTTTCGCCATCGTGAGCACCGGCCCGGAGTGGCTGTTGATGCGATTCACGAGATCGGCGACAGTTTTTTCGAGCTGTGTTTCGGGGACCAGGCGATTGACCATGCCCAACTCAAGAGCGCGTTCGGCGGTGACGGGTTCGCCGGTCAGGACAAGCTCAAGGGCGATTTTAGGTCCGACCAGGAACGGAAGAATCGTAGAAGCAAGCGGCGGAAAGACGCCAATGCTGATTTCCGGTTGAGCAAAGCGCGCTTTGGGAGTAGCAATAACCAGGTCTCCGAAAGCCGCGAGTTCCGCACCGCCACCGATGGCCGGACCGTTCACGACACAGATGACCGGCTTGCCAAGTTCGAGCATGCCGGCGAAAGTGGCGTGGAAGGCGTCGAGCATTTGGAAGACGCGCTGGGATGTATATTCGCCGACGTCGATACCGCCACAAAAGACTTTGCAGGCGGAATCGAGAACAATCAGCTTGATGTCGTCTCGCTCGCCGGCATAGTTGATGCCGTCGGCCATTTCGCGAAGCATGGCCTCGTTGAGAAGATTGTGCTCGGGGCGGTTGAGGGTCATGCGGGCGACGCCGCCGTCGCAACGCAGCTTCACGAATTTGAATTCTTCCGGCCTGCGCTTTGCGGGGGCTGCGAATTCTTCTTTGACCGACTCGATCATTTGCACACTCCTGTGGGACCCTTTGCTGCTGGCGACACGAAAACGGCAGGTGTAAATACCAAATTTGATGCTAGCACGGCATAATGCAGGGGCCCGGCTGGAATGAAAAGGGCGGTGCGCAAAGAGTTTGAGCTGAGGAAAATCGAGACAGGACAAGAAATTCCCCGCATGACAAAAGTGAACGAGCTTCGAAACCCGAGGAGAGCCGTGGCGGTTCAAATGACAGGACCGGGCGATGCGGAAGGATTCCCGACGCCGCCTTCCTGGGAACGAGCTGTGCCGCTGCGATTCGACGCCGATTGGCAAGGGAATAATGCGGACGCTGCGCGCGAAACCGAAGTGCAGTTGTTGTGGACCGCCGAAAGTTTATTTTTGCGGTTTCTGGCGAAGTACCGCACCATTTCGGTTTTCCCGGATGCCGAGCGGAGCGGGAGGAGGGATCAGCTTTGGAATCGCGATGTGGCCGAAGTTTTTTTGCAGCCGGACCGTTCGGACCTTCGGAGATACAAAGAGTTTGAAGTGAGCCCAAACGGCTTCTGGATCGATCTCGACATCGCCCCCGGCGAAAAACATGATTTGAAGAGCGGATTGAGGCGCCGCGTGGTTCGGAATGAGGCACAGAAGATTTGGACTGCGGAGCTGGCCATACCCCTGAAATGCCTGGTAGCGCGATTTGATCCCAACGCGACGTGGCGAGTAAATTTCTACCGCGTCGAAGGAGCAAACGAACCGCGGTTTTATGCGGCGTGGAGACCCACGGGGACAGCCGTGCCGAATTTCCATGTACCAGAAGCTTTCGGGGAGTTGGTCTTCACCGGGAACGAGAGAAGCCCAAAATAACGGAACGGCTGCTGCGTACGTGGGATTTGTAAGGGAGACTGGTGCACCGCACTGTTTTTGCCTATGCTTTTGCCGTGATAGTGTTCTCTTCTCGACATCATTTCCAGGAACACCGTTTCTGTCGTAGCCTTCTGTTTACCATTGCTTGCCTATTCAGCTGGGTCGGCTCCGCGCGAGGCGCACCACCTCAACAAAACCCTCTCGGCTCAACGGTAAGAGTAACGAAAATCGAACCGCCGACTTGGTGGGTAGGATTCACGCCCGAAGTGATGCTGCTGCTTTCCGGGCAGGACCTCGAGGCAACCCATGTGTCGTGCAACCTGCCGACGCTACCCGTTTCGCGCACACAGGCCACGGCGGGAGGGAAGTATCTTTTTGTTTGGCTGAAGATCGGCGTGGGCACGAAGCCGGGAACGGCGGTTTGCCGGATTACCGCGCCGAAGGGCACGACTTCCTTTGAGCTGCCGCTGGCAGCGCGCGCGCCGACGCTCGGAAGGTTTCAAGGGCTATCGGCGGATGATGTGATTTACCTGATCATGGCGGACCGCTTCGCCAACGGCGATCCCAGGAACGACGAGCCGCCGGAGGCACCGGGATCGCACGATCGTACAAACCCGCGCGCGTATCACGGCGGTGACTTCCAGGGAATTCAAAATCATCTGGCCTACCTGAAGGACCTTGGCGTAACGACCCTGTGGCTCACCCCGGTTGTGAAGAATGGGGCAGCGCAGGATTATCACGGCTACGGCGCTGTGGATCTGTATGCGATCGATCCGCACCTAGGCTCGTTGCAGGATTATCAAGAACTGGTGGCGGCGGCACACAAAAAGAAAATAAAGATTTTTTTTGATGCCGTCCCAAACCACGTCGGGCCGCTGAACCCATGGGTTCGAAACCCGCCCCTGCCGGACTGGTTCCACGGCACGAAGCAGCATCACCTGGATTCGTTTTCGCCCCTGAAGAGAACCTTTTACGGCAAACCGGAAGGATCAACAGGGACGAATGATCCGTTCGAATCTCTGATCGACCCGCACGCGCCAGCATGGATGAAGCGAAACCTTACGGAAGGATGGTTCTTCGGGATCTTGCCGGACATGAACACGGAGAACCCGGTGGTGGAGGAATACCTCCTCGAGAATAGCTTGTGGTGGGCGGAGATTTCCGGGCTAGACGGCTATCGCGTGGACACATTCCCGTATGTGGGCCGGAAATTTTGGGCTTATTGGCACGCCGGACTGCGGCGCTTTTATCCGAATTTGACAACGATCGGCGAAGTGTTTCATCCCGACCCAACCGTGACTTCGTTTTTTGTTGGCGGAGTGCGCCGCTACGACGGAATTGACAGCGGGCTCTCCACCGTCTTCGACTTCCCTATGTTCTTCACGTTGCGCGAGGTGCTCTTGCGAAATGCGCCGGTTGGCCGCATCGCGGACGTGCTCCGACACGATGCGCTATATCCACGCCCCGACTTGCTGGTGCCGTTTTTCGCGAATCACGATGTGCCGCGGTTTGCCAGCGCAGAAGGCGGCTCCCGGGCGAAGTCGAAGTTGGCCTTCGGTTTGACGCTGACATTGCGCGGCATTCCGCAACTCTATTATGGCGACGAAATTGGTATGCCGGGAGGCGACGATCCCGATAACCGACGCGATTTTCCCGGAGGGTGGACCGAGGACACCAACAACGCGTTCACCGAAGCCGGGCGAACACGGGAACAGCAGGAGATTTTCTCGTACGTCCAGGAATTGTTGCGGGTTCGCCGCGAGCATGAGGCGCTTCGCGGCGGGCAGCTGTGGCATCTCGCTTCGGATGAGAACTCCTATGTTTTTTTGCGCGCATCGGCGGAAGAGCGCCTCGTGGTGGCTTTCAATCGCGCCGACAAGACGAGGGACCTTAAAATTCCGTTGCAAGGAACCCCTGCGCAGGATGCGGAGTCCGTGTCGCTGCTATGCGGCGGAGGCAGAGCAGAACTCGCGGGAAGCGAGTTACACCTCTCCGTGCCAGCCGAATCAATTTCGATTTTTTCCGTAAACTAAGCAGACCGCCGCAGGCAATCAAAAGGCAAGGTGGACACCCCAGTTTCTTAAAGCGTCAGGCACGGTGAGCGTGACGGTGTGCGTTTGGCTGTCGAAGTGCCAATCCCGGGTGACGCGCTCGCCGATGCGAACTTCTTTGGGGGCCGTCACGGCGCCGTAGACCGTCAACGCCGTACTGTTCCACCAGGGCTTAGAGGCGTTTTTTTCGATACTGCTCGTGATCGTGACTGAAGCGGGCGAACTCGTGCACGAGTAGTGGATGCGCAGCATTTCGCCTCTCTGGTACGCGAGCGTGTGCCCGTCATCTTCGTAGAGCGAACCGCTACAGTCCCCTCCCGGATAAACTCGCAGCTCAAGAGGGCCGTCCGGAGTTTCGCCGGTGTTCTGAACCACCGGCTGCATCGGGAGAATGGACCCCGCTCGAACATACAGGGGCATTTCCTGCAAGGCGGGACGCAACTGGATTTTCTCGCTGTGTTCATGCTTTGTGCCGCTCCAAAAGTCGTACCAATCGCCGGGCGGAAGAGTGACGTCTTCCGCATCCACCATTTCGGTGGTTACCGGAGCGACAAACAAATCTCGCCCAAACAGAAAATCGCGATCGTCACCATAGAATTCGGTTGCTTGCGGATATTCGAGGAAAAGCGGGCGCATCAAAGGAATGCCGGTCCGAGCAGTTTCTTCGATGGCGGTATACAGATACGGCATCAGACGATAGCGCAGCTCAATATATTTCTTGCGAATGGCTTCGTGCTCCGGGCCGTGAACCCAAGGTTCCTGATCGGCAGTGCCCTTGGCGGTGTGATCGCGATAGATAGGATTGAGCGCACCGACTTCGAACCAGCGCGTCAACAAGTCGGCAGGAGGAGAGCCGGCGAAACCGCCAATGTCGTCACCGACCAAAGGCATTCCGGAAATTCCCATGCTCATAAGCATTGGGGTGCTCATCTTCAAATGATTCCACGTGCTGCTGTTATCGCCGGTCCAGGTGGCGGCGTAGCGCTGGGCGCCGGAATAGGCCGCGCGAGTGAGAACGAAGGGGCGCTCCCCGGCTTGCAGCTTCAGCAAGCCCGCGTAGGTGGCGCGGGCGTTTTGCATGCCGTAAATGTTATGTGCGGCGCGATGGTCCATGGTAGTGCCATCATCAAGGCGATGGACGGTGTCCAGCGGCATGGTCTTGTCCGCGCGGAAAAAGACGGAGGGCTCGTCCATGTCGTTCCAGAAGCCGGCTACACCCATGGCGACAAAATCCTTGTAAAGGCTGCCCCACCATTTGCGCACGCGGGTCAAAGTGAAATCCGGGAAGACGCTGTCGCCGGGCCATACTTTCCCGACGAAAATCGTGCCATCGGGGTTTTTCACAAAGACGTCGTTCTTGATGCCGGAGTCGTACGGCCCGTAGCCATTGTTTGGGTCTTTCTTGATGTGCAGATCGGTGATGACAATGGTGTGAAAGCCCTGCGCACGAAGGTCGGAGATCAGCTTCTCGAACGTGGGGAAGTACTCGCGATTGATGGTGAAGGGCGCATAGCCCTGCTGGTAATCAATGTCGAGGTAGATGACGTCAGCGGGGATTTTCTTTTCACGAAAAGTCCTGACAATCTCGCGGACGCGGGATTCCGGATAATAGCTGTAGCGCGATTGCTGGTAGCCGAGAGACCACAAGGGAGGCAAGGGTGCGTGCCCGGTCAGGGAGGTGTATTGTTCGACGACTTTCTTTGGCTCAGGACCGGCGATGAAATAATAGTTCAACTCGCCGCCTTCGGCGCCAAAGGAGAAGTAACTGCGTCCTTCCTTGCCAAAATCGAAAGAGCTTCGATAGGTATTGTCGAAGAAGACGCCGTAAGCAACTCCTTTGCGCAATCCGATGAAGAAAGGGATGGTCTTGTAGAGCGGGTCGGAGGATTCCTGCCAGCCAAATTCGTCGGTGTTCCAGTTGGTGAAGGCACGGTTGCGCCGGTTCATGGGTCCGGCTTTGTCACCGAGAGCGTAGTAGGTTTCATCGGCAGGCATCTTCTTCCAGACATGCACTTGTGGCCCGTTCCAGGCCATGGGCAAGGTGGGCTCATCCGCCAGCAAAATATTTCCGGAGACGTCAGAAAAGGTAACCAGCAAGGGCGATTTGGCGACTAGCACGTTGACGGGACCCGCCGTCATCGTTACTTCGTTCTGTCCATCGTGGATCTGGACCGGGTCACTTATATTGTTCAAAGGCGTATCGGCCAGGGCCCACGAGAAATCCTTTGAAAAGTGTCCGTCGGGAGCGACTCGCACACGAATAACGCCGCTGTAAACCTGGGTAATGCGAACCTTGGCCCCGCCGGCAGTCAGTTCGGCGCCGTCCTGGATGCCATCTTTAAATACCTCGACGCGTTCTACCCTGCCGACGTGGTGCCAGCCCTGAGCAAACCCACCCGCGCTTCCCATAGCGCAGACGAGCAGCCCCGTTCCTAGGCATCGAACCAGCGGTTTCATGTCGATCCTCCTGATGGTGTGGAAGGGCGGCAAATTGCATTCTGCTGGGGTGTTTCACGAAAGACTGCGACGCTCGCCAGTTGCGTCAAGCCGCAAGCCATTGCTCGAAAAATGCCGACGCTTTCGCCCCTTCCATTCGTCGCCTGATCGCGTCCATCACTCGACAGTGGACCGAACCATTCCGCTCATAGAAACCAAGCCAATAAGGCAAATGAAGCTCGCATGAGACCCGGGTGATCTCTATCCGCGGATCGCGCAATCTGAACAATCCCTGCTGGAAAATCACGCGCAAGACTTTGGCGCGCAGCAGTGCCACCGCGCGCTCGTCGGTCAGCTCCGCCCCCAGCAGATTGCGGCTTTTGTGCGTGAGGAGTTCCCCGTTGCCCGGGATTCGCGGGAATTCGAACAAGTCCAAAGAACCGTCTACGGCGTCGATAGCCAACAGACGCGGCGGCACGGCCGTGCATTTGACGCAAAACAGGAGATAGGGCACGTACACGTCCGCGATTCGCCGCAAAGGGCCGCTGCGGATTCGCCAATAGAGCGCGGAAGCCCCGGCTCGAGAAAAAGCGCGCAGGGCTTCTTCCCGGCTGACATTGGGCTTTAGGACCCGGATGAGATTTGCGCTCATAGTGGTCTTATCCACGGCTGCTAACGGAAGTAAATCCACAAGCCCACTACGGTGGCTAGCAACAACAGACTAAAGACGATATTCGTGACATGCTCCAGCGGGGTTTCCTTCTCGGGCTTGCGCACCGGTGGGCTACCTACAGCGACCGTCTCGATCTTATCATCTACTGTTGCGAAGGTCAGGCCGGCAAGCCTCTTGCGGTCAGGCGCAGGACTCAACAGGCTGACGCCAACGAGCACAACCGAGCAAACCACGAACATGAAGATGGCGTAGTGCAGGAAATTCATGTCAATGCACCAGCGCACCATCGGAGATTCGAAGCGATGAGCGCCGGCACGGTCAGCGAGTTCCAGGAGGAAACGCGCCGCGCCCAAAACGAAACCGGAAAGCAATGACGCGATGGCGCCGGAACCATTTAGTCGCGGCCATAGAATTCCGAGCACAAAACAGGCCGCGATGGGCGGGCTAATGTACGCCTGAACGCTCTGCAAGTAGATGTACAGCTGGCTGCTGATGTAATGAATGAAGGGAACCCAGAGCAAGCCCAGGACGACCATAATGCCGGTGGCAATACGGCCGAAATTGACGAGCTCTCGCTCGGAAACCTGCGGGCGGAGTTTCTTGTAAAAGTCAAGCGTGACCAGAGTGGACGCAGAATTGAAAACAGAGCTCATCGCACCCATGACCGCGGCGAGCAGTGCGGCCATGACCAGCCCGACCAGCCCAACGGGCAGGAGGTTAAGGACCAGTGTCGGATAGGCGAAATCGGGCGTTTTCAACTGGTCGCGAAACAGCGCGTAGGCGATGATCCCGGGAAGGACCAGCATGAAGACAGGCAGGATTTTGAGGAAGCCGGCGAAAATCGTTCCCGCTTTCGCGTGGCCTTCATCACGCGCGGAGAGCACGCGCTGGACGATGACCTGGTCGGTGCACCAATACCAAATGCCAAGGATCGGAGCGCCAAAGAAAATACCCGTCCAGGGGAAGTTGGGATCCGACGCGGGCTTGATCATATGAAAGAAATCAGGCGGCACCATTGTGCGCAGATGCGCCAGGCCGCCAACGCGTATTAGCCCGATGACGGTCAACGCGACCGCACCGGTGATGAGAATCAAAGTCTGGACCGTGTCGGTGTAAATGACCGCGGCCAGTCCGCCGGCGATGGTATAGATGCCGGTAGCAACGACGAGAACGACCGCCGTCTCCCACAATTTCCAGCCTGCGACACGTTCCAGGACGACGCTCGCAGCATAAAGCTGTACGGAAATTTTTGTAAAGATGTACGCGATAATCGAGATTCCCGCGAGATAAACGGCGGATTGGCGGTTGAAGCGGCGCTCCAAAAACTCCGGCATGGTGAAGACGTTGCTGCGCAGATAGAACGGCACGAACACCCAGCCGAGAATCAGCAAGATAAGGCATGCCAGCCACTCGAAATGGCCGACCGCAAGCCCGGTAGATGCGCCCGTGCCGGACAGTCCGATGAAATGCTCGGTGGAAATGTTCGAAACGAACAAGGACGCGCCGATGAAGAACCAGCCTACGTTGCGACCTGCGAGAAAATACTCTTCGGAGGTTCGCTCGCGTCGGGCAAAATACATGCCAATACCGAACACCAGAGCGAAATAAAACCCAATGATGATGATGTCGGGAGTTGCCAGTGCCCGGTGACTGCTCTCGACCAGTGAAGCATAGAGCATCTACTCCTCCTTTTTCTTAGGGAGCAACCATGCTCAAGTCGTGCGAAAAAATTCTGAAGGCGAAGTCTATAACATGCCCAGCAAAGCCTCAACGGTGTTTAGACTACCGCACTAATTCGAAGTGATTTTCTAACCTGCCGCAATGCAGCCTGACGACCCGCGTGGACATTCGCGCTCGGTAACCGCCGAGAAGGACACAAATCGAAAGGCCGCATCGGTGGTCGTTTACGGGGAATTCGGAAGGCCCGCATTCCAAGCCCGTCCGCTGGAAATCGACCTGAGCAACTTTCCCTAGAACCTGTCTGCACGGATCCATGCTTCAACCTCTAGTCCGACGGAGAAGGCTCTCGCCGGTGCAGCAGCGAAACGAGCGTCCAATTCATACGCATTCATCTCTAGCGGGATGGCTTCGTAAGAGCCGCCACTGGAGAAAACCTCTAACATATTTGCCCGCGAACTCCGGCAAACCCAGCTTTTCGTACTGGACAACGTGAACGAGTTCGTGGAAGAGCAGCCTGCCCGTGAACGGCTCCTGCGAAACCACCGTGTCCACGAAGGTGACTGCGGCCATGTGTTCGAAGTCTGGCAACGAGGCCGCTTCGAAGCCCATGTTGATGAGTTCCGCGTAAAAGGGCGGATTAGTGACGCGCTGCCCAGCAGCAGGGACAATCCGGCTCGAATCGAGAGTGGGCTCCGGGAAAAAGGAGCGCATGGCGTTCTTGTGGGCCGGGCTGAGAGGCCCGCCGCGGGTCGGTACGCCTGCCGCTGGTGTGCGATGTACGCCACAACTTGCTGAACAATCCATCCGACTTGGGCGACGGTGAGCGTTGGTCGTGGAATAGCGAGCCTCCGGTCGCTCGGTCAGTTATCATATCGGCGAACTTCAATAGCGGACACCGAAAGATGACTGACCGGGACACCACCGAAGAGCGCAGGGCGTTCAATCTTACGCCTCGTTTCATTCAGGCCGTGGAGTACGCCCGCCAGATTCACGTCGGCACGCGGAAGGGGACGGGGGTGCCCTACATGGCGCATCTGCTGGGTGTGGCTTCGCTGGTGATGGGAGAAAGCGGCCACGTTCCCTTTACCGTGACAGAAGACATGGCCATGGCGGCGCTGCTTCACGACGCCGTGGAAGACGAGGGTGGGCTGCCCCGGCTACGCGACATCGAAGCGAAGTTCGGCAAAGGGGTAGCCAAAATCGTGGAGGGCTGCACGGACAGCTTCGAAGTGGACAGCGATAAAAAACAGGAATGGGGACTGAGGAAGGCTTCCTACGTCAAGCGGTTGCGCGAGGAACATGGGGATTCGCAAGGCACTCTGCTCGTGTCTGCAGCCGACAAGCTGTACAACGCCCGCGCAATCCTCGAAGACTACAGGGTGGTTGGAGCAGAGGTCTGGAAGCGGTTTAAGAGAAGGCGCGACGAACAACTTTGCTACTTCGAGGAACTCATCAAAGTTTACGAAAAGCAGTGTCCTAACTGGCGAATCGTCGAAGAACTCAAGAGCGTGGTCGCAGAACTGACAAGGGTTTCGGGCGCCGAATGAAACTTCCCTTCATGCGAGAGGCTGAAAAACCTCGTCCGTGAACGCCTGATTTGATTTGATTTGATTTGGAAGAAGATGGCTCCCCGGCAGGACTTGAACCTGCAACTCCTTCGGTAACCCTTGAAACCAAATACACTGCAATTTGCGCGGGCCGAGACAAATCGAGTGGAACGACCAAGTTCTGACAAAACGAGTACGGTCTCGTTCACGGAGATATGCTCGCCGTGCAAGGCATTGGCGGCCTTGGGCATCTTGCCGCCCAGCTTGCTCGGCACATCGACTTCCGGATAGTCGCTATTGGACGTGGACGCGAAAAGGAAAAGCTCGCGAAAGACTTCGGCGCGCATTTCTGGATCGACGCCGCTGCCGAGGATGCTAGAGCGGTGCCGCGGCGTACGAGCGGAGCTAGAGGCAATCTCGCCGCGGGCACCAGCGACGCCGCGATGGGACCGCTTGTGTCCGCTCTCACGGCCCGCGGCAGTTTTATCTCAGTGAGTGTGCCGCAGGACCAGATCCAACTGAACGCCTTCCCACTCGTCTCTGGACGGCGCTCGGTCTACGGCCGCTTGACCGGCGCTCCGACTGATGGCGAAGACGCTCTTGCCTTCAGGGTCTTGGAGAATATACGCCCGATGAGCGAGACATTCCTGCTCGAAAAGGCCGCTCGTGCCTACGCTTGCATGACGCAAGACGAAGCACCGTTCCGCTTGGTGCTGGTTACAAAGAACGGAGGCTCATAAACGATGCTGTCTTGTAGGAGGGGCTTTCTGGACGCGCTGGAAGGCTTACCAGGCCAGACCCTGATCGCAGACACCCGAAGAGCCCTCCCTCGTCAGGCATTGGAAAGGGACCATCGTTGAAGGGCGCCCAGGGCCTGATGCAACTTATGCCGCAGACCACAGCACATCTCGGCGCCGCAGCACGCATCAGACTGATGACCAGAGGGGGGGCAGTTTTGTTTCGTGTGCTAGCAGAGTATGCCGAGATACGAGGAAGAAGAAGGACGACGGGGGTCTGGTGCTTCTTCGGATATACAAAGATGCCAAGGCTCTGCGCTGGGGACCACACCGCTTGCGATTGTTGTGCCAGAGCCACCGATATTGGACTGCTTGCGGGCGAGGATTGGGCCAGAAGCGGCATGCAGGGACATGCAGATAAAATGATAAAAGCTACCAGGCCTTTGACCATTGAACGTCTCCTTCAGAGTCCGTGCTATAAACCCGCCGCAGCTCAGCTCAGTCAAAGTTGACTGGACGCGATGACGCCGCGGCCAGCCTTCATCTAGAGGGGTCCGGCCGAGTTCCCAACTCGGCCCAAAGTCAGATCCTCCTACGCCGGCCCTCATCTCAGAGGCGTGACGAAGGCTATGGCTTTGCTCGCGGCGAGAAAGCTGTCAGAAATACCAGGAGGTTGGTTCGAACGCGGCACCCAGCTTGTAGCACACGCTCATAAATGAGAGACGATTGCTCTCTCTCTGGGGCCGCCAGAATTCTCTTGGTTCAACCGAGCCGCACGGGTTGTCCTTGCCGGGCCGCAAATGGGCGAAACTGAGTACCGTAAAATACACCCTCGCTCTGTCAGGACATTGGAGGGAGCTTATAGGCTGGAACTGGCTACCGAGTTCTTCTGGCGGCGGACTTTTGACGCCGCAAAAACCGGTTCGGACGCTGGTCACAAAGCGCCGCGGGCAGAGCCAACGCTCGACCCCGTACCGGTTGTGACATGGGCCCGCCGGAGGCGCCGGATGCGTGCGGTGTAACAGCCCCTGATTGCAGACACTCGAAGAGTCCTCCCTGGTCAGGCATCGGAAAGGCCGTGTGGTCGAAGGGCGCCCAAGGCCTGATGCAACTTATGCCGCAGACCACTGCACATCTCGGTGCCACAGCGCGCATCAGGCTGACGACCGGATCGGGGGCAGTTTTGTTTCGTGTGCTGGCAGAGTATGCCGGGATACCAGGAAGAAGAAGGACGACGACGGCGATGCCCAGCTTGTAGCAGAGTCTCATAAATAAGAGCCGACTGGTCTCTGCGGGTAGCCAGACGTCTCTAGGCTCAACCGAGTCGCACAAATTGTCGTTGTCCAGGCGCAAAGAGGTGCGAGGCGTCGCACGCGCTCCTCGTCTCATTCAGTCCACACCGGTTGAGTTTGTTCTGCCTACCTGGGGCAATCAGTCGTCTAGCAGTACACCAGTACGATTGAGAATCCACCGTCCGCGGAGAGAATACGAAAAGCGTCCAGAGCAGGGGTGATTTCCGGTTTCCCTCATCACCGTTCACCAACGGGCGTCCTGTCCAGGTCTGCAAGAAATTTCCGCATTGCCTCCCCGTTCGTGCCATGCCACCGCTCAGTAGAGTATGTGCTCGCGGCAGAACTTCCATGATTCAAACGAGAGGGAATAAACGAAGGCCGTCTTCTCTTTTGCGAGCCTTTCTAGGGTGTTACGCTCATCTGCATGCCCGAGTAGGGCACAACTTTGTCGGGCTTGCTCTCCGCGGTTATACCGGCGCCGTGGTTCTCTCTCACAACAAAAATTTGAAAGCGGCGATCCGTGAGCATTCCGGGAAAGCTTCCCTTGCGTTCACCGATCGTCAGGGTCTGCTTGGCATCGTCCCAGTGAAACGGGATTGTCGCGTAAACTCCTTTCTCGTAGTTGTAGCCATCGTTTTCATCTTCGTAGAGCGTGAAATCGCCATCCGCTCCCGGATAGATACGCAACTCGATAGGATCTTCGGGCTTTTCGCTAGACCACTCCTTTTCCGGTCCCATCGGCACGATAGCACCCGCGCGCACAAACAGCGGGAGCTTATCGATGGGCGCCGCCGCGTCGATCATGCGCGGGCCCACAAGCGAACTGCCAGTCCAGAAGTCATACCATTTCGACTTGGGCAGATAAACGCGCCGGGAATTGGCTTCGGGATCGGTGACGGGGTTCACCAAGATTGCCGGACCAAACATAAACTGATCGCCAACGGTCGCCGCATGTTCATCGAGGCGGAAATCCATGATTAATCCACGCATTGGCGTATAACCCTGGCTGGTGGCCATCCAGGCCAACGAGTAAATGTAGGGAAGCAAGCGATATCGAAGCGTGTCGTAACTCGTCAGAATCTTCTGCGCTTCCGCTCCATAGGACCACAATTCGTTCTGATTTGTAGAACGCGTGCCATGTACGCGAAGAATCGGATTGAACGTGCCAAATTGAAACCAGCGCACGAATAGCTCGCGATAGGCCGGATCATCCGGGTTGCCGGAAACAAATCCCCCAATATCGGTCGTCCAATAGGGCAGTCCGGAAATCGAGTAGTTCAGGCCCGCGGGAATCTGTTTCTTGAAAAACGCCCAGTCGGAATTCACGTCTCCGGACCACACCGCCGCCGCGTTGCGCTGCTCACCGGCAAAGGCCGAGCGCGAAAGAATGAACACCCGCTTCTTGTCCGATTCGCTGCGCTGACCCTGATAAACGCCTTCCGTGGTCATCAGGGGAAAGGCATTCGCGTATCTCGCGCCATTCCCGAGGTAGGTTTTGTTTGTAACCAAAATGTTGGTTTCGAGGTCTTCGGTTTCCGGTTCGGTCGTGTCGAGCCACCACGCGTCTACGCCGATCTTGAAAAGAGCCTGGTCCATCAGATTCCAATAAAATTTCCGCGCTTCGGGATTAAAGGCATCATAAAGCGCCATGCCGGCCGGATGAAACGCCGCCACTCTTGTCTTGGCAATAAAAAATCCCCGCTTGTCCATATCGTCGTAAGTTTTGCTTCCCGGGCGGAAGAAAGGCCAAACAGAGATCATCAAATGAAAATGATTCTTGTGGAGATCCTCCACCATACCGGGAGGATCGGGATAGCGCGCCTTGTCAAACACCGGATCGCCCATGGTGTTCCACCAGAACCAGTCCTGTACGATGTTGTCCGCAGGAATGTGCAATTGGCGGTATTTGTGCGCCACGCCAAGCAGTTCTTCCTGGGTGTTGTATTTGTTCTTACACTGCCAGAAGCCGTAGGCCCACTTCCCGAACAGTGGTGGAATTCCTGTCAGTTCGCGGTATCCGGCGATGATTCGGTCGAATTCCGGCCCATAGAAGAAGTAGTAGTCCATTTCATCGGCAGCTTCCGAGCCGAGGTAGAGCGCGCTGAGAAAGCGGTTGTTGAACCGGCTCCGCGAGGCATTGTTCCAAAAAATCCCATATCCGTTGCTGGACAAAAAGAAGGGAACGCTGATATTGGTATTGTCCTGGGAGATATCCACGGCCTCACCGCGATAATTCCACACACCCGCTTGGTGCTGACCGAGTCCGTAGAAAGATTCGTAGGAACCCCACAGTTTTGAGAAGAGTTCTACATGGTTGGTCGACTCGCCATTCAGGACGACCGGCGTCATGGTGACTTCCGTTTGTTGGAATAATCTTTTGCCCGCGGAATCCTGAAAGGTGATGCTGCTGTCTTTGCGCGAAATGGTCGCCTTGATTTGCGCGGTGCTCAACACGATCGCGTCGTCGGATGATTGCAATTCCCACTTCGTCGCAGGCCAGGTGTTTTTGATCACTACGAGATCAGGATGGGCGGGAGGGAATTTTGCCAGGGAATAGCGCACGCGAATTATGGATTCGGAGCAAACCTGAAGCCTCATCACTCCCTTCTCGAGGGCTAGCTGCACTCCGTCAGCTTGTCGTTGCAGGCCGGTAACGGGATTTAGAGGGTTCCACTGCGCGTGCGCTCTTTCGGGAACGAAGACGGAGGTGCAAAGGAGAACGCTGAGGCTCCAGAACCACGCGCACGGTTGCAGACCGGAGGCCCGCCAGTTAGACAGATTCATTACGCTTGGACTCCACATTGGCACGAAAGCCCCGAAAGCCTGATGACTCGCCGAGGCAAGGCATGAAAGGCAAATGCCCGGCCAACCGATTGGTGTTTTAAACCGTAAGCTCTTACAGAACTTTTCGCGGCGATTCTGCCCTTCTAGACCGCGAGATGCAAGGCCTCCTTGTTCACACAAGCCAAAGGCCAGTGGTGTGAGATCCATTCTGGCAACCCAGATTTCACACGCCTGCCCTCGATGAATGCCCACACCCAAGGGAGGTTAAGGAAGCATTAAGAATGAGTGCGAACTGCGCCGCGCGCAGCGGTAAGTGACTCGAGACCTAAGGCCGATAGGAACTGATTCCCTGGTGCTGCGCCAGAGATCCGCCGACCGCAATGGCTTCAAATTTCGTGGCCTTCGCAAATGGAACTTACCAAGAAGAGGAGCCGCTTGGCCACGCTTTTGGCGGGAATGCGACCCGCTGGATTTCAGTATCGAGCGCAAAAGTAGTCATGATGATGATGCGCAGCGGGTGGGTGGGCGATCGCGCTGCGTGAACGCCCCCGTCACGCTTGTCGACGTATGGCCAATGCGAGAAGAAGGCGGGTGCCCCCACTCAACAGGATGCAGAAGCCGGCGAGGATTCCCACCGCCCAGAGTGAACCGAGCGGCCATCGGCGCCAGATCATCACGCCCAGGAGCAGTGTGACAATGCCATGCAGTAGCAGCCAATGCGCCCCGTCGCTCTTCGAACCGAACAAGTACGTAAGCAGATCCATGATCCCTTCGGCGCAAAAAAACACGGCTAACATTAGGGTGAGTCCGGCCATTCCAACCAGGGGATTCAGGAGTAAGTAGATGCCTCCGCCCACATACAGCAGCGCTACTAGGACTTTCCAGAGGATGCGCCCGACTCCTTCGGACTTGAAAGCGTAGAAGAGCTGAATGATGCCGTCGAACAACAGCAACCACGACAGCACTCTTGCGACACCGAACGATGTGGCCACAGGTAGCGCAAGTGCCAGAATGCCGATAAGGATGAGCACGATCGGCCAGACGAGGGCGGTCGAAGGCGATCGCGGCATCAGCGCGCTGGTCGTATTCATTGCCTCGACTCCTGTCCGGCTCCTGTAGCGCTACGCTTCCTTCGCCTGACGGGAAACGGCATCACGTGGATGGCGGAATTCGCCCTGCGAACCATCGGGTCATCGGGGCCTCGGCAGCGAAGCCGGCTGTTGCAGCCGAAATTCGAGCATGGTTCCTTGGGTGAGATTTGCCTGTTGTCCCCCTCCCCCGCCAGCGGCTCGTGCGGTGCCGAGAGCGCCGCCGCCCGCAGCACCGATGAGTGCCCCTCTTCCTCCACCGGCAATGGCGCCGATGGCTGTGCCTAGCCCTGCGCCGGTGGCCACATTGCGCGCGGTTCGTCCGCCTTGTCCTTGCCCTTGCAGCTGATACGTATTCGTCACGATTGGATGTGCGGTGTCGTTGACCACAATGTCGGTCAGCTCAAGAGCCAGTTCCGAGCCGCCCGACATTCTTCCCGCCGATTGCGCCGAAACCACCTGGCCGTGGACCGTCGCTCCTCGCGGGGCGGCAACTATTCCCTGAGCCATCAAGTTGGTCTCCAGGCGGCCGGTAAAACGAGCGCCAACGCGTTGATTCGAGGAGCTGAGGGTTTCCCCGACCCGAATGAGAATCCGCGTGCCCGCCGGAACCGAGATCCAGTTGCCCTGCGGAGGCGCTCCGGCGAGAGCGGTGGGGATATCGCCGAGGCAGTTCAGCAGGACACCGAACGTGAATACGTAGACCACGACGCAGGTCAAAATCTTAACGAATGCTGTTTTCATAATGTGTTTCCTTACACGGAAAATTCGTCAACCCCATCTCCGCTACTCGACGGGCAACCTGGAGCTGCGCTGCAGGTCACTGAGCGATTGCAGCTGGCTTTCGGCCTCGTAGAACCGCGCCGCTGTCTCCGGTCCCAGGGCGTCTTTCACCTGGCCGTAGTACTTGTCCAGCAGGGCCGCGCGCTGGCTCTGAACTTGCGTCTGGTTGTGTACGATCTGATCGGCTTGTTGTTCGCTCAGGTGGCCAGCGTTCTTGACGTAGTCGTCGATGGAGGCGGCCGCTGTGGCATTCAGCTTGTCGAGCTCCGCTCCATACTGGCTGTAGATCGGCCAGAATTTGCTGGCATCGGCTTCGTTGAGGAACAACACTAGCGCCACCACTTGTTCCCGCTGGTCGGACACGTCCTCGCGCAACAGTGTCGAGTAGGCTTCCAGATTGGCCTTCTGCGCGTCGCTCGGCCCGGCGCTGGCCGCTGCCGCCTGAGCCGGTTGCGTTCGAAACAAGTGGGAGTGGGCCGAGCCGGCCGAGACTAAACCGAAACCCACCATTGCCAGCAAGCACGCTATGGCGACCCAACTGATCCGCGTGTTCTTCATGGCGTTCACCTCGCTCAGAGATTTGCCGTTGTCCCTATTGGGCGGCCGGTACCCACACCGCGTCGACGAAGATCAATTCGACTCGAACTCTCGGACGCTTTCGGCCGTCAAAACCATCTCGCGAACCCGGTACGCGCCAAATGATCGCTAGGTTGCCCGAGTTCTGACTTTCGCGAGAATTACAACCCTGGCAATAGAACGGGAACTGTCAGAATTGACAGGGTTGGTTGGGCTGCGACAAGCCGAGTGCCCCAGCGTGTGGGCGTATTGGTCGACCGAAAAGCGACGAGGTCCGCGCAGAACGGGTCGCGCGATAACTCAGCAATTCCTGGGGGGCTGCGTTTGGCCGAGCAGGCAAGCGCTTGGCCTCAGGGGCTTCTGGGAGCACGAGATATGCCGCAGCAACGTCGTAAAGCGGTCACGGAGTTGCCAAATCGTCGGCAAGACAAAGCGCGAATGGCGAATAGTCCGCACCTTTGGCAAATCGATAAGACGCGACAAGTCAGATTCACTTTCTCCTTTCCGTTTTCATCTTTGGTTTGCCGCGGTTCATTGCCGGCGCGTCATACCGTGATGACACACAACGAACCGATGCCGGGTATGACCCGACCGGCCGAACGGTACCAGGGGCGTCGATTCCCCGTGTTAGTCTTGCGCTGAGGTCTTCGGTTCGTCCTCTGTCAATTTGACGTCGGCCTCTAGGGCCTTCACGGCCGCGAGCCAAACGCAAATCGCGGATCTTTCTCCATGTTTACCAAGTAGGGAGGTCACTCTATGCCGCGAAAAGAGATCCTCGACCGCACTCAAAAGTACACTCAGCCGTTCCGCATTACAAAAGGCGAGGGGTTTAAGCTGAAGAACTATGATCCCGGTGACACCTGCGGGCTGAAAGTGGACAAGGGCGAGGCGTCCGAACTCCTTCAGCAAGGCACGGAGTGGCTCAAACAAGAACAGGACATGCTTTACGCCCAGGATCGCTGGTCGCTGCTGCTCGTCTTCCAGGCGATGGATGCAGCGGGCAAGGACAGCACGATCAAGCACGTCATGTCAGGCGTAAATCCGCAGGGCTGCCAGGTTTTCTCGTTCAAGCAGCCCTCACAAGAGGACCTCAACCATGACTTCATGTGGCGGTATTCCAACCGTTTGCCAGAGCGCGGGAGGATCGGGATATTCAACCGCTCCTATTACGAGGAGGTCCTGGTTGTGCGCGTGCATGAGAAGATCCTGAAGCAGCAGAAGATGCCCCCGGCGCTTGTCGGCAAGGGCATATGGGACGAGCGGCTCGCCGATATCGCGCACTTCGAGGACTACCTCACTCGCCAGGGAGTCATTATCCTCAAGTTCTTCCTGCAGGTGTCGCGCGAGGAACAGAAGAAGCGCTTTATGAAGCGCCTTGATACTCCCGAGAAGAATTGGAAGTTCTCTGCTTCGGACGTGCACGAACGTAAGTTCTGGGGCGAGTACATGCGCGTCTACGAAGAGGCTATTCGCGCCACCGCATCGAAGCACGCGCCTTGGTTCGTGGTGCCAGCCGACAAGAAGTGGTTTACACGGCTTGTTGTCGCCGCCGCGATTGTGGAAGCGGTGGAGCAGCTCGATCTCACATACCCGAAGGTCGACGCCGAGAAGAAGAAGGAACTGGCGACAATGCGCGCGGCACTGGCCCGCGAGACCTAGCGCCGGGCCCGCAAGTACCTCCGAACCTTTGCTTCCTCGACCGAGCACGAGTGCCTCGCTCGGGCTGACATCACATTACAGCTGCGTTACATCAAATAGCCTGACTGCCAAAGCACCTGGAGAGGCGCGCATGGCAACGACGATCTCGGTTCTCGGTGGCGTGGGCCTGTTTCTGCTCGGCATGAGCGTCATGACCAACGGCCTCAAGGCATTGGCCGGCTCCGGGCTGCGCGCAACGCTGAGTAAGGCGGCAGCGACTCCGTTGTCGGGCGCGTTCTGGGGTGCTTTCATTACGCTCATCGTGCAGTCGTCGAGTGCAACGACGATGACAACCATCGGTCTTGTGAGCGCGGGATTGCTCACCTTTTCTCAGGGACTGGGACTGGTGTTTGGCGCGAACGTCGGCACAACGGGAACAGGTTGGCTCATTGCGCTCATCGGTGTTCGTGTTTCGCTCACTGCCGCCGCATTACCGATGATCTTCGTCGGCGCGTTGATCAAGCTGTTGGGCCGTGGACGCGTGTCTGCGGCGGGTGAAGCGCTTGCAGGGTTTGCACTTGTGCTTTTTGGATTGACGACACTGCAACAGGGAATGGGCGGACTCGCCGAACAGTTGCACCCGGCGGACCTTCCCGCTGTTTTTGGCCCAGGCGTCAGCTGGTGGTCGAGCTTGTTCGGCCTGCTGGCATTGATCGTGGTTGGATTGGCGATGACGGCGGTGATGCAATCGTCGACAGCCGCCATTGCGGTAACGCTAACGGCGCACTTCGCGGGAGCTGTAGGGCTCGATCAGGCTTGCGCGCTCATTATCGGGCAGAACATCGGCACGGCGACAAGTTCCGCTTTGGCTGCGCTCGGCGCAAGCAGCACCGCAAAGCGATTGGCTCTCGCCTACATTTTGTTCAAGCTGATCGCGGCCTTGATCGCAATGGTGCTCTTTCCTCTAACCATTCCTCTGCTCGTTCTTCTCTCGAAAACCATAGATGGCGTGACGCTATTAGCTGGTTATCACACTGCTTACAACGTCGTCGGCGTGGCGGTTCTGCTGCCGCTGATCGACAGGTTCACGCGATTCGTCGAGCGAATTCTGCCTGAGCGTGGGTCGCCGCTTACGCGTTGTCTCGACCCGGCAGCGCTCGTGACACCGCTCGCGGCTGAGGAAGCAGTGCGGCGAACGGTTGCGCGCTCGCTTGGAACGATGTGCGGATCAATCGGCGAGGCGTTGACGGCTGCGGGGCATGGAACATCGGTACGCGCTGTCTCCGTAACAGAGGCCAGCGATGCGTTGCGCCAGGCGGGGGAATTCATGTCGGAGGCGAGCGGCCCACCCGAATCAAAAGAGGAGCAGGAGCGACTCACGAGCACACTGCATGCGCTCGAGCACGCGTCTCGTCTGGCCGAGGTCGCGGGCGAGAAAGGCGAATTGGGGTTGGTGCCCGGTGGGTCTGAAGATGTGCGCGCCGCGGGGTTGTGCGCGGAGGCGATGCGAAACGCGGTCTTGATAGCCGGTGAAGTGGGCGCTCTGCCAGACGCCCGCGATCAAACTGCCCCAGTCGAGGCGCTCGACGGTGAGAAAGAAGTCGCCGCAAATGGAGTGCCGAACGAGCAAGCAATCGTCGAACTTGAACACTGCGCGGAAACACTTCGCGAGCTGCAGCGGGCCCACCGCGAAGTGACACTCAGCTCGGTAGCGGGTGGAGCGCTGAGCGCAGACGAGGCGATTGCCCGCGTCGACACGGTCCGACGCCTCGAGGCGCTTGCCCGACACGCCTGGCGCTCCGCAGCGCATCTCGTCGGTAGCAGAGCGTAGCGGGATCGGCATCTCGTCTATCAAGAAATGCTACAAAGCACATACCCGCCGCATATTTGCGCCGCGCTATGTACCGGCTTCCACCGCCGTGATGGCCGTTCGCAGCGAGTCCGATGAACGGATGACAAACTTCTCGCTCTCCACGACGAGGAAGAACGCCAGACCGCCCGTGAGCAGCCAGGGCCAAATGCGAAGCGGAATGGCTTCGTTGCCGAACATCGCCTGGAATGGTGCTGTGTAGGTGAACAGCAATTGCAGTATTACTACGGCGATGATGCCGAGCGGCAGGTACTTGTTGCCCAGGTGCGCCTTCAGGGAGAGCGACGAGTCAAGCAGGTAACGGCTGTTCAGAAGGTAGAAGACCTGGCCGATTGTGATGGCGTTAACTGCGACTGTCCGGGCAAGCGAGTCTGAGGCGCCCTGGGACTTCATCCAGAAAAACGCCAACAGCGTGTAGGCTAGGAGCGCCAAGCCGATAAACAGGATGCGCCAGAGGCCGAAGGCAGTCACGATGGGGCGGTCCACCGCGCGGGGAGGCCGCAGCATCACGTCGGTCTCGTGCGGCTCGAAGGAGATCACCAGGCCGAGTGCCACCGACGTGATCATGTTGACCCAGAGAATTTGCGGGGCTGTGATTGGCAGGGTGAAGCCAAAAAAGATTGCCACCGCAATGACCAATGCCTGTGCGACGTTGGTCGGGAGCATAAAGAGCATCGCCTTCTCGATGTTGTTGTAGACTGTACGTCCTTCCTTCACTGCAGCGGCGATTGAAGCGAAGTTGTCGTCGGCCAGGATCATTCCTGCGGCTTCCTTCGTTACTTCAGTGCCCTTGATGCCCATGGCGACGCCGATGTCTGCCTTTTTAAGGGCGGGCGCGTCGTTCACACCGTCGCCGGTCATCGCCACGATCTGCTTGTTCGCCTGGATGGCCTTCACGAGGCGGAGCTTATGCTCGGGGCTTGCACGCGCGAAAACATCAACGGTGCCGACGCGTTCCTGCAGCGAGGCGGTGTCCATCTCCTCGACCTCCGTTCCGGTAATCGCTGTCTTTCCGTCGCCGATACCGAGCATTTTTGCGATGGCCGCGGCGGTGATCTTGTGATCGCCGGTAATCATCGTGACGCGAATTCCGCCGCCGCGGCATTCCTTCACGGCCTCAATGGCTTCCTTACGAGGCGGGTCCAGTAGACCGATCAGGCCCAGCAGGACGAGAGTGTTGGGAAGGTCGGCGGGACGAAGACCGCTGGCTTGCACTTTCGGGTCCTCAAGCCATGCGAGGGCCAGCACACGTTCGCCCTGGGAGGCGAGCCGGTCGGCTTCCTTCGTAAACCGCCCGCGGTCGAGCGGCAGCGGTTGCCCCTCGCCGGTCTGCTGGAGATTGCACTTCTCGAGGACTACCTCCGGAGCGCCTTTGACCAGCAGCAATTGCTTGCGGTCAGCGGACTTGTGGAGGGTCGCCATGAACTTGTGCTCCGATTCGAACGGTATGGCGTCGATACGCGGGAACGCAGCTTGCTCAGCCTGCCGGTCCATACCGAGCTTGATCGCGAATGGATAGAGGGCGCCTTCAGTGGGATCGCCTTCTACTTTCCACGCGCCGTCCTGCTGCAACAGCTCGGCGTCGTTGCAGAGCATGCAGACGCGCCCCATGAGCGTGAGCACTGGTTCGTTGCCCGTGGCCGTCCCGTCCTTTTTGATCTCCCCGGTCGGCGCATAGCCGTCGCCGGTGACCTGGTAGGCTGACTCGGCCGTGACAGCCGACACCACCATCATTTCCATCAGCGTCAGCGTGCCGGTCTTATCGGAGCAAATTCGCGATACTGAGCCGAGCGTCTCGACCGCAGGCAGCCGCCGGATGATGGCGTTGCGCTGGGCCATGCGCTGCACTCCAATCGCCAGCGTGATCGTGATCAGCGCAGGGAGCCCTTCCGGGATAGCTGACACAGCGATGCCAACGACCGCTTGGAAGAGCCGCACAAAGTCCATACCCTTCACCCATTTGCCGTAGGCGAAGATCAGGACGCTCGCGACTCCGATGACCGCTGTGATGGTGTAGCCGAATTTCTTGATTTGGCGCAGGAGCGGCGTCTCGAGTGCGCTGACCTCGGCGAGCAACTGGTTGATGCGTCCGAGTTCGGTCTCGCTCCCGGTTGCAACGACAACGCCGGTTGCGCGTCCGGATACGACCATGGTGCCGGAAAACGCCATGCTTCCACGATCTCCGACCGTTGCGTTTGCCGGCACCGCGTCGACGGTCTTTTCTGCGGGCACGGATTCGCCGGTGATGGCGGCCTCCTCGGTACGTAAGTTCCTCGCTTCGACGAGCCGCAGGTCAGCAGGAATCTTATCGCCGGATTCGAGCAGCACGATGTCACCAGGAACGAGCTGCTCCGCTGGAATCATGCGTGTTTCACCGCTGCGCATCGTCCGGGCCTCGGCAGAGAGCATGTTGCGGATCGAATCCAGCGCCTTTTCGGCTTTGCCCTCCTGAATGAATCCGAGCAACGCATTGAGAACGACCACCGCAAAGATGACGCCAGCGTCGAGCCACAGGCTCAGCATCAGCTTGGTGAACCCGGCGGCGAGCAGCACATACACTAGGATGTTGTTGAACTGTGCCAAGAACCTCGTAAATGGGCTCCGCTTCCTACCTTCTGGCAAGCGGTTTGGCCCATATTTCTGCAGCCGGGCCGAGGCCTCCGGCAGAGTGAGACCTTTCTCAGAGTTGGTAGCAAGCCGTTTGACGACCTCAGCTTCAGACATAGCATGCCAGGCTGCGACCTCGCTGACCGTGTTCGTATTCACTGTTGCACTCATGCTCGCGCTCGGTTAAGCGGACTCCTCTTGCTCAGCGACCTGGCGAAGCTCTCGAGTCCTTCTGGATAGCCATCAGAGGAAAACGAATCGGCACCTTGGTTAATTGTCCGAATCTATCCGAGCGATTTTACGGTGGCGAGGGCCGCCCGAATGTACGGGGCAGAGTGAGCGCGACCTTTTGCACGGCACACAGACCTCCGATTACTCGTCTGATTCAAACAACCAGTGCTTGCATCGCCCCGGGCCTTACACGTGTGGAATTCCTGTATTTCTCGGGAGCGAGTTGCCAGAGAATAGTTCGGGAACCGCCAATTTCATAACTGTTAGTTCTTACAGCTAGACCTTAGTTACCAAGAGTTACCAGGCATCTGGATTCCGGCAGCAGCCGCAGCACCGACCTACTGTCAAAACTCACAGTTTGATTCGATAGAGACAAGCCTCAATATGACGCTAAGTGCGCCGTTCGCAAGCCTGGTTCACATGGAGAACACTTCAGCTTTGTTAGCAGTCTTCCTAATGGGGTTTGTCTGTGCCGATCACGACCGAGCAGCGCGGCAGACTGCGGCCGGCGATCTCGCCGGCACCTCCTGGCAACTCCTGAAGTTCGAGTGGAGTGATGACAGGAGTCTTATGCCAGAGGACCCGATGAAGTACACCATCGCGTTCGGAAGTGATGGTTCGGTGAGCGTGCGAATCGATTGCAACCAGGGACACGGAACGTGGAAATCTGCTGGACCGAATCGGCTCGAATTCGGCCCTCTTGCCCTCACTCGCGCGACGTGCCCGCCCGCGCCTCTTAACGATCGCCTCGCCAAGGACTGCCAATACGTGCGCTCGTATGTCCTCAAGGATGGCCACCTCATTATTTCGCTGATGAGGGATACTGGCATATACGAGTTCGAGCCTATCAGCCAACAGCGAGAGGCGGCAGGACGCGTGGAAGGGACCGCCACGTTCCGCGAGCGTATGGCGTTGCCCGCCAGTGCGCTCTTTGAAGCTGTTCTGGAAGATGTCTCGAGGGCTGACGCGGCGGCCAAAGTGATCGCCCGCACTCGCATTGAACATCCTGGTTATCCTCCGATACGGTTCCAGATCATTTACGAGCCAGCCAAGATCGAGCAGAACCATGATTACTCGGTGCGGGCCCGCATCACCGACGGAGAACGGATGCTCTTCACCACGGTGCAGTTCTATCCCGTGCTGACTCATGGAAACGGGAACGAAGTCAGCTTGCTTCTGTCGCGCACCACCGGGCCCCCGGCGCCGAGCAGCGCTCCCTCGGAGACCTCCCTCTCGGTCTTGCCGGCGACGTTTCTCGGTATGCTGCCCTGCGCCGACTGCCCAGGAATTCGCTATCAGCTGAATTTGTTTCCGGACCATACATTCGTTTCGCGTATGACTTACGAGGAGCGCAACCTCAGCCTGGACCACCACGGGCATTGGCAGCTGACAAGCAAGGGCAAAGTACTAGTGCTCCGGGGGGAAGATCAGGCGCAGGAGAAATTCGCCGTCCGCGACGTGCACACGCTGCGTAAGTTGGACATCGAAGGTCACGAGATTGAGTCCAGGCTGAACTATGACTTCAAGCGGACACCAGAGTTTGAACCCATTGAACCTCAGTCCCTAACGACGGCGACAATATTGCTTGAAAACACTTCCTGGAAATTGACCAGTCTGGGCGAGGTGCCGGTTACAGCAGTTTCGCAACAGCAGCCTCTTTTCATTCTCAACTCCGAGACTCATAGAGTCAGCGGATCCGGCGGCTGCAACCGGCTGACGGGCAGCTACGAATTGAAGGACGATCATCTGACCTTCAGCCAGATGGCCACCACGATGATGAGCTGCGCGGAGGGCATGGACACGGAGAAGGCATTCCTGAAAGCGCTTACAGAGGCCAAGACCTGGAAGATGGCTGGAGGGGAATTGGAGCTGTTGAACGACGCAGGCAACGTGACGGCGCGATTCGAAGCGCGCGGCAAGTAAATACCTTGAAAAGCAGGGCCAAGTCTGCTTGGTCCGCAAATCAGAAAGGTCCCCATCGTACTCTGGCTACCGAAACTCCAGGTGGTCGTCCGACCGCAATTCGAACCGAACGCTCCGATTCGCTATTACATCTTTGTGGCAGTGCCCGTTCACGCGAGAAAAGGTCAGGGAAAAGGAACTGATTGTTTAGCAACAATTGATAACACATGCTAAACGACTCGATCGCGAACCGAAGGGTCGCCACAATTCCAATTATTTTCGTACAGATTCGACGCGGCTCGCCTAGTCCTGGTCCACAGCACGAGCGCCTTCGCCATACGGCGGGATCACTGGGTGCAGCGCGCAGTAAATGTAGAGGCCGATGTCTTGGCGACTGCCCCTTGCACAAAAGGGGCCTAGAGGCGCGAACGCTTTCTTGAAGCCCTCAGATCGAGATCGGATCAGGTAACGTGCACGTGGTAGACACGCCAGCAAGAAACGCGCGGTACTCGTTGAGCCTAATGTTGTACGTGCTTTCCGCCTGCCGACATTCTTGCTGAGTTGAGTTCCGCGTACAGGCTTGATCCTTAGCCTGCCGCGCCATCCTCAGGAGCTCGATGTAATTCTGTGCTCCGGCGGTGGCAATGGTGCAATCCATCTGGCAAGAAGGGCCCGCCCCAGTTTGGCTGGGCAGACACGGCTGCGCGCCAGCGGGCGCACACTGAATCCCGTTCCAGATTTGGTCAGCGGGACAATCCTGCGGGACGGTACTGGTTTTCGCCGGCGCGCTTGCTTTTTTTGCAAGTATCGGCGAGACGCATGAATCGTCTTTCCCGGGCGACTGACCAGGAGCACAGATAGGGCAGGGGCCGACCTTGCAGAGTTTCGCGTGGGGATCCGATGGCACTGGCTTCGGGCCAGGCTCCTTGCACGGTTCTTTGTCGCACGGCTTGTGCAGTAGATCCGGCGCAGGCAGGCGCAGGTCTTGGTCCTTTGCCGTCGTGTTTTTTCCGTCGCCGCCAGTCGCAATTGTCCTGCCATCGAGTTCGGCGCCGGGGTTGCGTCGGTTGCGAAAAGGCACGTGCGACTCGGTGGCAGCGTTCGCCTTTGAGCTGGTGGCAAAGGAGCCGTTTGAAACTTGGCTGGTAGCGGGAATAGGGCTGGTCACTGACGAATTCACCGACAGCGAAGCCGCACTCGAGCTTTTTGCCGGGTTACCGGGTGCCTGTCGCTGACGTTCTTGTTCCTCCCGCTGTCGCTCATCCTGTTGCTGTTGCTCGCGTGCCTGCTGCTCGCGTTGTTGTTCCTGGCGTTGCTGCTCTTCCCGCGCCTGCTGTTCCCGTTGCTGCTGCTCGCGTGCCTGCTGCTCGCGTTGTTGCTCTTGCTGCTGCTGTTGTTGGGCGGTTTCTCCAGAAACTGAGCCAGAAGGAACAACCGTCAGCGTAAGACCAAGCGTGGGCGGGGGCTGATGGGCGGGAGCGCTCCCGGCAGGATGTTGTGCGAAAGCGGCATTGGAAAGCAGAAGGAAACCGGAGAGTATAACCGTGCGCAGGATCATAAGCGCCTCCTGTCGAACAGCGGAGTCGCCACTCGCTTCTAGGAGTTGCAAGATGCGCTGTCGACTGGACTGACCAACAGCCTTGCATACGATGAGACGTCTTCCCGACTATTCAGGTTTCGTAACGACTAAATTTTTGCGGGTGTCGTCGCTTTAGTGATCGAGTTGGACAAAATTCTCTGGCAGCCCGGCAGGTTTCGTCCGGGCCTATCTCGCCTTATTGCGGATGGGTCAATTCGATCCACACACCTTGGCAACGTCGGACGGGATCAGGATGCCGGCTCCATAGAAAGCCCCTGTACATCGGAAAATCCTGATACTCAGCATAGCAGTCTGTGCGGGAACCCAGCCATTAAGGAAATTGACGAGTGATTCTATGGATGTAGAGTTGAAGCGCCAGAGCACTCCTCAGATTGCGCAAGCGAGGCATTGTTGTTTTGGGCGATTGGAAACTTGCACGGGACAGACGCGACGCGTCTGTTTGAGTCGACATCCAGGGATATTCACTATGCGCTGCGCATGATGAAAAGCAGCGCAGGGTTGACGGTGGTTGGCGTTCTGTCGGGTTTGTCTGCCGTTCTCAGCTTCCCGTGCCGACGAGGACCTGTTCAGCCATACGCCGGATCGCGTCGCTGCTGCGGTCCACGTCCTCCAAAGACGTAGCCCAGGAGGACACGCTGATCCGCATGGCTCGGCGTCCTTTCCAGATTGTTCCTCCGCACCAGCATGTGCCGTCTTCCTGAACAGCCTGGATTACTCGTTCCGTTTCTTCGTCTGTCCCGAATGCGACGAGAACCTGATTCAGTTCGACCTCGTTCAGGACCTCGAAGCCGGCGTCGGACAGGTTCTTCGCAAACTGGCTCGCTTGTCGGCATGTGCGTTCCACCAGCTCGGCCACTCCATTTTTTCCCAAGAAGCGCAAAGCCGCCCAAAGCTCAACGGCGCGGGCCCGTCGTGAAGAGTCCGGACACCACTGCATTGGTTCGCGCTTTGAGAGTGGACCGTAATAGGCTGCGGAGACCGCCATCGCGCGGCGAAGTGCTTCCCGATCGCGCACGATGGCGATCCCACAATCCTGAGGTGTGTTGAGCCACTTGTGCCCGTCGGTTGCCCACGAGTCCGCAGCCGTGAAACCCTCGACTAGATGGCGGCGAGCGGGAGCAGTTGCTGCCCAGAGACCGAAGGCCCCATCCACGTGGACCCATGCACCTGCACTTTGTGCGATGTCACATATATCGTCAATCGGGTCGCAGGCACCGGTGTTTACGTTCCCCAGCTGCGCACAGATGATGACAGGACCGCGAAAATCAGGAATGTGCGACGCAATCATGCGGCCCTGCGAGTCCACGCGAACGCGGATGATTCGATCGCGGCCGAAGCCGAGCAGAGCGAGCGCTTTCAGCATGGTGGCGTGTACCTCATCGCCCACCACAACATTGATCGGCGGTGCTCCAAACAAGCCATCACGCTCCACATCCCACCCCATGTCCCCAAGGAGAGAAGTCCTGGCAGCAGCCAATGCTGTCACATCTGCCATCTGTGTGCCTGTTACCAGGGCGCCCCCGGCTGACCTGGGCAGATCGAACAGATCCAGCAGCCAGGAGAGAACGACTTCCTCCAGATAAGCAGAGATCGGGGAAATCTCAAAAAGGCAAGCATTTTGGTCCCAGGCGTCGGCAAGCCAGTGAGCTGCCACGGTAATCGGGAGTGACCCGCCAATCACACCACCGAAGAATCGCCCTCCCATGGTGGCCATCGTCGCCGGGGAACCTGCCTCGTGGAGACTCTTTAAGACGCGATCAGCCGGCTCACCGGTGACGGGCATCGCTCCTCCAAGGGCGAGCATGCCGTCCCTCGCCTCCCGCGTCACGCCCACATGCCGACCATGCACGAACGCAAGATAATCCTGTGCGCATAAGCAAGCCTGGTTTAATAGTGCTTCGTATGGCGACCGAAACGATGAATGATTGTCGGGCAATGCGACCTCCGTCACCATCATAACCTAGTTTGCTGGTTACATCGCAAGAGCTTTTCCTTTAGAATATTGGCAATGCAACTTTGGGCAAAGCTCGACTCAGCACCCTTCCAACTTGTTGCTGGGCATCCGGCGCTGGACTTTGTCAACACGCTGGACTGGAGATTCCGGTCTTCCGGATCTGAGGAACTTCTGAATGACTACGCAGACCTCCTGCGTTTCAGTGAGCAGAGTGGCCTCATGACCTCCTTGGAGGTTCGAAAGGTCGCAGCAGGTGATCCCGCCGGGAAGAAGCGGATTTTGCGCTCCACGAAGAAGCTCCGCGAATGTCTGGCATCGATTCTTTATGCCATTGCGGACGGGCAGGCTCCTCTGACCGACAATGTGAGAACGCTGTCCGCCTTCGCGCGGACGGCACGGAAATCGGAGGACCTTGAATGGTGCGATTCTCGCCTTCAGTGGAAAGCCAACAGAGCCCGGACGAACGCACCGGACACGCCATTCCGAAAACTGGCGTCGGCGGCTCTGGACCTGCTGACCTCCGAGGAGATCAACAGGCTAAGCGCTTGTTCCAATCCGGAATGTCGCTGGTTATTCTTGGACGCAAGCAAGAACAAGGCGCGACGGTGGTGTGACATGAAGTTGTGCGGCAACCGAATCAAGGCAAGACGCTATCGGGGCAGGCAGCGGGCTGCTGCCTCGCGGTGACTTAGGATCCGCTTCTCCGCCGCCAGATATTCGTTGCGCAACAGGAGCTCTTGATTGACTGTTCCGGTGACGTAGGCGAACAGGCGCGCCCAAAGCATCTTGGATTCCTCTCCAATCTATAACGTCGCAAAAGTGAGATTCTAGGCGCTGTTTCTAGATCGAAGAAAGCCTATTCGGAAATGGGAGCCCGTGCAAATTCCTAAGCTACGGTATTTCGAGCCGTTCGAGTTTTTTGACCACACGGGAAAGCGCGCCGATACATTTCCGCGACAGTCCGCCGCAGAAAGGAGCAGAAGCGGAAATAGCGGTGTGTAAGTAGCTGAGAATACGAGGGACGTTAGCTCCCCGGGCAAGATTCGAACTTGCAACCCTTCGGTTGACAGCCGAGGTCGTCAAAAACCTAAGTGCCGCGTCTGGTGTCGCTTACATGAAGTCGGGAGCCATTCTGACCCTCTTAGCTGCACGCAATCCTGCACCCAAGAGGGACTTGTAAACAGTTCGCGACACTCGAAGCGCTATTCCTGCAACACGGCTTCAGATAACTTCCGTGTAGCGACCATCTGGCATCTACTCGTTTCCTGGCCCTTCGCAATCAGTGAAGGGATTTGTTTAACTCTTCACTCGTGACGAAGAGCGTGCATAGGCTCCACGCGGCTTGCCCTCCAAGAAGGGATAAAGCCTGCCGCACAAGCTGCCGCCGCGAGCACCACCGCTGCCGACACATAAGTGAAGGGGTCGTGCGGCTGCAAACCGTATAGCTGGCTACGAATCAGACTACTGAGTGCAAACGCCAACAGACCGCCGACAACAAGCCCAGCGCCACTGAGAACAACAACTTGTTGCATGACCATCCAAAGGACGTCGCTCTGCAACGCACCAAGCGCCACGCGAATACCGATCTCCCGCCTGCGCCTCGCGACACTATAGGCCATCACGCCATAGAGGCCAATTACCGCGAGGGCCGTGGCTAGTGCGCCGAATACCGCGGAAAGGCTGGCTACCAGCCGCTCTGTCTTGAGCGACAGGCCGATCTGCTCGTCGATTGTGCGCATGTCAACCGCTGGAACGTTCGGATCCAGCCGCCGGACTTGTTCGCGCACCGTCTCCATGAGCTGCCGCGGTTCAAGACGGGTGCGCAAGTAAAAGGTCATGAATCGAAATTTCTCCCCTTGCCAATATGGGTAATAAGCTTGGCCTGGAGCGGGATCGCGCAGATTCTCGAACTTCAGGTCTTTCACCACTCCGACGACTTCCAGCTTTAGCGCGTCCGGCGTGGCAGTGCGGTCGTCGACCAACCCGATATGAAGGCCAATCGGATTGCGACCAGCAAAGTATTTCCGTGCGAAGCTCTCGTTGATGAGAGTTACCGGTCTAGTCTCGAAGGGAGTAAAGTCGCGGCCAGCAACAATTGGCACTCCGAGTGTCGTGAACAGGTTGGGACTGATCTCATCGAGGATCGCTGGCTGGTCCTGGCCGGGATCAGCCGAGTAACCCTCGGCGATTATCGGATTCGTCCAGCCGTAGCCTTGCAGAATAGGCATGGTGCTCAGGCCGACGGAGCTGACACCGGGCAGCGCCTGCAAGTCATCGGTCAGCCGCCGAAAGAAGTGCTTTGTGCGCTCATCTGTATAGCCATTCAGTGAGGGATCGACACTGAAAACCATCAGGTGTTCCGTCGAAAATCCGGGTCCAGTGTTTTCCAGATTCGCCAGAGTTCTCAAGAACAAACTGGCACCGATCAGCAGCAAGAGCGCCAGAGCCATCTGGCCGCTTACCAGCAGCTTGCGCAAGAACACCTGTTTCCCTCCTACTGCCGAGCCCGTGCGATCTTTCAATGTGGGAGCGATGTGCGCTTGGGAACTTTGGACGGCAGGCGCCAAACCGAAGACGACCGCGGTCAGAAGCATCGTGCTAAGCGCAAAAACGAAAACGCGCACGTCGAGAACCGACGAGATCAGGACGTCGCCCGCAGAGTCAGCAGTAAAATAGGCAGCTAATAGAGCGCGGTCACCAAGAAAAGCCAACCCCAATCCCACCACAGTGCCAATTACCGAAAGCAACAAGCTTTCCACCAGGAGCAGCCCAATAATGCGCCGGCGGCCAGCGCCAATTGCCAGCCGGACCGCCATCTCGCGTTCCCTCGTGGTGGCACGAGCCAACAAAAGATTTGCCAGATTCGCGCACGCGAGCAGTAAGACGGCGCTACTAAGCGCGGCCAACACCCACAGGGGCGTTTGCATGTGTTCACGCAGGCTAGACCACCCCTGCGACCCCGGCAGCAGCTCAACGGAATTCTTCAGAAATTGTTCTCGGTCATAATCCGAATAGTGCTGGAGCGTCGGCTCCTGAACTTCCACTTCCAGCATGCTGTGCATCAGCGGTTGTAGCGATGCACTGGCTTGGGCAATGCTGATGCCTGGCTTTAGACGTCCGAACGCAGTCACCCAACTCAGGCTCCGTTCTTCGAGTCCGCCCGATGGTCCGCCCGAGCGAGGCGTCATTTGAGCCTTCATCATCATCGGAACGAATACCTTCGATTTGTATCCAACTTCCACGCCATCGAATCCCGGCTGGGACACGCCGATCACCGTGAAGGTGTATCCGTTTGCGACGATCTGCTTGCCCACAATGGACGGATCGGAAGAAAAACGGCTCTGCCAAAAACTGTGGCTGAGCATCGCCACTGGATGGCCGCCAGGAACGCGGTCGTCGCCTGGCGTCAGAGTTCTGCCAATTATGGCCGTCACACCTAGAACTGGAAAATAGGAACCGGAAACCAATTCCGCCGACACCCGCTCTGTGCGATCACCGTAGCCCAGGCTGATACTCGCCGGAAAGCGGCAGAACATCCCTGAGAAAACCTGGTTGCCATCCCGAAAATCGCGATACATGGGATAAGAGATGTCGTTGTCGCCCCAGCTGCTGCCGAAACGGACCCCGCGCTCAGCCACTAGAACGAGTTGCTCAGGATGCTTCACCGGAAGCGACTGGAGGAGCACTTGATCCATGAGGCTGAAGATTGCAGTGTTGGCACCGATGCCGAGCGCCAGCGTGGACACAGCAACGGCGGTGAAAAGCGGACTCTTGCGCAAACCGCGAAAGGCGTAGCGCATGTCCTGAATAAATCGCTCCAGCAGCGTCCAACCCCACGCCGCCCGCGTGTCTTCTCGGACCAGCGTATAGTTCCCCAAATCTCGCCGCGCGGCGTATCCCGCTTCTTCCTCGGTCAAACCATCCGCGCGCCGCTCCTCGGCCTCTTCCTCCAAATGAAACTCCAGCTCTTCCCGCAACTCCGCTTCCTTCTGTCGGCGGCGCCCGAGCCAACCCAGTTTTCTCAAGACCGAACTCATTGCGCCTCCTCCTCGCCTAGACTCAAAATCAACCCCATCGCACGCGAGAACGCCTTCCACTTCGAATGCTCGCTCGCCAATTGTTTTCGCCCGCGCGTCGTCAGCTGGTAGTATTTCGCTCGCTTTCCTTTGTCCGACGTCTCCCACGACGCCTCAATCCATCCCTGCGCTTCGAGCCGGTGGAGCGCGGGATACAACGACCCTGTCTCCACTTGCAACAACTCTTCCGATGTCCGTTGGATGCGTTTCGCGATGGCGTGCCCGTGCGCACGGCCCGTCAACAGAGTGCGCAGAATCAACAGATCAAGTGTTCCCTGCAAAAGTTCAATGCGGGACGGCGTTTTCTCTTTCATTGTGTAGACAGCCTACTCTTTATTCTGTAGATTGTCTACTGTACAAGTCGATCACGAGCATGGGGAATCCGGGAACTCTCTGAAGTGGTGCCCTTGACCCGTTTTTTTCGCTTGACATACGAATTACTTAGTACTAGAAATCTGCTATGCGCCCCAGACACAACACCCTGACTCCTCAGGAACTCGAAATCATGAAGCTCGTCTGGCAGCGCGGCACCGCCACCGTCCGCGATGTTTACGAAGCCCTGCTGGAGCGCCGCAAGATCGCCTACACCACCGTCATGACCATGATGAAGATCCTCGAAACCAAGGGCTATCTCAAAAAGCGCCGCCAGGACCGCGCCTTCCTTTACCGTCCCGCGCACCCGAAAAATCAAATCATCGGCGGCATGATCCGCGAATTCATCGACCGCGTCTTTAACGGCTCGGCGGAGCCTCTCCTCGTCCACCTCGTCAAGTCGCGCCATCTCAGCGAAAAAGATTTGCAAAAAATTGCCCGCATGGTCAAGGAGAGCGAATGAGAGTCCGCGGCCAGAAGGGAAGGGGTCGATGATGGAGGTCCCTCTGTGGTTTTCAAACTTGGTCTTTTGGAGTGTTCAGGTGGCTCTTCTGGTGTTGGCCGCTGCATTGCTGTCGCGTGCTCTCAAACTCCAGCAGCCCCGCGTCCTTCTCGCCTATTGGCGGTCGCTTCTCGCCATCGGCCTCCTTCTCCCGTTGATCGAGCCCTGGCATCGTCCGGCGCATGTTGCCACCCCTGTTCTATCCGCTGACTTCCTCGCCGTTCCTCCGCCTTCCATCCCCGCTCCTACGCACTGGCATCTTCCCAGTCTCCAAACGAGGGCTCCCATTCTTGGCATGGTGATACTCGCCGGAATGGTGCTGCGTCTGGCTGCCCTTGCGCTTGGCCTTCTCAAACTTCGGCGCCTCCGCCAAGCCTCCTCGCCCATCCCCCCTTCTTCAGAATCTGCCGGCATCCTCCAAGCAATGCTCGCTCTCGTGGCTGCTCCCGCGGAGTTCCGCCTTTCCTCCCACGTGGATTCGCCGGTCACCTTTGGCTTTGTCCGACCGTTGGTTCTTCTTCCCGAGCGTTTCCCGTCCCTCGATCTGCGGTTCCAATCCGCGATCGCCTGCCACGAGCTGCTTCACGTCCGCCGTCGCGACTGGGCTCATCATCTCGGCGAGGAAAATCTTCGCGCACTGTTCTGGTTCCATCCCGCCATCGCCTGGCTCATCTCGCGCGTGCGCCTCGCGCGCGAGCAGGTCGTGGACCGCGAAGTTGTCCGTCTCACCAACGCGCGCAAGCCCTACCTCGAAGCCCTGCTCGAGTTCACGAACGGCCGCACGTCCCTCGCGGCCATCCCCGCACCACCCTTTCTCGCCGAACGGCAGCTCGTCGAGCGCGTCTCACTCATGCTTAAGGAGGTTCGTATGTCCCAAAGAAGACTGATCGTATCCTTGGCACTCATCTCGTCCTGCCTCGCTCTCGTCATCACTCTCGTTGCGTGGAGTTTCCCGCTCAAAGCGCAAGGCGTCGCTGGCGGCGTAAGCAGAGGTGTTTCCGGCGGCGTTGCGCAAGGTGTTTCGCATGGCGTGGCGCAAGGCATTGCAAATGGAGTGGCCGAAGGCGTCTCCAAAGGTATTGCCGGCGGCGTAAGTGGCGGCATCTCGGGCGGGATTTCCGGCGGAATCAACTCGCGTGCGTCCTCGGACGAACCCAACGTTGATATTTCCACCATTTGGGTCGACACGGTGAAGCGCGGCGCGATGCCCCTCCAGGTTCGCGGCATGGGAACTATCGTTGGTGAAGAAGCCTCTGCGAATCTCGTCGCTCACGTGACCCTTCCCGCATCCATAGCGGCAGAGGTGAAACCCGGCCAAAATGCCGCAGTCTCAGTCGCCCTTCCAGATATCCTTGTCATGAAAGGGCACGTAAGCAGTGTTGGCCCGGCTTCAAACGATACGCGCACCGTGGACATCGCCCTCGATGACGTGCCCAAAGGGTTCGCAGCACAGATCAAATATGAAGTCACCATCGATTTCGGAAAACTCGACGACGTTCTCTATGTCGGACGTCCCGTGAATGGCCTGCCAAACGCCAGCACTGACCTCTTTAAGATTGTCAACAACGGCGAGGAAGCTGTCCGCACCCACGTCAAGCTCGGCCGCGCGTCGGTGAATACCATAGAAATCCTGGACGGGCTCAAAGAAGGCGACAAGGTCATCATTTCCGACATGGCGTACACGGCCAAGGCCGAACGCATTCGCCTCACCGACGAAAAGCACGTGCGCAGTCATTAAGCTTCCCCACAACGGAGTTTCCCCCTCTTGTCGAGGCCAACTCGTGAGCAAGCGCATTCCTCAGCGCAAATGATGACAGCAACGTCTCAGGGAAGTGATCGTCTTCCTCAATTCAAATCAGGTATTTCTCCAGTGGCTCCCAGTAGTGTGCTTTCCACCCGTCAGCGAGATGTTGCCCTTTGCCTTGCGGAAAACCAGCGTGGTCAAAGATAATTTTGGTACCGGAGCCGTGACCGGTGAGCTCGAACTTCACAATAGAGTAGATGCCTGGATCCCAGTCGACCACACGCCAAGCTTGGACAATTCGCTGGTTAGGCACAAGCTCGATGTGTCGTCCTACGATATGCCCGCCAAAAATCGTGAAGGGGCCGCCCGCTTCGGGAGCGATCTGCGTGGGTTTGTTTCCTAAGGCCGCGCCGGACTGCATGGCTGCACTGAGCTGTGTGACTTTTTCGAATTGCTTTTCGTCGGTGAGTGCTTCGTACACGCGCTTCGGATTCGCTTTGAAAACCGTTTCTTGGTGAATGGATTCTGCGGTACGCAAAACCCCCTCCTCAGTGGCCGCCAGCGCGCTAAGTGGACCAAAACCGAGGCCAGTAAGTGCGGCGGAAGTACAAACGAGCATTTGCCTACGGGTGGGCGGTTGCGCCAACGCAGGCAGATTCCTTAAGTCACTCATCTTTCCCTCCAAGATTCAAATCTTTAGCTACCCGCTGCGGATTGCACGCAGCATCTGCATGGAAACGCGAAAGGAAAATATGTTCAAGATAATATTTTGCTGGCCGCACTCAGTTCGAGTCATACTGGCTTGCCTTGAGCTTCCGAGGAGATCTTATGCCTTATCCCGCTGGCCACCGCTTGGAAGTAAAAAGACGTGTCGTTGACAGCGCGCGCAGGTTATTCAACCGCTATGGGTTCGACAATGTCTCCATTAGCCAGATTATGGAAGGTGCCAACCTGACGCACGGCGGATTCTACAGTTATTTCAAAAGCAAAAGCGATGTCTATTCCGAAGTCCTGGGATGCTTTTTCACCGACCCCAACTGGAAGAATTGCTGAAAAGGAGTACATGTGGATCTCTCATCCACGGATGTGGGCACGCAAGTTGTGCGTGCTTATCTATCTCGCCAGCATTTCGAGAATGTTGAAAACTCATGCCCTATGGCGGCATTGCCGAGCTACGTCGCACGTAGCCGCAACAATGTGAAACGCGCGTTCGAGACCGTGTTCAAGGGGATGGTTAGCGTCTTGGAGCGCAGTCTCATCGATAAGAAGGGGCCGAGTCATGCAAGGGCTCAGGCGATCGCGGCTTTGTGCGTAGGCGGAATGGTTGTCGCTCGGTCTGTGGTCGACCGCGCTGTTGCGGATGAACTCCGTGATGCATGCATGGCCATAGCGCTCAAGCTCGGAGGCTGGGATCACGCCACGAATTCTAAGAGGCAAGTGTTTAGAAGGCGTCGGCATGAGCAAAACTAGGTTAGCGAGTGGTCGGCATAACCGGCCAATGGCACGAAACGTGGTTCGAGTCCTCGAAGGAACTTCGCGGGCGTTTGTTGGTGCGAAGGGGATTTATCACCAGGAATCGCCGGTGGATGGCGTCGGTCAACACCGCGGCGAGACTCAGAATTTATTCAAACTGAGGTTGCGGGCCCACGTGGACCGCGAGTTTCTAAGTTTTATCCTACCGCTCGCTGGCCAGATCACTATCCTGCTGCACCAGCTCCGGGCAGAAGCCGCGAGCACGGATTCGCTGTGTACTAAAGCGAGACGCCAAAAAAATTAGGATGACCCGCTGAGTTCAGGTAGCGGAATAATCTCTGCAGTCATGTACTACGCCGAGTGCGCCGGCCTACCGGGAGTTGGCAATTAGTTTAGCGTCGGCGTGCGATTAAGCCTTTGTGTAGTTCGCGCGTCTCAAGAAAAAACAGAGGTAAAAGCCATGACATTATTTACGTGGGATGAGAAGAAACGGAATGAACCGCAAGGCGTGGCCTTGGAGCAGAAAAATGCCGAGATTGATAAGAAGAGCCCGCACTCGATGCGTCCGGTAGCTTCGTCAACGGACCGGTCTACGGCGCGGTTGGGGCCGAGCTTGCATGTCAAGGGCGACATCACTGGCACGGAGGATCTGCTGATTGACGGCTCGGTTGAAGGAATGATCCAGCTTAATGACAGCAAGCTAACGGTGGGGAGGGCAGCGAAGCTAAAGGCTGACGTCAATGCCCGCGAGGTTGTGGTATACGGCTGTGTGCAAGGCAACGTGCACGCTACAGGAAGGATTGAGATGAAGAAGGGCGGTTCGGTGATCGGGAATTTGAGGACGGCGCAGGTCATGATCGATGACGGTGCGGACTTCAAAGGTTCTATCGAGATCGACAAGAGTGCGACGGAGGAAACCGATGAGAACACCCTCTCGCGTAAAGCGTCCGCAGGTGCGATGAGCTGAGAACGAAGAGCAATGCTACCGGCTTCGTCGCAGGTCACCGCTGAAAGTTCAACCACAATTTGACCTCGCGGCAATGTGTGTTCGGGCTAGCGAGCCCGCCGAAGCAGCTGAGGGCGTGTGCCAAGCAACACGGCTGTCTCTTCGACGCGGGTGTTTTACAAACTTCTTACATGGGCCAGACAATAACCTTCGCATGGATAACCTGCAGTATCCGGACATCACGCGAAGGTCTACTACTACCTCCTTGTGCGGAAACAAGTGCCCGCGCTGCCTCGCGTGCACCTGCGGTTTACCAATTCCTAACAGCGGAGTTTTGACAAACTCTTGACAAATTAATTGACGCATCGCAAACAACCCGCACGCTGCTTCCCTCCATAATGCGCAGTCCTCAGGGTGTCGTCACGTAGACGTAAGAATAATGTCCGCGCTTACGCTGGAAAGGAAATTCGATGAGAAAAACAAGTGTTAGCGAATGGCTGTTCTTAGTCCCGTTGTCTCTCGGTCAGACCCACCGTTGGATTCGTAGCTCGCTGAAAATGAGATGGTGCGTGAACCCAATCAGCGCGTCTCTGCTTCTTGCCGCGTTCTTGTTCACCGCCACCCCGGGATGTGCTACAGACACCCTCACCGTGATCCATGACTTCGCTGGTGGGAATGGCGGGAGCGAGCCGAATTGGCTGATCCAGGCATCCGACGGCAATTTCTACGGCACCACCTACCTGGGCGTCGGCACTGTTTTTCAAGTCACGCCCGCTGGGCAGTTCAAGACTGTGTTCGATTTACCTCCGCAGAACCCGAACCGCTTTTTCTACGGCGACTACTTCACGAGCGTGGTCGAAGGGTCCGATGGCTTTCTGTACGTCACAGCCCGCGGGAGCAACAACAACCCGAACCCAATGCTCTTCAGGATCAGCAAGTCGGGCAAGGACTACCAAGTGGTGCTGCAGGAAGCGCCAGCCGCTCTGTCGGTGGGCTCCGATGGCAACTTCTATGGGTCGGACGGCAGCGGGATATTCCGGCTGAGCACCGGCGGCGCTTACACTTTGTTGACCTCACAGAGCGGCAGCGGGTTCACTGTGTCGAGCCTTAGCAAGCAGGCAACGGATGGCAATTTCTACGGGAATTGCTACAGCACCTGGTACCACGTGTGCCGGGTGTCCACCTCCGGCCAGGTAACCCCGATCTTCGAGTACCCCACAGGCACCAATGGGCGAATTCCCGCGAACGGGTTTTTGACACAAGGCTCGGATGGCTTCCTGTACGGTGTTGCGCTCGGCGGCCCGAGCGATACCACCCTTCAGGTTATTTTTCAGCTCAGCACATCGGGCACCTACCGTGAGCTTTTTCAAACCAGCGGTTGCACTCCGAAGACCGGGTGCAGCATGGTACTGCCGGCATCGGATGGCAATCTGTGGATCGCCAATCCGACGGGGGACTCCGTCTATTCGATCTCCACGGCTGGCGTGCTGCTGCAAACGGTCTCGTTCTCGTCGCAGCCGAATGCGGACGCTCATCCTAACCTCCTGATTCAGGACAATGCCAGCGGTATCCTTTTTGGAACGACGGGCGAACCAAATCCCTCGTACAATGACGTCGGGTCGGTCTTTTCGATCAACGCGGGTCTGCCGCCGAGGTAAAGGTTCGGTACGCTCGCCCTCGCCGAGGTCGCTGCCCAAGCTCGTCGAGGTTTCGCAGTTTTCGCAGCCATCGGAGCGCGCTGGCATAGCGTTGCACTTCCGTGACAGATGATCGCTCCTTTAGCTTGCAGGAGCGTGGCTTGGGACCATTTCAAAGCAAGTGTGGCTCGCCTTTTCCGTTGAACTTGCCTGATTTGTTTTCGCGTCCGTCTTACTGATAGTACTTCCAAGTCGGAGATCGTCGCTGGGAGGTAGCTGGACAGCGAAAAAACCCTTTTGAGAGAGTCTCGCGAAGTGGACGGCCAAGGCTCAGCGGTCGGTTTCCCGACGCGTGCAGAGCAATTGACAGCGCGGTCGGAGATTCATCAAGATGACGCCGGAGGTGGGCGAAAATGCGATGGAAACTGCTGGTCGCGGCGGCGTGTGCTTTCGGCGTTGGGGTAGGTTTGCAGGTCCACGGACAGGGAACGCGGGCGGCGGCGTCAGTCCCACAGAACGCCATCAATGACCCGGCAAAGGCCCTTGTGGACCGGCTGGACCTGGAAAAGTACAAAGTGACAATCAAAGGACTGACGCAGTTTGGCGACCGGCGTCAGGGAACGGACCGGAATCGTGCGGCTATCGATTGGATCGAAGCGCAGCTCAAGAGTTATGGCTGCACGAACACCGAGCGGCTGAAGTACGACTACCAGCCGCCGCCGCCGCGCGACCCGAATGCGCCACGGCCGACGCCACCTGCGGGGCAACTGCCAACGGCCGCGGGTGGAGGACGTCCACGCGGGACACGCGCGCCGACCGGCGTAAACAATGATCCGAACAAGCAGCCGGACGAAAAGATCCGAAAGCTAGATTCCCAGGAGTCCACGCCTGGAACAAGAGAAGAGGTCTATTGCACGAAGATTGGAACGACGCACCCCGAGGAAATGTACATCATCAGCGGACACATGGACGGCATCGGGTGGGGGGAGGCGGCAAATGACGATGGGTCGGGCACGGCGCTGACGATGGAGCTGGCGCGCGTGCTCAACAGTCCTGATGTGCGCACGGAGCGCTCCATACGATTTATTTTGTGGAATAACGAGGAAACAGGACTGAATGGCAGCCGGGCGTACGTCGAGCATAGACAGGGTTTGCAGGGTAAGGAAGAACCGCCGGGATCAGGACGCTACCCTGAACCGAAATGGCTCGCGATGATCACGCACGACATGATGCTATTCGACCATGGCATGCCGCGAGCGGATGGAACGCTCAGCAAAGAGCAGCGGCCGGAAGCGGACGTCAATATCGAATTTCAATCGAAGTCGAAGTTCGCCCAGGAGGCCCAGGCGCTGGCTTGGGTGTTCGAGCGATCCAATGAAAAGTATGCGTCTGACTATCCGGCGAGCGTGGGAAGCCACATGACCAACACAGACTCGAGCTCGTTTATGGACGTTGTCCCGTCGCTCAGCCTGCGCGAAAACGAGCGAGGCTCTCAGATCGGCAGCGGATGGGACCCGCAATGGCACCAGCCGACAGACCTTTACACCACGTACTCGGATGCCGATTTTCGTCTGGGTCTGAATGCGGCGCAGACGACGCTGGCGGCGATTGCCGAACTTGCAGGGGCAAAAGTGCAAAAGTAGTCTTAGCCGGACGCGCTTGACCCAGTGCCGGGAGGCTGCGCTCCAAACTCGAGGCGCGAGGTTACTAGATATTTGCTTTTCGCCACCCACACGTCGTTTCAGCACCGGAGCGCTGTCATTGGGATCCACACGCGTGTCGTCTAGGGAAATTGAAGTGCATGCCAGCGAACTTTGCACCCAAGCCGTAGTTTTTCGGAGTTTTGAAATTCCTGACCTCACCAGCTAGTCGAGGAACTCTCTCTCCTCCAACCGGGCCGGTACGTATTCTTCCGTAACATAGCTGATGTTTTTGCTGATCAGGGCTTCGACTTCTAGCTTGAAGCCATTCTTCAACATCAGCTCGATTTCCTTTTGCCAGGGCTTTTTGTTCACGAACCAGGGATACTGGGCGATCTGCCGGGCGCGTTTGATGTCTTGCTCGTTCAATTTGATTTGCACGCTCGGGCTAAGCTGGCAGCGGCCATAATCCAGACTGCGCAATCCCAGGAAACGCGCAGCTGGGATAGCCATGCGGCGCGATTCGTAGGCAAGATTGATCGATCCCTGTTTGATCACGCTGTAGATGTAATACCCCCAAGGGTCGTTATCCAGCAGGCAATACACCGGCAGTTTCAACTCGTGATGCAGGCGGTGCAGCATGCGACGAACGCCGCGGGGCGGTTGACCTCCGCCATGTGTCAGGATGCAGTTGTGTTTGCGCCAGAATTTATCCTCGTTGAATCGCCTCCAAACTGTGTCTTTCTCGACATGCAGGATGAATTTTGCAGTGCTCTTTTTGAACTGCACGATGTCCTGTTCGACGATCGACGGGATGCTGTAGCCGCCAGAGCCCATGCGGGAACAGTCGATCGTGTCGCCACTATCTACCAGTGTGATCGGGCCAACCATCGCTCCCGCGTTCTTGGCGTACAGATGAAGCTCTTCGCGCATCGAATCCAGTGAAACCTCGATGTCCTCGATCACGGGATCGCATTCATTCTGCGTATCGAACGTCTCTTCGCTAGTCCCTTCAATAGTGTGCTTCAGCAGGTAGAACAAACCTCGGATGCTGGTTGTCTTTCCCTGATCGATCAGTTGCTTGCATCCTGAAGCGACAAGCAATGTCTGCATGTAGCTGCGGGCTTGAGCCAGATTGAATAATTCCCGCCGGTTGGTCCCGGTGCCCATCTCAATAATGCGCTTCGATTGGTTGAACCGAACATTCGATAACGACCGTGACGGAATATCCACGTGCGGCGCCCGCCCACGTTTCGCGCACTGCATGACGGTATCCGCAAGATCGCGAATCGAACCGAGAGTTTTCCTATCTTTCGTCGAGCGATTCGGCGTGTCTGAGGTCGATTGCATTTTCTTAGCCGCAATTTTACGCATTTGGTTCAGGCGATGTCGTTTCGCCGGTTCCTTTCGGGTTGACGATCAGCACATTCTCGCCAAATTCCTCGGCAGCGTTTTCACGCTGTTTTCCTTCGTCGTTCAGTTGCGTATCCGCAACGGCCGTCTTACGTTTCGCGACATCAATCAGCCGGCCATACAGATCCTTTCTCGGGCGATCGCCGAAATCCTTGATTGTGGCGACGGCATGTGCCACCTCACCAAGATAGCGCATGAAAATCTCACGACGTTCACCTTCCTGGCGCACGCGTTTACGCCGATTGAGGTAAACCGCCAGTTTTCTTCCCACGGCCTGAAGGCCGAGCCGCAACTCCTTCACGATTTCGGGATAGGATGCGATGGCTTCTTTCGATTCACTGGTAAACGGCACCCAAACGCTGGCGACATGCACCATAACGGTGATCGGACCGACCGGCAATTGACCGCGGGATTGACCCAAACCGTAAGCCCGCCAGTTGGTCCCGGTGACCGACTGCGTGATGGCACAAGCCGCCGGCTGGAACTGAAGTGGGACGCGGTTCGCGTAGCGCAGCACCTGCATCGACTGGTTTTCGCTCAGGTTGACATTTTTCATTGCGGCGAAAAGTTGATCGATTTCCTCCTTCTTGAGCTTCGAAGGCGATTGACGAGTTCCCATCCGCGCCTCCGACAGGATCTTGTCAGCACCAGTCGAGCCGACTCCATCGAAGGTCGTCAGTAAGAATTGCTTCAGCGACCGGGCATCACTCTCGCTGAGCAGGTCGGTCAATGCGTCCAGCGTGACCTTCTGGGTTGAACCGGCACCACCATAGGCAAGCCCGACCTCGATCAGAAACGGGTTCCCGCGATACACCGCGGGCGGACGCGTCGCAGCACAGAAAAATTCACCCGGCAGCTGATGATGAAGGCCTTTGAGAATCAGTGATTCACTGATCGGTGAGATGCAGTCGGTCGCGGGAGCGCTGATTTTCGTCTCTTGAATCGCTTTGTAAAGTGAGTCGGCTTCCTGGCGTCCAATCTTCTTGGGATTGCAGCGAGTGCCGATCGTTGCAGTTTCGCAGATTTTCTGTGCGACTCCGGAACTGACACGGGAAAATGAGGTGGTCAGAAACTGCGCCATCGAGGGCGCCGGGGTGTCCTTCAACATGGTGACCAGCTGCCCGAGTTCGATGCCATATGGGTGTGGCTTGATTTCAACGGGTTCAGGCGGAAGCTGAGTTGTGGAGCGCGAATACGTGGTCTCGCCGCCATCGGGATCGACATAGTGAATCGTCACGTGTGGATTGGCGATGGCCGTCTGTTCTAGATATTCGTCCACACTGCCGCGCCCGCGTTGGTAACGTCCTTCGAGCCCGATCGTGACACGCGTGCCGCTGCGCACTTCATGGCGATGATGAGACTGTTGATCCGGAATGGGATAGTGCGATACCCATTCGATACCATGGTCGGTAATGTACTTCTGGCCTTTTTCACCGGCTGGAATATCTTCGCCGTCACCTTTACCGTTGACAATCTCCGGCATGTTCCGCCGCGTATCGATTTGGATTTCGAAGTAATGCGCCGGCTTCTTAGGCGAAGTCATGGAAACGATCTTCACCGGTTTGCCGGTAGTCAGCATCCCATACATGCCCGCTGCGCTGATACCGATCCCCTGTTGTCCTCGACTCATCCGCAATCTATGAAACTTCGAACCATAGAGCAGTTTTCCGAAGATGAGGGGGATCTGTTTTTTAACAATGCCCGGCCCGTTGTCCTGGACACCGACTTTGTACCGATTGGGGCCCGTAGCTTCGATATGAACCCAGATCTCGGGAACAATGCCCGCTTCCTCGCAAGCGTCGAGTGAATTGTCGACAGCCTCTTTAGAAGCTGTCAGGAGAGCCTTTCTCGGATTATCGAAGCCAAGCAGGTGCCTGTTCTTCGCGAAAAATTCGCTGACGGATATATCGCGCTGTTTTGCCGCCATCGACTCGGCCGTGACGGCGCGGCGCTTTGGCTGTTCACCTCTTTCGTTGACGTTCGGCATATTTGTGTGTTCTTCCATTTTGCCGGATTCAAAAACTCCACGCTTCACGAGGCAGCCTTCCGAATCAGCAATTTACCAGACCCCTCTACTCCGTCGCTCCCAAAACCGGCCTCGAAGATGTAACAATGCTACATGCGGTTCAATTTCTGAGCGATGACGTTTTGACGAGGGATAGGAGACCGTTACCCCCCAGCCGTTATAATGCTTCTATGACGGATTCCCTACACAGCACATGCAGTGCATGGAGGTCTGGGGAGGCAGCCAGCTGACATCCAGTGGAGTCGAATTGGCGGGTCTCGATGTCTGGGTCTACAGCAAGCCGTACGGCCAAGCTCAGCGTGGCGGCGATGTCTACTACGTCTCTAGTTGCGCTTCCGGCCGCATCAGCCGCCTGCTCCTCGCCGATGTTTCGGGCCACGGCAAATCCGTCGCTTCCTCGGCAGCCGACTTGCGCACCCTAATGCGCCGCTTTGTGAATCGCCTCGATCAGAAAGAATTCGTTCGCCTCCTCAACGAGCAATTCACAGCGCACTCCCGCCAAGGCAGTTTCTCCACGGCGGTCGTTACCACCTTTTTCGCACCAAGCCGCCGCCTCTCTCTTTGCGACGCCGGCCATCCCCGCCCACTTCTCTTTCGAACCATCGATGGGGCGTTGGTCCTTGCTCGGCCACCAGGACAATCCCGAAAAGAAGGGTCCGCACAACATTCCTCTGGGCATCTTTCCGCTTACCGACTACGAGCATCTCGACATCGAACTCGACCCAGGCGACTGCCTCGTGAGTTACACTGACGCGCTCATCGAATCCTGCGACGCCGATGGCGAAATGCTCGGCGAAGAAGGCCTTCTACACGCTTCGCGTTACATTGGCGTGACAGCCGGGGCGTGTTCCAAGTTACCAGGAAGGCGTTTTAGCAGGCGTCTTACGAGGGCCTGGTATAATTCTTGCGATTCTCTATCACTAAGCAATGAGTGTTGCGACGCCGCGCCGCGTATGGCGGCAAGAGCATCCCTGGTCCTTCTGGACTATCGTCGCGGTCCTCGTCCTCTTGAATGGTTGGTGGGACTACTATCATCCCTTAGGGGTCTTGTTCGATCTCATCATTGTCGTCATTTGGGCCTCGGCCCCGACCCGCAACAACTTCTTCCAGAATCCAACACTCAGTTTTTCATCCTTTCCAACGACATCACTTTCACCTTCCAGAAGACGACGACGGCAACTTCACCAAACTCGTCATCCGCGCCGGACCGCAAAACTCCAAGCCACCAGAATTCCCTAAACCAATCTGTTGTAAAGGCACAGTACATCGCGTGTTTTCTACCGAATCATCCGACGTTCTTCATTCATGCCCGTTTCACTCATGCCGCAACGCGATCATCGGATCCACTCTCATCGCCCGCCGCGCTGGCACAACCGCCGCCAACGCAACAATCGCCAGCACCACCACGCACACGCCCAGGTATGTCACCGGGTCCGTCGCGGCTATCCCATACAAAAGTCCCGCCAACACCCGCATGACCGCGATTGCCAATCCGGTTCCCGCCAACAACCCCAGCATCGCCGGCACCAGTCCCTGCTGCAGAATCATCCACACCACATCGCGCCGCCGCGCCCCCAGCGCCATGCGTATGCCAATCTCCCGCGTCCTCTGCCCCACCAGGTAGGCCATCACGCCGTAAATCCCCACTGCAGCCAACACGTTTGCCAGCAACGCAAACAACCCAAACAGCTCAATCTGAAATCTTCGCTGCGCTCCCATTTCCCAGAGGTGCTGCTCTACCGTCGAGATCTTTTCGAGCGGTATCGTCTTGTCCACCGCCCGCACTTCGTCGGCGACGGCCTTCTCCACGACCGCCGGCTGGCCATCGCTCCTCACCATCAACTCCAGCGTTTCCCACACTTTCTGCCGCACAGGGTAATAGATCAGCGCCACTGGCCGCGTCTCCGGCCCGTTTTGCACCGTATCTCCCGCCACGCCGACTACCGTCAACCAATCCTTTGCACCCTGCCCAGGCACGCCGTACTTGAACCGCTTGCCAATCGGGTCTTCTCCCGGCCACAGCCCTCTCGCCATTTTCTGATTCACAATCACCACCGGTATCGCACTCGGCCCATCCGAGGTGTTGAAATCTCTCCCGCGCAACACCGGAATCCCCAGCGTCCCGAAAAACCTTTCGCTCACGTACGTCCAGGTCACCGGCTCATCGTCAATCACACTGCCCGCTGCGGGCCGCCCCTCCACTTCCAGCCGCGAATTCGGCAGCCGCGCCAAAAACACCGCGCCAATCGAAGCCGACCTCACTCCGGGAATCGCGCTCACCCTCCGGATCGTCTCGTCCACAAACGCCCGAATCTGGTTGTCGCCGTCATACTTCTGCCCGTGCAGCCGCAGGCTCACGGAAACCAGGTTATCCGCGCGAAATCCCAGGTCCACCTGCGCCAAGCGCATCGCGCTTCTCAGTAGCAGCCCTGTCCCCGTCAGTAGCACCATCGCCAGCGCGCATTCCACGAATACGAACGCTCCGCGCATCCGGTTTCCTTCGCGCCCTCCTGCTCCCACGGCATCTTTCAACGCCAGTTGTGGATCAGCCGCCGAAAACTTCAGTGCTGGCACCGCACTCGACAAAATCGCCGAAATAAAAGACGCGACCACTGCAAACGCCAGCACCCACCCGTTCAACCTCACCGCCTCCAGCCCAGGAATACCTACCGGCGCCACCAGCCGCAACGCTTTCACGCCCATCGCCGCCAGCCCCAGCCCAGTCGCGCCCGCCACCAGCGCCAAAACCATCGCCTCCGCAAAAACCTGCTGCACAATGTGCCGCCGGCCCGCTCCCAACGCCACTTGAATTGCCAGCATTTTCTTTCGCCCAAACGTTCGCGAAAGAAACAGCCCCGCAACATTCGCGCACGCGATCAACAACACGAAAATCACCGCCGCAAAGAAAAGCCAAAGGGTCAACCGCAACCTCGGCGCGACGAGATAACTCGTCAGCGGCACCACGCGAATCCCCAAATCCAAATCCGTCTCCGGATGCTCCTGCGCAAGGCGCTGCGCCACCACATTCATTTCTGCCTGCGCGCCCTCCGCGGAAACTCCCGGCCTTAGCCGCCCGATCACTCCGAACGCATCCGCCAGCCGAATCGTTTGAAACTTCGGCCATCGCGCATCCGAATCAATCGGCACCCACACCTGCGTATCTTTCGCTTCCCCCCAAACCTGCGTATCTTTCGTCGGAAATGCAAACTTCTCCGGCATCACGCCAATCACTTCGAACAGCACGCCGTCCATCTGCAGTTTCTTTCCAACGATGTCCGTCGCACCGCCAAATCGCTCCTTCCAGAATTCGCAGCTCAGCACCGCCAAATTCGCGCCGCTGGGCATTTCCGCCATCGCAAAAGTTCGCCCCAAAATCGCATTCGTCCCCAGCACCGAAAAAAAGTCTGCCGAAACTTTCGCCGCCTGAATTTGCTCTTCCCGATCCTCCTGGCTGAGGTTCAGCACCGACCCGTCCGGCCGCAGAAATGCCGCCATCTCCGCAAATCCTCGGCTCTCCCTCTCCCAGTCCTTATAGGTCGGATACGACGTCCAGTCTCGCTCCAGGTTTTTCTTCGGGATGCTTTTCCACACCACGCACAATCGCTCTGCCTTCTCATACGGCAGTGGCCGCAGCAATACCCCATAAACCACGCTAAAGATCGCCGTAGTAATGCCAATCCCCAGCGCCAACGTGACCACGCACGCCGCTGCAAACCCGGGGCTCTTCCCTAGTGCTCGCCCCGCTCGCCGCATCTCGCCCGCAACACTCATTTGTCCTCCGCTATGCAGCGGATCCTCGACCGGCTGCTAAACCCCGCACTGAATCGTTGACTCCCAATCCCGTGATTTGATTCCCCTTGGGCCCAGCAATGATACCTGCCGATTGCCGGTACTGTATCTCGCACTCATCCGCCCCACGCGGCCCCGGCTCCTGCACGCCCCTGCGGTTCGCCCTTTCCCTTTTGCGTTCCTCACCGTGCAACGCGCCCATCCCGTGCTTCGCGTTACGGTGGCGCAGCAGCTGGCCCGGTTATAGAACTCGATCCAATCGACACTCTCACATCGCCGAGCGGATCTATCTGGAAAGATTGCGCAACGTTTTGAACCCTCCCTCGTCCGCAAAGTGTTACGGTTCCCAAGGTCTCACCTATGGGCTCGCTGCCGCGGCCTAGTACCAGCTAAGAACTCTGGTCTCAAGCCTCCACCACCTCGTGCAGCCGTACTGCCGTGCCGGAAAATGCGAAGGGCGTCAGGTCTTCCTGAATGAATCGCCCTTCGGTGTCCAATACTCCAAATTTTGCGTCAGCGAAGAGAAACAGTGGTTTTGACTTGCTCGCCCAACGTCGGCATTGAGCGCAAGCTCGCTGTGTAACTTCCGCTATGTAGCGGAATTGTTGGTATAGAGCCCCACGAGACCGGTCCTAACAACCAGCTCACGGTGATAGAGTTTCCAGTCTATCTATGAAAAAGATGTTTACCTTGGCATCGGTGCTGACAGCGTCTCTGATGTTCTCGAATGGCCTCGCATTCGCCCAGAAGTCAGCCCGGCCCAAAGGCAAGATAAGCGTGGCGGAGATTTTGGACAAGCATGTTTCGGCCATGGGGGGAACGGATAAGCTGCGGACACTGCACTCCTTCCACGCCCGAGGAGTTTTTGGCCTTATGCCGATGACCCCTATACACGCTCTCGGTGACTTTCATTTCTATTACAAGACCCCCGGGAGCAATGTATTTCAGCTTGACGTTCCCAGTCACGGCCAGTCTTCGATCGGTCACAATGAAGGCATGACATTTTCAAGGGGGTCCGTGAATGGCCTGCGAGGAGTTAACGGCGTCACACTAGCTAAAGAGATAGATGAGGCGTATCGCCGTCTCGTCCTACCCTGCCTTGCCTCGGTCTTTACATAGCATTTGCGCGCGCATGCAAATGGACGCCGTTTTTACCGCGTCTGAAAATAGTTGTTGACCCTGGAGTATAGTACGGGGTTTAGACTGACCTAGTAGATAGGCATCGGGATGACGGCACTAAGGATCGGCAGTCTGGCCAAGCAAGCTGGAGTCAATCTAGAGACGGTGCGTTATTACGAGCGCCGCGGGCTGCTGCCAAAGCCGCCGCGGAGCGCGTCGGGCGCCAGATGTAGGATTGACAGGCCATCTCGCGCGTGTTCGTCAATCACCCCTTTGACGGCCGCCTTAAGCGCCGACAAATCGCGGTCGGGAAATGGCAATTCCAGCACACCGAGGGAATGCTTAGTTATGCTTTATGGTTTTCCGAAGCGCCGAACCGGGTTATATTGTACAACGTTGTCCACCTTCACGACGTCAGCTATTCTCTACCAGCGAGCACCAGGTCCCTTGACTTTTGCAGCCGCCGAGATGGAAACCGCCGTCCAGGCCAAAACAGCCGCGTTAGCAAATGTGCGTCGTCGGGAAAAGCCTAAATTGATTTTACTGTGAGAATGCGCAACTAATCGCGCTTCGAAGTTCGGTTCGATCAATTCACCGTCAATTGAGCAGATGCGG
>DATAIH010000302.1:0-23510 GCA_036262755.1 Candidatus Acidiferrum sp.
TCGTACCTCCCGGTTAGCAAACCGTCCAATTCGTACTACAACCCACTTTTGCGCGAATGCGGTTTACCACGACCCACCAAGCCTCGCGTATCCAAATCGAGGTAATTACCGACCATCCGCCCAGAACTTCTCCCAAGCCGGTTTGGACGAAGCCCGATTAGTCTCGGATCAAGCGTAAAGCGAACGACGGTTGTGAATTACTCGTATTTCAGGGCAACCAGGGGATCGACGCGCATCGCGCGGCGTGCAGGGATATAGCAGGCCAACAGGGTGACCAGGACAAGCACGAGTGTCACGCCGAGGAACGTCAGCGGATCGGTCGGTTTCACCCCAAAGAGGAGGCTAGATAGGAAACGCGACAGACCGAGCGCCGCAGCGATACCGGTCGCTACACCAATTAAAGCGAGCTTCGTTCCCTGCCCCAAGATTAATCGAAGAATGTCTTCCCTATGCCCACCCAGGGCCATGCGAATCCCGATTTCGCGGGTGCGCTGTGACACCGAATAGGCAATGACGCCATACAATCCGATGGCTCCCAGCAGCAGAGCCATGCCGCCTGCGAGAGATAGCATGACCAGCAGGAACGAAACACGCGCCATCGACTTCCTGTAGTAATAGTCGAGCGTATGGACTGCCGAGAGCGGAAGATCGGGGGCCAGCGACCAAACCGCTTGCCGGACCTCGCTCATAAAGCTCTGCAAACCCGCACGTGCGCTGCGGATGGCGAACGCCGGTTGGCCCAGCGAAAAATCCGCGTCCGTCAGCGGCCAGTAAACCGTCGCAGGAGCTTTCTGGCTGGTCCCGTCATCGTAGACGTTCGCCACGACGCCCACAATCTGCCGGTCAGGATTGGGGTTTCTGCCAATTTGTTTCCCAAGTGCATCCGACGGATTGTGCCAATACTCGCGTGCGAGGTTCTCCGATACGATAGCCACGGGGCGCTTGTTCAATACGTCGTCCCAGGTTAGATCGCGGCCGGCGACGGTGGGAATGCCCATGGTCCTGAAAAAGCTTGGCGAAATCCAAAAGAACCGGCAAGCCGGCGGGAGCTGGCCCGAAAGCATGCGATCCTTTACGAACAGGGAACCGCTGTCGGCGCTCGAATCCATGGGCAGAGACTGACTAATATCAGCAGAAGAGACGCCGGGAAGCGCTTCGATCTGGTGGAGAATCGCCTGATCCATGCGGACCAACCGCTCGGGAGCCGCCTCGACCATTGTCGGAGGAATATGGACACGGAACGTTTGGACTTCGGCTGGCTCCGTGAATCCGGGCTGAACGTGTAGCAAGGCTTGAAAGGTACGGATCATGAGGCCCGAACTCATGAGCAACACAAGAGCCAGACCTACTTGGATGACCACAAGCGCGTTGCGCGCCCGATGCCGCTCCCGACTGGCGCTGGACGAGCGGCCCGTTTCGCGCAATCCTGTCTCCAAGCCAACACCGGCATATCTGAGAGCCAGCATCGAGCCGAACAAGAGACCTGCCAGCATCGTGACGCCTAGGGTAAAGAGTAAGACGTAGCGATCGATGCCGATGTCATTAAGCCGCGGCAAACCGCTCGGTGCCAAAGCGATCAGGATCCGCGAACCACCATATGCAAACAGCAAGCCGAGCGCACCGCCAATCACCGTCAGAACGAAGCTTTCAAGCAGCAAACCGCCGGCGATACGTCCGGGGCTGGCGCCCAAAGCCGCTCGAATGGCCAACTCCTGTTGTCGCCCTTGAACTCTGACGAAATGAAGGTTGGCCACGTTAGCACAGGCGATCAGCAGCACCAGGCCTATTCCGCCCATCAAAACCCACAAGACTTTGCCTACGTCGCCTATGATGTCTTGCTTCAGCGGTTGCAGATTCGGCCCTTTCCGCGACTCTTTGAGCCACTTAAGGCCCAAATCTACCTCCGCCGTGGTACCTCTCAGTTCCATTGGTATCATGCGAGCCACGTCTGCGTTGGCTTCCTCGAGCGTCACTCCCGGCTTGAGCCGGGCAACGGCAAAGTAGTTATAGCCTCTCAACTCTTTCGTACGGAGAGGCATCAATATAGCCAGATCCGTAATGTCCAGGAATCGAAAGGGTTGCGGTAATACGCCGATAATCGTGCTGGGCTTGCCATCCACGTCGATGGTTTTCCCGATCACTGAACGGTCGCCGGCGAACTTGCTGCGCCAGTAGCCATAGGTGATTATCACTGTGTCCGGGCTGCCCGGCTCATCGTCCGCCCGCACGAAGGAGCGCCCGAACACAGGTATGACTCCCAGGATGGGGAGCACGCCGTCGGTGACCCCGAGAGCCGACACGTTTTCCGGTCGTCCCAGGCCGGTGACGTTGACCGAGTTGACCGCAGCACCGAACCCCGTAAAGTAGAGACCAATGTCCTCGAAAGTGTAGCTCTGCTCGCGAAAGGTAAAGTAATCCGGTGGACTTAAAGGCCAGTTGAACTGGTTGATGCCGGGCAGGTCGACCCCTACTTCTACGAGTCTCTCCTGGTGCGGATAGGGCAGAGGCTTGAGCAGCACGCCGTTAACAACACTGAACATGGCCGTCGTCGCGCCGATGCCGAGGGCGAGAGTGAGGACAGCTACGGTCGTGAAACCGGGACATTTGCGCAAAATGCGGAGGGCGTGGCGCAAATCTTGGGCGAAGGTATCGAGGAACATACCGGAACGAATAGCGCGGACCTCTTCTTTAACTTGCTCGACGCCGCCGAGTTCGATGAGTGCCTCCCGCCGGCCTTCTGGATGCGAAAGCCCCTCCTTCATCTTCTCCTGGGTCAGCACCTCCACCGCGGATTGCAGCTCGTCGTCCAGTGCCTGCTCGACCGCGCGTTTGCGCAGAAGGTTTCGGAAGAAACTCGAAATTCGGCCTAGCATGACGCCTCCCATCCGAACTCAGGCGGATTCGACCGCCGCCGTCATGATGTGGACCACCTGGCTCCAATCCCGTTCCTCGACCCTGAGCTGTGCGCGACCGGAGGAAGTCAGGCGGTAGTACTTGGCCCGCCGATTGTTTTCCGAGGCGCGCCATTCGGCTTCCACCCAGCCCTTCTCTTCCATGCGGTGTAGGGAAGGAAAGAGCGAGCCAAAACTCACTCGAAAGGCACCCCTGGTGATCTGCGTGATGCGTCGGGACACACCGACTCCATGCAATGGTTCCAGTGCCAGAGCTTTCAAGATCAGCAGGTCCAACGTGCCACGCAGAAGATCGGTTCGTTTCTTATCCATTCGGGCCCCTCTTATCGGAATACGATAGGAGCACTTCACCTGCCATACCGGTCTACTTGGACATGCGTGTTACGCCAGAACTTACGGCGGCGGTGTTGCTGGTGCTAAAGTCTCTCTGAACGATTCCGAGACAGTTCGTCCCGTAATCGAACACGCTTTATGGTTCCACTCCCGCGGGCAATCGGACGTGCAATTCGCAAGTTGCGCTTGGTAAGTAATCGTAGATGTGGAGGCAGGACGTAAGTTATCGTGAAGGCGGTTTACCCTCCACTTGCCGTGGCCACTCTTGACGCAGTCGCGCTCTTAAGGCATCCTCCACTCGTTCTGCAACTACGAATGCATTCTTCCCGACGATGAAATAGCGAATCAGATGATTACTCGCCGTGCAGTGTCGCGCACATTGGTAACCTTGGGCTGCGTTGTGCTACTCGCGGCTGCGGCCCTGCATTTCCTCGCATATCTAAAGTTCGCCGCCCCGACGGTGCATGCATCGAATCTGCCGATCGCGCTGCAATCTGTTTTCGAGGTTGCCTTCCTCTCGATGGCGTGGAGCTGGATCGTCCTTGCACTCATTGTGCTGGTCGTCACGTTCGGGGAAGCACGTTTGAGCAAGCCTATCGCCCTGATCTGCGGTTTCGCTGTGTTGATTCAGGCTGCATTTACTGTTCCGATGGTGGGGTTCTTCATCGGAAACGAAATGATCGGTGCGGCATCCTTGCTAATCATTATCGGCTGCTTTTTGTTCCACGGTTCGCAGCCGCGAGCCGCCTCGCTCTCGTCAAAACCGACGCCATGAGAATCGTGTTCGCGAACGAGATAGCGCGGCACGACCGCCATCGGGTTGCAGGCAGCGCCGCGTATCAGGACTTCCTCGTCCTCTGGAAAGACGCCGATCCCGATATCCCATTCCTGAAGCAAGCCAAAGCCGAGTACGCGAAGCTGCAATGATTCTTTGCCCTGTTCAAGGTTGCCAATCGCGTCAGCGCCTGATTAGTCGTGCCGGTCAAGTTGGTACTGGTTCCTGGCCCTGCTGTGACGCCGAGTCTCGCTGCTTTGGTGCCGCGACCACTACTTAACGGCGAAAAGCTTCTCTAACAATTCTTCCGAGAGCTTCGCGCCTTTCTCGGATAACCACACCGACTTGTTTTTGTTAGCCGGATCGGAGATGTACCCTTTCTCGTGCAGTGAATCCATGATCGACCAAGGGAAGCTTTTCCAAGCCCGTCTCCCCGTACCTTCCTCAAACGAATTCAAGTAAAGAAGGGCAAGAACGACTTGTTCCAATTTTTCCCCGTCAATATCCATGTTGCACCTCGGAGTTCACACAGAGCGCATTGTTGGTGGGACAGACACTCCTTCAAAAGCAGTCGCGACAGCTGGGTGCTAATGCTTCGCATGGACGACATGAACGCCGGCCTGTCCGGTCGCGAGCCCTTGAACGTCACGGCCGAACCTGGACACGACCTGCTGAAAACTGATGTCTTCTATGTCGTCGAAACCGTGCGACCGGAGGATCGCGGCGACGCCAGCCCGCTCGAAGCGGCCGACCCACTGCTCGTTGATCTTCTCAAGCTGCGCCATCCGAGCGGCCGCAAGGGCCTTCATGTCTTCACTCCAGGTTTCGGGCGGCTCGGCGTAGTCGAACACCACTTCCGAGTTCGGGATCGACGCTACGCAGCCCAACGTAGCGTCGAGCGCATCCCTTGTCAGATAGGGCACGACGCCGAGCCAAGTGAAAAACGCAGCGGAGGTGCGCTGAAAGCCGGCGCCGCTGAGCTTCTGCTGCAAATCATCCCGCTCGAAATCGACGGGCACGAAGGTGAGCCATGGCGGAGGCGCGAGTTCAGCCCCCACGAGGCGCTGGCGCTTCCATGCCTGGGTGGCGGGATGATCCACTTCAAAGATGTTTATGCGAGCGGCATGGGGATTGCGGAGCGCGAAGGTGTCGAGCCCGGCGCCGAGGATCACGACCTGCGCAACCCCCCGCTCGACGGCTTTTGATAGGGCGTCTTCCGCGATGCGGCTCCGTGCGGCGGTGAACAGGCGTCCTATGCTCGCGAAGGGGTGGTTGTTGAGGGCTTGCAACACGCTGTCTTCATGTTCGCCTAGAATTCTAACTGCGTACGGGTCATGGAGAATTGCGCCATGATCGAGCAGCTGATGAGCCGCTCGTTGGCGGGCGACCATCAGGGCCGTGCGGCTGGGCTCGTCGGACTTCATCTCGGGTCTCCGTTTCCCGTCAATGCGCGACGACGCTGACGGCACGTGATGTTAACTCTAGAACAAAATACTACTGAAGGCAGTTCATCCATAACTATTCGCGACTGTCATACGTGGGAATTGGGAAGCCAAGGAACAGAAAACCACTCAAGGGGTTACTACCAAGAAAGGGATGCCCTATACGCAGGACACTGCCTGTACACGAGCATTGTACACCGGGTTGGCGCGTTGGAGAAGACGTCCAGTTCCGAGTCGAAAAATATTCCATCGACGTAGCGCGCCGGAAAGGCGAAACCTTAATACGAAAGTTACCGCGAATGCGGTGTACCAGATTGAAAGGACTTAGGAGTACTTCTGTATTGCCAATCGCCCAGAGCCCGTTATTTATATTTTTAGAACTCCATCCGCGCATTGTATCGTAGGCGAACTCGCACAAAGTATCGTTTAGGAGGATGGAATGAGCCTTCAATGGCTGCCCGTGAGGAGCTTGGCAATGGATAAGTCTTCCTCGCTTTCACTGTTCTTATCTTCAAAGGTCAGAACATCGCTGTGGCTGGCCGGAACTGCGATGCTATTTGCCGCGACATCAGCAGCGCAGCTTCTCGCCGGCGCACATGCACAGTTGCTGCAGTTGGTAGACAAGGATGCGGCGAGCTGGCAGCACGTGTCGAAGCAGATCTGGGACTTCGCCGAGCTGGGCTATCACGAGACAAGAAGCTCCGAACTGCTTCAGCAACAGTTGGAGGCGGCGGGATTCAAGGTGCAGGCGGGTGTGGCTAACGAACCGACGGCCTTCATCGCCAGCTATGGCGAGGGCAAGCCGGTAGTGGCAATCCTGGGCGAGTTTGACGCGCTGCCCGGGCTCTCGCAGCAAACGGTGCCAACGCGCGATCCGGTGAAAGCCGATGCGCCGGGGCATGGCTGCGGCCACAATCTGCTGGGCGCTGGCGCGGCGTTGGCGGCCGTCGCGCTTAAGCAATACATGGAGGCGCACCACATCACGGGCACACTGCGGTACTACGGCACCCCGGCGGAGGAGGGCGGTTCGGGCAAGGTGTACATGGTGCGCGACGGCGCGTTCAAGGATGTGGACGTGGTGCTGCACTGGCATCCGGGGGACAGCAATGGAGTCAGCAACGGCGGCGAGTTAGCCATGGTTTCGGCCAAGTTCACGTTTCATGGAATAGCCGCGCACGCTGCCATGGCTCCGGATCGCGGTCGCTCGGCGCTCGACGCTGTCATGCTGATGGGCAACGGTGTGGAGTTCATGCGCGAGCACGTTCCCAGCCACACGCGCATTCACTACATCATCTCGAAGGGCGGCGTGGCGCCGAACGTGGTGCCGGACCTGGCGCAGATGGACCTGATCGCCCGGAGCCCGTTCAATACCACGCTGAAAGACGTGTGGGAGTGGATCCAGAACATCGCCAAGGGCGCAACACTTATGACCGGCACCACGCTGGATGTAAGCGGCGTCGGCAGCTACGCCAACATCGTGCCCAATGACCCGCTGGCCGCCGTGGCGCAGAAGAACCTCGAGGAAGTGGGCGGCTACAAGATGAACGCCGACGAGCAGAAGTTCGCGCTCGAGCTGCAAAAGACGTTGAAGATGGACAAAGCGCCGAGCCTCAACACGACAAACGAGATTGAGCCGCTGCGCAAGTTCGATCCCAACGAACCCGGCGCGTCAACCGACGTGGGCGACGTCAGCTGGAAGGTCCCGACCATTGGATTCTCGACGGCGACGTTCGTGCCGGGAAGTGGGGCGCACACGTGGCAGGCGACAGCCGCGGCGGGGATGAGCATCGGCCAGCAGGGAATGGTTGTTGCGGCCAAGGCGATCGCTCTCACCGGGCTCGACCTGTTGACAGATCCCCGACTCGTGCAGGCGGCGAAGGACGACTTCAAGAAGCAGACTGCGGGCAGGAGCTACTACACCGCGATTCCGCCAGACCAGAAGCCGCCGCTCAACTACCGCTCCGAGTGAAATTAACGGGGGACCCGGCTACTCGGAAGCGACCGTCAGTTACTCAAACGGCGACATCAGCACCAACGAAAAGTTTTTGGGACAAGTTGGTTCCAGTACTTTACATGGACGATTTTTGCGGTTTTGCGGTTACCAGTTTGCAAGCTGACCCTCGTACTCCGACAACTTGCCAAGAACCTCGTCTTTCCATTCTCCCAAGTGTCGATTCAGAACATCGTTTGCGCTTGACACCCAACGCAGGCGGACCTATTGTCCCGCACCACGGTCCCTGATTGCCCGACCTCCCCTCCAAGGAGCCTCGCATGAAACGCCAATTCCGTCTTCGGTTTATGATCCTGTTCGTTGCTGCAGCGCTTGTCCTTCCGATCGCCGCCAAACGGTCACAGCAAGATCACGCCGACGCCTTTCAGTTGGTGGAGGCGACCATTCAAGACATTCAGGACGCCTTTGACTCCCATCTCCTTGCGCCGAGCCAGATTGTCAGCATGTACCTCGCCCGAATCGAGGCCTACGACAAAGCTGGACCTCACCTTAACAGCTACATGGTCGTGAACCCCGAGGCCCTCGAGGCTGCGCACGAGCTGGAAGAAAACGATGACCAGCAGGGGCAGCACCGAGACAGACCGCTGTTCGGGATACCCATGATCGTCAAGGATAACAATGACACGTTCGATATGCCGACGACAGCGGGCTCGGTCGCACTTGGCGGATCCGTCCCCCCGGATGACGCCTTCCTAGTGAAGAAACTTCGCCGAGCTGGTGCGATCATTCTTGGAAAAGGTACGCTGACCGAGTATGCCAACTTTCTGACGAACGGCATGCCCGCCGGCTACAGCTCCCAACTCAGGTTCCAACTCGGCGGCACCGCAGCGAATTCGATGCTGGGCTATGGCTTCAATCCCTACGATCCGCGCCCTGATCCGAGAACGGGCTTCAACGATGGCCGGCCGGCACTTTCTCCGGGTGGATCCAGTTCGGGACCGGGGATCGCCGTTTCCGCGAACCTGGCCACGGTAGGCATTGGCACCGAGACGTCCGGATCGATCCTGAGCCCAGGGACGATGAATCTTTTGGTTGGCATCAAGCCCACCCGCGGCCTGGTTAGCCGCGACGGCATCGTTCCCATCACCGCCGATCAGGACACCGCCGGACCTCTCGCGAGGACGGTAACCGACGCCGCCAAGGTTCTTGGCGTGATAGCCGGTTTCGACCCACAGGATTCAGCCACGGCCCCTTGCCTGAAACCTGGTAACTGCTTCAGCGATTACACGCAGTTCCTCCGCAAGCAAGCCCTGAAAGGGGCGCACATCGCCGTACCGTATTTCAGCTATTGGACCAATGGCGGCGGAACACCCAATCTAACGCCGACGCAACTTCAGGTGATGACCGATGCCATGAACGTCATGCGTGCCGCAGGGGCCGATGTCGAGTTCTACGACATTCCGGACCAGGCTGAGCTGAATAGCTTTCCGGGTTGCGGTAATTTGCCTCAAACCAACTGCTCGACTGTGCTGCTCTATGGATTCAAGCGCGACCTAAATGCTTATCTTGCCTCTCTCGGCCCGAACGCACCGGTGAAAACGCTCGAGGATGTCATCAACTACAATAGTGCGCACTCGGCTTACGCGCTTAAGTACGGCCAGATCCTTGCGTTGGCCGCCGAGACTCTTGATACAAGCCCGGGTAGCGCCGACACCGTTCGCTATAACAGTGACCGCGCCAAAGATCTGGATATTGCTAAGACCCGCGGCCTGGATGTCGTCTTTAGCGCCGGCTTCGACGCGATTCTGTTCCCGGCGAACCGCGGCGCCAACATCGCGGCACGCGCCGGGTACCCGAGCATCGTCGTGCCTGGTGGGTTCGTCACCAACCAACCCGAGTTGAACATCCCCCCGGGCACTCCGTTCCCGGCGGGGTTTAACCCAAACAACGGACCGTATGGCGTGACCTTCAGCGGTCCAGCCTTCAGCGAACCACGTCTGATCGCGTTGGCCTACGCTTTCGAGCAGGCCACCAAGCACCGTGTGTCGCCATCGAGCACACCGCCGCTTGCCAGCGATGTCGTGAGGCGAAGCCATTCCGACTAGGCGCGCCATATCCTTGGTGAGAGTAGCCTCGCGATGCGCGATTCAGCTCGTATCTTTAAACTCCTGTTCAGCAAACACGTCTTTCGTGAAACGCGCATGGCGGTCGTCACTAGAATTCGTAGCGCAAGGCGAACTGCATTACGCGCGGGTTGGTGAGCAATCCCGTATAGTTTCCGAAGTTGCTCGAATTCGTGAGGGATAGATTCAGGCTCTGTACGTCAAATCGAGTCAGGTTGAGTGCGTTGAAAACGTCCCAGCGGAAGGTCAAACTGTGGGACTCCCTGTATGGCATTTTCCAACGCTTGCTTAGTCCAAGATCCAATCCTGCAAAGCCGTCACCCCGCAAGTTGTTTCGGTTGCCTACCTCTCCCGGAAAGTCAGCACGGAAATCCGAACTGAGCACGTTAGCCGCCGTCGTTGGGTCTCCGAAAATGTTGACGTAACCCTTTCCACTGCTGTCCGTCCCCTTGAATTTGCCGGTGGTCACCGCCGCGATCTGGGTCGCGAAGCCGGATATCTCCCAGTTCGTCGGCCACTGCGCCCCGTTGCCGACACCGATGGGGAAGCCGCTCGTCCACCGAGCGAGGCCTGACAGCTGCCAGCCACCAATGATCGCATCAACTCCTTTGCCGACGTTGCCCCCGATCCATCGGCCCCTGCCAACCGGCAGTTCCGCAATCCAGTTCGCATTGAACTGATGCGTGAGGTCGAAATCTGAAGCCGCCCGAAGCGCCTTGGGGTCCCACGGCTTGATGACCTGGCCTCCGAGGCCACCTTCATCTGGGATGCGGTAAGCGTCGGAAGAAATGTCAAAGGACTTGGAGTACGTGTAGTTGAAGTCGAATTGCAGGCCATGGCTCATATGTCTGCGGAAATTCACCTGCAAAGCGTTGTAGGCTGCGCTCCCGATCGAGCGCCAGACGTAGAGAGCGGCAAACTGCGGGTCGACAAAGCTGTAAGGACCGCCCACGGAATAGTAACTGCTGCCTGAGTTGGGGTCGACCAGGCCCCATCCCTGATCTAGGCCTTGAATTGCAGTTGTTTCGTTAAAGGAGAAACACGAGAACAGGTTGTAGGCTGCCTGCAAAGCGTCGGTGGTGGGGCTCGAGCCACAGAAACCCGGGACCGCATACGAGGGCGCCGGCTGACCGGACTTCTGTGCCGGTAGCGCCTGTAACATGTCATACCAATATTGCGCAGCGGGCCCAACCGTCGCCGGGGTAATTGAGCTTGCTGGGACGCCCTGGCGGTACAACTTGGCCAGTGCCTGCACCGCAGTGTAGTAGTCGATCTTTGTCTTGGGATCGACCAAATCCAGCGGTGCAGCGACATCCTCCTGCGACAACAGCCTGTGGGCCAGTCGACCGACATAGGAAACCTCTATGGCAAGGTTATGCCCGAGTTCCCGACCGACCGACAAATCGAGCGTATAGGCATAGGGAGTCTTGAGATTCCTGTCCATTCCGAAATAAACAGCGTAAGAGCCGGTGTCCCCGTTCAAGCCGTTCGGGAAGCTCTGCGGGAAGCTTCCGCTGGGTGCCGCCGCATACAGCCGGTTCGCAGGACTCGCAAGGTCGAAGACGGGAATATTGCTTAGCCCCGTCAGTCCCGTTACACGCGGGGCAATCGCGGGGGATTCAATGCTCCCGGTGTTCGACAACGTCGTCGACAGACCGAAAGAACCGCTCCGATCAAAGGTGGCGAGTAGTGCCGGGCCGAGCCTGTCGTAAACCATGCTTGCTCCGGCCCGAATCGTGGTCTGGCCCGAGCCGCCAAATAGGTTCTTCCACAGCCCTTCCTTCCCGTTCGGAGACCAAGCAATCGCCAGCCGGGGACCAAAGTCCTTTTTATCCCAATCGTAAAACCCAGGCTTCCCGTTCGCGGGCCCCGCCAAATTGAAGCTCATGCGCGGAGCCGCACTCGCGGGTGTCCCTTGAAGCATTCCGGAAGCCCGCCCTCGAAACCAATCGCTCAAGCTTACGCTCGGAGCAACCTGAAGCCCGTTGGTTTCCCACGGAGGCGAAGCAAGCGTGTAGCGAAGGCCAAAGGTTACGGTCAGATTCGGTTTGATCTTCCATGCGTCTTGCCCATACATCTCCCAGCTGTCGGCACCAAAACGGCGCGAAACCGGCGTCCCGTCGGGAAGGGGGCTTCCACTGTGGGTAAAGTTGTAACGAGCATTAACCTGCGTGACCATGCCGATCAACGCGCCGAGCGGATAGTCATAGTTATTGCCGAAGCCACCGTCCACCGCCGGGTAGGCGGGGCCCCCGCATGCGCCGCTCGAGGTCGAACAAGCTGGATCAAAATGGCCCGGCGCGCCCGTATTTGCCATCGCCCCGGTGTCTAGCCAAGAAGGGTTGTCGGAGGCGGAAGTAAACGAATTAATGTTGTTGGACTGCGGGTTTCGCAGAATACCGATGTTTCCGCCGAACTGTAGTGTGTGTCGGCCTTTGACCCAGGAGATGTCGTCCACAATATTGTGGACTGGAACCTGGAACTCGCTATTCTGCGTGATTGCCAGTTCGGAGTTGTTTGCCCCTGCGTTGTCGTTCAGCCCGCGAAAGAGAATCATCTGCGCTGTCTGATTGCCAATTTGGCCGAAGCTCTGGCGCGTGTACCCGTACCTCAGGTTGTTCACGAGATCAGGTCGAAGCACCGCCGAATACCCCACGGAATACCCTTTGCTGTAATCCACGGTCGTAGTTTCCGGGGCGCCGCCCGGTAGATAGGGAACGCCTCCGTTGGTGTCGTTGCGCAATGCGCCTCGCCAGAAGATGGCATGGTTACCATTGTTCGTGATCTTGTAGTCCGCACGTGCGATGTACCAGTTCGTATCGATCGCCACGGGCCCTTTGAATCGGTAACCCACAAAGTTCACTCCGTCCCCGACCGAATTATCGTTGGGTACGAACTTGGCAAACGACTGGAAGTACGGAATCATCACGTTTTGGCTGATCCCGATGTTCTGGGGATCCATGGCCTTGATCTGCCCCGGTGTGAGGGCGTAATAGCCCGGTTGAATCGTGTGGCTGCCAGTCAACCCATTGACTGTCATTCCGGGGCAAGTCGTCGTATCCAAGCTTCCGCCCGGGAGTGTTTGGCACTGGTAGGTAATCACGCCATCTTGCAGTGCCGCGCTAGGCACCACGCGCACCACGCTCTGCGCTTCGCGCTGCCGGGCGCCCTGATAATCGGCGAAGAAAAACAACCGGTCTTTCTCGATGGGCCCACCCAGAGAACCCCCGAAAATGTTCCGAAGCAATTTGGGCGGCGTGTTTGGCGCTCCGCTCTCTAGCTCCGCCAACTTCACGAAGTAATCGTTGGCGCTGGTAATGGTGTTCCGATGCGATTCGAACAGCGAACCATGGAAATCATTCGTGCCGCTCTTGGTGACAAGCGCTACTTGCGCGCCCGACGAGCGCCCTTCATCCGCATTGTAGTTGCTGGTTGTCACTCGAAATTCTTGCACGGAGTCCTGGGTAATCGGTAAGACGGACTGAAACGCGTATCCCTTGGTATCGGTATTAACGTCAACCCCATCGAGCGTAATGTTGCTTTGATCGCTGTGTGCACCATTCACCGCACCGTTGCGCGTATCTGTGTCTTTATCCATATCCGGGCGATTTCCGGTATACGTCACGCCGGCCTGCAGGGAAAGCAGTTCGGGGACGTTCCCTGCTTCTAAAGGGAGCTCCTTAACTTGGTTTTCGCTGAAGGCGACGCCAAGCGAGGCGTCGGACGTGTTTAGGGTAACGGCCTGAGCGGATACCTCGACGGTCTGAACGGTCGTACCCACTTCCAACCTCACGTTTACCGTCGTTGGCGTATTCACGAGCAGCTGCAGATTCGTTTGCTCATACTTACTGAAGTTCGCCATTGCAACTGTCAGTAGGTATGTACCCGGCGGCAAGGCAAGAAACTCGTATTCCCCGGTTGCTGCCGTGCTTGTCTCGCGAGTGAGCCCTAACGCCTGATTGCTGGCCAGGACTTTTGCCCCAACTATGGCCGCGCCGGTTTTATCGGTAACCGTACCCCTCAGGGAGGTAGTACCGGTCTGCGCCCAAGCTCCGGAAAGCGACAGCAGGAACAAGGCAACTCCAGACGCCATCAGCAATATTCGATTCGAATTCCCACGCCATGCCATGGATGCTCCTTTCCTTCAACGCAAAGCTTCGTTTGCGCAAGCTTGACGAAAGCGCGCTTTACGCCCACAACGCAGTTCTTTTCCGCTCGTCGGATTGAGAATGATCCCCCAACTGCCTTACCCACACTTCCGCACATCTCGGTACTTTGGCTCGTCAACTTCTGCGGAACCTGATCGTGCAACCGCCCACGAGTTGCCCACTAGTCAGCACGTCAAAAGCCAATCAGACGGATACGTATCGAGCCTATTTTCAGGTGCTTGCCCGCTGGCATTTCCGAGCGCCTATGAATTTACGAATGGAGGACCGAAGCGCTCCGACGCAGGATTTCCGCAGTTTGGACTGAATGTTCGTCGAGCTGTCACGCCCTAACGTAGAGTGAGCGCGTGTGAGGGGACTCCGCGTGAGATTCAGAAATGTGTAGACATTTTAACTGTGAGGACGTTACGCACAGCTCGCGGTTGCTCAAGGCTCAGTCAACTTGACCGATCAGCGAGCAAGTCGAAGGCAACGCTCGAGATAGTCCTTTCCAGAGCTTGTTCGTCCAAGTAGAGAAGGAACAATGCGACTTCACGTTGAGATTGCGGATGATCCGTGCGCAAGACTTTCGTGAGGGGCGTGTTTTGGAAACGGCCATCGGCAGTGAGCGCAAACATTTCGAGGGAGCTGAGCGCGCGTAAGAGGCTTCTTTGCCCTTCATAACTCAGCTTCCCAGAAGGACGGGCAAGTTCGCTCGAGTTAATTGCTCCGCTCCACGACCGGCGGTCTCGGGTAGTTCAATGTCAGGCCGGCCCTGACGTGATTTGAGATCCAAGCGGCGGTTGCGCCCAACACGATTCCAATCAAAAGGAGACTGACGATGCGCCGGATAGAAAAGAGGCGAAGTTCCCCGCCGGCCAGAGAAGCTGAGGCCGCGCGTGGCTTGGTGTCATGCGAGAGCTCGAGCGGCGCGATAAATACATAGCCTCTCCGCGGAATCGTTTCGATGTACTGTGGACGAAAGGAAGAATCTTCGAGAACTCTACGCAGGTTATTGATAATCGTCGTAAGACTGAAATTCTTATCGACGACTGTGTCAGTGGGCCAAAGATCCTGACAGATGGCGTCGCGTGAGACAATTTCACCTGCCTTTTCCAACAGCATGACAAGAACCCTATACTTTTTCCCGGTTAGCCTGACTCGGGAACCGCTCTTGGTCACAAGTCCCTTGTTTAGGTCAATCTGGAACGGACCAAAACGCACAAATCGTGCACTTTCCGAAATCGGGCGATGACCAGGAGTACCTGTCTCAGGCTCCGATCGATTCCTGACACTGGTTGTCAGAGAGTCCACAGTTTGTTGTCCATACGAGGACATCGGCTAACTCCAAAAGACAGTCGTCTTCATGTGACGAGACAAGTAAATGGCGACCCAACTCGAAGTTAGGCCGGATCTTGGGCGCATAGAAGAGATTTGTGATGAACAGTCAGCAAAAGCCTGTGAGCTTACAAGACTCGCGGACGATGATTGACGCGCAACTTGCGAAGGAAGGTCCGGTCAGACGACCCCAATCGCTCTGCTATCTATCTTTCTAATTAGAAGCTGCGACAACATACGAAGCGCGGTTCAACCAGAAATAAGGCCACGGGAAGGTCAAAAAGGTAGGATCTCGGAACCCCGCTTTCGTGAAAGCCAGCAACAATTCCTTCTTTGTGTAACGCTCGGCATGCCATAGCCACTCGATAAGAACCTTCGTCTCCGGAGTTTTTCGAGTGATCACAACCAGCATCTTGCCGCCCGGGGCGAGTCTCGCGCGCAGGCCGCTCAAGGCGCGGGATAGCTCTTCCTTTGGAAGATACTCGAGCATCGACACGGATAGAATCAAGTCGTAGTCTGTCCAGGATGAAGGCAGAGCTTCAAGAGCAAGTACGTCTGCCTGGCAAAGCCGCACTCCGCTGATGCTCAAGGCGTCCACTACCCTTTGAAATCGATCTAGCAGCGCAGGTGTGAGGTCGAACGCATCGACTTTCTTGTAGTCGAAACGGTTTTGCTGAAGCGCTTCGAGCAAAACCAAAGTGGCTTTACCGGACCCGCAACCTGCGTCGAGCACTCGGAGCCCGGGACGAAGGAAGGGTGATCGCTTGAGTAACGCCTGAAACCCTCGTGGAGATTGGAACGCGCCTATGAAAGCACTGTAATGATCAGCCCGTCTTGTGTAGAGTTTCTGGACAGCCACACCACTTAACGCCACTGGTCGAGACTCCCATTCTGAACTTCGGCAATGCGCGTCACCGGCGGCGGTAATTCGCTCCTCAGACTGCGAGTCCATGCCGATTGAACCGAAAGCGCCGGCCTTCGCGAGATGCCCACGCGCGCGGTAGCGTTATCATCAGGAGGAAAAGACCGACAGGACCGTCGCAGCAGAGTTAGGATGATGTGGCCCCGCTAGACATTACGCTTACCTTTCAGCTGGAAGCTTCACGACGTTAATCGCCTGCGGCCCCTTCGTTCCCTCAACAATCTCAAAATAGACGCGATCCCCTTGTTCTAACGTTCGATATCCGTCGGCCACAATCCCCGAATAGTGGATGAACACATCGGGTTCATTGTCACGACCGATGAACCCATAGCCTTTGGACTTGTTGAACCACTTGATTGTGCCGTGCAATGGAGTCCGGCTCCCGAAAAGGCCCTGTCTAGGCGTCGATCTCGACAGAAGGCAATCTTTTGTAAATTTACACCAGCATTGGGCCAGAGCAGCGAGATATGTGACGAGAAATCGAGAAAACAATGCGTGTTAACAGAACTTGCAGACGAAAATCTGGCGCGGTGCCCGGGAAGCCGCCGTTTATTCCCCGACGAAGCTCTCCGTCCCAACCCAGAATTGGGCCAGGGACCTCAAGTTATTCTTGTAGGTGCGCGAGACGGTGTATTCTTTTCCCCCTTTGATCCGAAGCGCGTACTCTCCCGTCGTCCAGGGCTGAATCTCTTCAACGTAGGAGCTGTTCACGATCACGGAGCGATGAATTCTAATGAATCCGTATGGTTTTAGTTTTTCAGCCATCGTGGAAATGGATTCCCGCAGAACGTACGAGCCGGAATACCGCTGCAACAAAACATAGTTGCCCTGGGCCTCTACGATGACCACATCCATCGGGTCGATAAAAAGAATTCTTCCCTTCGTCTTGATGGCGATTTTGGGAGACTTCGATAAAAGCGTTTCAAGCTGTGGCAGGACGCTGATCAGTTGAGCAGCGCGCTCGCTCTCTGTTCGGCGGATGGCCACATCCAGGGCCTCGTGAATCCGCTCGGATGAGAAGGGCTTCAGGACATAATCGACTGCATGCCTTTCGAAGGCCGCGACCGCATGCTCATGGTGCGCAGTGACAAACACAATCGATGGAATGGCCGCTCCCCGTTTGTTCAGTCGATCGGCAAGTTCCATTCCGGAGAGTTCAGGCATATGAATGTCCAGCAGGAGGACATCGTAGGGTTTCCTCTCGAGCATTTCGAGTGCCTCAACGGCATCGGCTGCCGAATCAAGCACTTCCACGTCTTTTCTCTCGCGCACTGCATTCTTGAGGGCGCCTCGAGAAAGCGGTTCGTCATCAACAATCAACACGCGCATCCTGGTCCCTCCTAACGGGCATGTGCATTCGAAATCGGTACTCCCCGCCCTTCGCGCGAAGCGAATGCCGGTAACGTCAAGGTTGCCATTGCCGAGCCGTTGCTACCGAGATCGAATGAGAAAGCCGCCTCATCCGCGTAAAGGTGTCTCAAGCGGGCTTTCGTATTCTGCAGACCAAGTCCGATGCCTGCTCGCCCTCTCCCTCCAACACTGTTGCGAATTTGGATTTGCAGGTTTCCCTCTGCCCGACGCGACATAATCTGTACCCATCCGCCGCCGCGACAGCAAGCCACGCCATGCAAAATCGCATTCTCCACCAGAGGCTGCATGATGAGTTGCGGCAGGAGCAACTGGCGCGTATCAGGGTGAATGTCCCAACTGAGTTCAAGCCGGTTTTCCAAACGCATTTTCTGAAGAGCGAGGTAGTCTTCGATCAACTTCAATTCTTCATCGAGGGTGATGAGATCGGAGGTGCCATACTGAAGAACGGCGCGGAGAAGGCTCGAGACCTTGAGAACCATGGTTTTGGCGCGCACTGTGTCTGTGTCGATCAGCGCCGAGATCCCCTGCAGGGTATTGAATAAGAAATGCGGATGAAGCTGACTCTTCAGGGCCTCGAGCTCGCTCGTGGCGAGCGCCTGTTGCAATTCCGCGCGCTCAAGTTCCTGGTCCCTCGCCCGTTTGAAATACTCGTATGCATGCGCGGCCGCGACAACAATGGCGTAGTCCCAGATTAGCCCGGCAAAGTTGTGAAAGGTAACCGCAAGGAATCCGTGGAACGAGCGAGGTTCAAAGCGCTGAGCGGGGGAATTCCAAGACGGAAATAAAATAAAGTGGAGGACCGCGCAGGTGATGGTGTAAACGACGCTGCCCAGCACATAGCCAGCTACGCGACGAAAGCGAATCGGTTTGGTGATCGGGTAGCGGTGGACGATGGCGAAAGTAGGAGGCGTCAACAGAGCTGCCGAGAGTGCAAAAGCGCCGTTGAGAAAGAACGAGATCCAGTAAGTTATGTGGATCCCTCTCTCCCACATGAGGAACTTATCCTCCCACGCAGCCACAGAGGCAAGGCTCATCCAAAACAAGATGGACCACAGGTAGGCCATGACCATCTTTGTGACTTTTTGCGGAACACGTCCCATTGGGGTCGATTGTACGCGGAATTGGTGCCGGCAATCGCTCTGCCGGGGACCAATCGACGGAATATCTGGTTGAATATACAAAAACCTGGTTCTGGCAGCAATTTTCATGCGTAGATCGTGGCCGCCGAAAGACGCGTATGAACTTTCGTTTTGAGCATTCTTGTGCGGATCCTTAGCGAGTCAATCACCTTTACCAGGGAATCTACGCCTGGTGCGCACGTGGGCGGGGCAATCCAGTCCAAGACAGATCGATCGCGGTACGACTATCTTGACGAGGCATGGAACCGAACACACTTCAAAAACAGCTTAACGAGGAGACTCTCGATCGGTAAATGCTGAGTTGCGGGAGGAGAAACGCACGGCAAAGGGTCGCGATCAGTCTCATTTTCAGCGAAATCCGTAGCGATCATTTAGTCTCAAGTACCGGGTTCTCCGCCCGGCTTGGTGTTAAGAGGAACGACAGCAAGCGTGCTGGACGCCTTGGCAACCATCATGGGGCCGCCCGCACTTTCGACCATGACTTCCGCTTCCACGAAGACCAAATTCCTGCCGGAGCGCAGTACATGAGCGCGACAAATGAGTTCTGGACCCAAAGCTGGACGCAAGAATGAGACCTTGTTCTCCACGGTAATCACGTCACGATCCTCGGGTACCGTTGTCGCCGCGGCGCCGCCGCAAGTATGGTCCGCAAGGGTCATGATCGCGCCAGCGTGGACAAATCCGTGTTGTTGGCGAAGAGAAGGCGACCCCTTGACTCTCGCTTCACACCAGCCCTGGCCGCACGAGGTTAGCTCGATTCCCAGGGAGTGAATGAATGGCGCATCTCGAAAGATTCGTTCGACCGACCGGCGATTTGCATCTTTCATCCGCGTGTCACCTTTTACCCAAGCCAGACGGCCAGAACCTGAGCAAAATACCGCAAGCCCGACCGGTGCGTCTTGGACAATATTGTCCAAGACTCGGGGGATGAACTCGGTTCGCAAAGATGTGTGAGGTCGAGCCCTTCAGGTGAGCCTGAATGCGGCACCTGCCCCTTGGGGTACTGACCCACAAGCAAGAGCATACTAGCGTAGAAGTGGGAGTGTTGCATGAGCGAGCAAGGGAATAGGGGAGTGGCTTACCATCCCCAAGACTTGGAACCGCTGTTGGTTTCCAGACAAAACCTGGGGGACGCGGATGGGATGGCTGCTTTGTATGAGGCCCAGGCCTTACTCGACGATGGCGCAGGGCGGATCCTGCATGGTCGAGAGGCGATTCGTCAATTCTTCAGAGAATTGGTGGCGATGGGGCGAAAGTTCCAGATGGGAGAGCAGCGAGAGGCGATGGTCTGCGGAGATTTGGCGCTCACCTCAACGCGCCTTCCGGACGGCATCGTGACCGCCGAGATTGCCCGGCGACAAAGCGACGGAACCTGGTTGTGGGTCATCGATCAGTTCTCGATCTCAAATGGCTGATTCCTGGTCCCGCAAGGCCGATGTCCCGCGTTCTACAAATTTCTGAATTTCACCCTGAGCTCCTTCAGAAGGCCTCAGTCTACATTAGAGAGCGGCGGTGCGAGGGATGTTTGGTGTGAAATGTGAGAATCCCGTGACGAAGTGTCTTGGTTCACCTTCGTAAAATCATAGGCGCCAGGGACGCCGGCGGTCCAAGCGCTTGAAAAACAGATTGATACTTACCCGTTCGATTGGGCTGTGACTTGCTTTCAACCTATCAGGAAGTTTTCTTTCCTTGGGGTTTGCTGTCGGCATCCTGTTTTCCCGCAGCGAATTGCGATCGCGGACACCGCCGCTAACCAGTGTCACCCTCGCGTTCGCGGAGCAGCGAGCGCTTCGGCGTTTGTCAGCTGCCGCCGACCAGCCGGGAATAACAGGCGCAGAGCAGCATTATCGGCATCAGAAATGCGATACGAGGGTTCTGGCTTCAGGAGGACTTGATGAAACGAAATAGACTCGCTGTCCTTGCGTCAATGATCTTTGCCTCCATTTTCTGCATTTGGTGCACCCTGGCGGTTGCATCCCAGAATGACGAAACCCCCTATCCCAGAATGGCCCCGCTCGACCAATACCTGATGGATCGGGACGCGGAGATTGCTCTGGCACGAAGCGCCGCCCCGGAAGCAATATCGCGCGAGGCCAAGGTTCTTGTTTTAGGGCGGCATGGCTACGAGAGCGCCATCGAAGGCAAGAACGGCTTTGTATGCGTCGTCGAGCGAGCGTGGCACTCGCCTCCCGACAGCCCAGAGTTTTGGAACCCCAAACTCCGGGGCCCTGTGTGCCTCAATCCACAGGCATCACGCTCCATTCTGCCACTTACTTACAAGCGAACGGAGATGGCATTGGCAGGACAATCGAAAGCGCAAATGATCGAATGGATGAAGACAGCCTCTGCTAAAAAGCAATTGCCCGCTTTGGAATCTGGGGCCATGTCTTACATGATGTCGAAAAGAGCATACCTAACCGATGACGGTGGTCACAACTTGGCGCACTTGATGTTCTACACCCCACCGATCGACGGTGCGGACTGGGGCGCTAATTTACCCAACTCCCCGGTCACGCTCTTTGACAAAGGTTCCTTTCAGCCGTTCAACATTTTCATCGTTCCACTGGCCAGGTGGTCGGATGGAACACCGGCCCCGTTGCCACGATGATTAATCCATCTGCTGAAACCAGAGGGGCTGAGCAAAAACGGGCAGCGGTCCGCCCGGGCGCCCCGTCTCGGTGTTGTTGCTCCTATTCCTGGGCGAATACGGTTAACACCAAGCGGATCGCCGTAATGGAGCGCATTTGCTTGAGCGTGATGACTATCGACGACAATGACGGGCAAAAACACATTGCGTGATTTCGTTCGATTCGAAGTGGTCATATCAAGATGGCCACCAGTGGCTATTGACACCAACCACTTACTTCCTCAACATTTCTCTACCATTTGCGTCTCTCCACGAACCATCGAATTTCTCACTCTTTTGTCGGATGAGATTCAAGTGTTAAGAGCCATGCTGGGCCGAACAGCGAGACAGCTTCTGGAGGCACAGTTCTGTGGCTCTTCCGCTGCGAAAGATGTTCTCTGGTAGGTAGGCAGATGAGCGTATTTTCTGGTTCTCGACTCGCCCGCATCGAATCAGCCGATGAGCCGCGAGCATCTGTTGCCAATTGTCCACGACCCGCCTCCGGTCGAACGGAAGGGTCCGGACGCCGCGAAGACCGCGGGGCAGTTATCCTCGACAAGGTTTTGAATGGCCCGGCTGGCAAATTCGATCATCATGCGTCGCCTCCGGTAATCCGCGAATCGGCGAAAAGACCAGTCGCAGAAGGCTTTGAAGCTGCACTCCAGAACGCCTCGAGATTTCCCTGCCGCGTTAAGATCGGCATAAAGCTGAAGGGGAAAATTCTCCTCATTGATTCGGCCGATGTGGTTGCGGTGGAAGCACAGGGAAATTATTCGTTGCTGCGACGGAAGTCGGATTCCTACCTCGTGAGGGCATCCATTTCGACACTCGCCGAGAAGTTCGCACCACTTGGCTTTGTGCAGATCCATCGCTCCGTTCTGGTTAATGCGTCATGGGTAGAGGAGCTTCGCCCGTGGGTCACGGGTGAGTACGTGCTGCGTCTCGAGAGAGGCAACGAATACACCGTTTCACGAACGTATCGCAATAACTTGAAAAGGCTTGCGCAAGCTTGGGTTGGGGCTGACTACTTTGCCGGATAGCCTTTGTGCCGTCGTCGAATTGGAGGAGGCATGCTCAAACCTGAATCCTGTGCCATGCAGGGTTCATCCCTCACTATCCTGACGAAAGACACACTAATTGGCATGTCGGTTGCCACCGAGATGCCCGACAAAGACCAGTCCCTTGATTGCGGTCCCCGTCTCTCGAAGAAGTTTCTTTCTGGGCTGGCCCTCTTACTCGTCGTTTCTTCGGGACTTGCATCGACGCCGAACATCGATGCACCAACCTTCACCACGCCCCTCGCGACGGGAGTGCGTCTTGACGCGGAAGGCGAGTTTATCGATCTGGGTAGCATGCCGCTAGGCCTGGCACTTGCGCCCGAGAGGACGAGAGTGGTCGCGGTCTTGAGCGGCTGGCGAGAACAGGGAATTCAAGTTGTCGATCTTGAATCAAAGAAGGTCCTGCAAACCATTCCGCAGGAGGCGGCGTTTTATGGTGCAGCCTTTTCCGCGAATGGCAAGCAGTTGTATGTGTCCGGCGGCAACGAGGACTTGATTTATGCGTACTCCTGGAATAACGGCGCCGCGACACTAGTGAAGAAGATTATTCTCGGCGAGAAAAAGCCTGACAAAACAGGTTCTCGCTATCCAGCCGGTATAGCGGTCTCTCAGAAAGGAAACCTGCTGTACGTTGCCGAGAATGTTGGCGACGCCCTGGCTGTTGTGGATCCGTCATCCGGGCGAGTAGTGCAAAGATTTTCGACAGACCATTATCCTTATGCCGTGGAAGTGGCCCCGGATGGCAAGGTGTATGTATCTGCCTGGGGAAGCAACACCATTTCCATTTTTCGCGCTTTTGCCGATGGAACTCTTTCCAACACGGGCCGGCTGGTGGTCGGGCCACGCCCTTCCGCGCTGGTTATGAACCCAGATGGATCCCGGCTATTTGTTGCGCTAGCCGGTACGGATCAGATTGCGATAGTGGATACCCGCGCCAGGAAGGTTTTGCGGTATCTTCAGGATCAAGCCCCGGGTGCCCCGTCCGAAGGAAGTACGCCAAACGCCCTGGCACTTTCCCGCGACGCGACAAAGCTGTACGTGGCGGAAGCCGACAACAACGCCATAGCCGTTTTTGACGTTTCCGAGCAAATCTCCAAACGAGCGAGCCTAGCAGCTGTCGGTCCGATGGGCCGCATTCCAACGGATTGGTATCCGACAGGTCTTCTTGAAATCGATAAGAAGCTGATTGTTTTAAGCGGAAAAGGGCACGGCAGCCATGCAAATCCCGATGGACCCACGCCCGGCGAGGGGATTCAGCGGCCGCTTGGCTATGACCTGGGGCAACTTAACGGGAGCATACGAATGTGCTCCGCTGATTTTAGTCCGGCTGGGCTGGCCCAGTTCTCGCGCCGCGTTGCCGAAGCGAATGGATGGA
>DATAIH010000303.1:0-31961 GCA_036262755.1 Candidatus Acidiferrum sp.
CGAGTTTTCCAGATTCGCCCGCAAGAAAGAACGCCCGCAAAATTTCGCGGCGCAGGTCCGTTGACGTTTCTGCCTGATACAGCTGCTCGAGTTCGCTTACTCCGTGAACCAAGCCAAGCTGGCGAATCGCTTCCCGGCGCAGAGATTCGTCCTTTTCGCTTTTCGCAGCGGCAAACAGGTGTTCACGATCGCCTCCCATCATGTAAGCGCGCAAGATGGCGCGCTTCACGGAAGGGTCGGGATTCGTTGCATATACTTCCGCCATGATTTGTCGGGACTGCGCTCCACCGAAAATCCCTAGGTATTTGATCGCCTCGCGCTGCAGTTCCGGATTGCTTTGGCCCTTGGCGATTCTTCCAATGATCTCCCGGCCCTGCGCCGAGCCGCTTTGCGCCAGGACGAACAGCGCGCGCGACTTTTCGCGAGGCGTACCCGTACCATTAATCACCTTCTCGAGCAGCGGCATGGCGCGCTCGGCGTCGCTGTTCATGAGCCCCTGAATCGCGAGCATCTTCAGTTCTTCGTCGCTCTGGTCTCCGGGCTTGAATGGCTGCCCGTTCGATTGCTGGACTTCCAGTTCGAGGACGTTTGCGTCCTTCAGCCAGCGGCTTTGCGTAAACCGTTTCTTCATGTCAGCCAGTGTGGCCAGGGCCAAATCGCGCTTTCCGAGTTTGTTGGCCGCATACGCCTTCCAGTAGAGCGCCGCGTCGGTCTGCGGCCCGTTCAGCTGAGCGAGTTGATCGAACCTCGCCTCCGCTTTGTCGTAGCGGTCGTCATCGAGTGCTTCTCGGCCGTCCTCGTACAGCTCTTCCAGCCGATCGCCCTTTTCCTGCGCGCGGTCGCGGGCCTCCTGTTCGCGATCGCGTTTTTCCTGTTCCCGGTCGCGAGCCTCTTGCTCGCGATCTCGCCGCTCCTGTTCTCTATCCAGGTCGTCTTGTCGATCCTGGAGGAAATCCTGGGCGGATAAGCTGGCTGCGGCGAGCCGTGCCGCGCGCGTGCGTGCGGGCGACAACAATAGCGCCGCCGCTGCAATCCACACCGTGCTCGTTCGACACACTGCGTTCCGAAGGGTCATGCTTTGTTCCTTTCGCTCTCTGGTGAGCTGTTGTGCTGCCCGGGAGCGGGCGTTGTAGCCTTTTGCCGTTCCTGGAGCTCCCTGCCAACCACCCGAACTTTGAACAGAATTCCCCGCGCCTCAATCTTTTGGCGAATCTTTTCCAGTTGCGCGGGCGTGACTTCGTCGGGACTATGTGCCACATCTAGAAGCACGCGTTCCAACTCATCCAACACACTGGCGAGCGCGGTGTCGCCTTCCTGCACGGCAGTTTGGCGATACAGCCGGTTTTCATCGAGCAGGTCCTCGGCACGGCGCTGCTCAGCGGAGATATTCACCTGTCTCTGCGTGGGATTGCGAGGCGCGGCATTCGAAAGCTCGACCAGCATCATCTCCGAGCGGCCGAGGTGCTCGCCCACCGCCACAACCAGGACGCGTTCGCGGATTTGCTCTCGACTGGCAACAACATCGGTAGTGCTTGTGCGATCGCGTTTTGTAATTCGCCCTGCAAGGAAAGCAATCACCAGCATCGCGGCTACGGCTCCCAGTGCTCCCAGCCTCTTCGCTTCGAACCAAGGCCGCCACCACTGCCTAGGTTTTTCCGGCAACCGCGGGGCGATCTGCTGCCAAACGCGTCGTCCATAGTCATCACCGGGGTCCGGCACCGGCAATGTATCGAGTGCCGCGAGTACCGCTTCGATTCGTTCCAGTTCCGCGCGGCACTCTTCGCAGACTGCCAGGTGCCCGGCAATTCCAGTCCGCTCGTCGGCCACTCCTTCGCGGTAAGCAATCAAGTCTTCTTCGGTCATGTGTTTCATGATTCCGTTCCCATCGCTCTGGCCTCTGTTCCCCTCCGCACAAACGGCTGCAAAGCCAGGCGTAATTTCTGCACCGCACGAAAAACGGTGTTCTTCGCTGCGCCGGAGCTTGATTTCAGGACCTCCGCAATCTCCTCGATGGCACAGCCTTCCCAATGCCGCATCACAAAGGCGGTCCTTTCCGAATGAGAGAGCGCGGCCAGGGCAATCTCCATGTGTTTTCGCAGCTCGATGTTGTGAGCCAAGCGCTCTGGCGTCGGCGCAGCGTCGCGGACCAGCGTCACGGGATCGTTTTCGGTTCCTTGGTCATATACAGCAGGCTCGACCTTTCGCGCTTCTTCCTTTTTGCGCTGCCGCATGCGGTCGATCGCATAATTCGCGGCGATGCGATAAACCCAAGTCCCAAAATTTGCTCGGGCGGCAAACTGTCCGAGTTTTTGGTAGGCGCGCAAAAAAGCCTCCTGAACCACCTCTTCCGCGTCCTGACGATTCCCAGTCATGCGATAGGCCAGGCGGAAAACATTGTGGCTATGCCGCTCGACGAGAACGCGAAAGGCATCCCGATCGCCCGCCAGCGTGCGCTCCACGGCGGCGGCGTCGCTCTGCGCGATGGCCTGGGTGTTCTCAACGCTCGGCTGCATTCGAATCATTAGACAGGAATCTGCCTCTGCGGTTAGGTTGACCGTAGCATCTCACGGCTCAGTGAGATAGGGGTAAGTTGCAGCGTCTTGAAAGCTGCAAAATGGACGCTGGTTTTACCCCTTTTTTCGTGCCTCACTCGTAACCCAGGGCGGTCAAGGGATCGCCGGCGCATGGCGCGGCGCGCGGGAGTGTTGGAGGCGGCTAACGCAACCGCTGTTAGCAGAAGGGAAACACGGACGAAGGTCAAAGGATCGCTAGCGGTTACGCCAAATCATTCTTTGGAGATTTCTTCCGAGAATTTTCCGAACTACGGCAGCGCCGAACGCTCCGCGTCTTTCTGGTTTACACCTCGCTCCACGTCACCTCAGGAGCACTCTTTTCCTTTGTATCTTTTCCCGGATTTCTCACTCCTGCGAACGAAGCCGTGTATGTTGTTGAAAACAAAGCATTACGGCTCCCGGCCCGGTCATCCTTCGTTGTGGCGGTCCGAACGCCATGAGCTACTCGTATCGCAGAGCCACCATCGGATCGATCCGCGAAGCGTGGCGCGCCGGAACGTAGCACGCCAACAGCGCCGAACCAGCCAGTGCGAAAGCGGCACCGACGATGGTTACCGGGTCCGTGGGGCGAACACCGTAGAGAAGACTCGAGACAAAGCGCATCAGACCCACAATGCCCGCCAGCCCGATGGCAACGCCCACGAGCACTAGCCGAAGCCCCTGGGTCATCACCAGTCTCAGTACGTGGCCGGAGCGCGCGCCGAGGGCCATGCGAACGCCAATCTCATTGGTGCGCTGGGCCACCGTGCTTGCAACTACCCCATAGACTCCGATGACGGCCATGAGCAGAGCCATTCCTCCGAAAAGGCCCAGGACCAGCATAAGGATGCGCTGGGGAGCCACCGCCTCTGACGCGAGTTGACCCATGTTCATCACGAAGCCGACAGCTTGACCTTTATCTACGGCCCAGATGGCCTGCTGAGCCGCCTTGGCGATGCTGGACGGGTCTTCGGTCGTTCGGATCGCAAAGCAAAGAATCGGCGCGGTAACTTGGGAAAAGGGCAGATAGATTTCTGCTATGGTTTGCGACGTGGGGCCCAGTTGTTGCACGTCGCCAACGACGCCGACAACTTCGGCGGGTTTCTTCAAGCCATTTATGTCCAGCCGTTTGCCCAAAGGATCGCCGTTTGCCACCAGCCGCTTTGCGAGGCTTTCGCTGATGATCGCCACAGGGGCCGCGCGCTCATCGTCGCGCTCCTCAAAAAAACGGCCTTTGATTAGAGGAATCTCCATGGCATGGAAGTATTCCGGCGTCACCGAGCTCCATGGCGCGATGGGCCGCTGATCCTCTGGAACGGATTGGGCTTCGAGCGAAACCGCGCGGACTCCCCACCATCCGCTCAAAGGAAGAAAAGTCACCGCCCCTGCTGCTTCCACGCCGGGGAGCGAGCGGATGCCGCTCAGGGCTTGCCGGCTGAAGGCCACTAGTTGCGCCTGCGAGCTGTACTTGTAGTGCGGCGGCAGAACCCGCATGGTCAAAACATGATCCGGATTGAAGCCGAGGTTGCTGCCCACCAAGTGAACGAAGCTTTGGAGAGTGAGCCCCGCAGCCGTGAGCAAGATCAAAGACATCGCCACTTCCGCGACAACCAGCGTGCTGCGCAAACGCCTGCCTTCGGTACCTCCCGTCAGACCTCGCCCCGATTCTTTCAGAGGCTCGCCCGCGTTCGCGGAGGCATTTAGCGCCGGGGCCAAGCCGAAGACCACGCTCGTCACCACGGAAACGGCCAAGGCAAAGCCCAGCACCCAGCCATCCATGGGAATGCTTTCGAGGCGGGGAATGCTGATGTTGAACACCGTTGGCGGAAACATGGTAAGCAGGGCCCGGGTGCACCACGACGCGAGCGCCAAGCCGAGCGCCCCACCCGCAATCCCGAGCAGCATGCTTTCGGTCAGTAACTGGCGGACCAGCCGCCAGCGGCCGGCCCCGAGCGCCGAACGCACGGCCACTTCTTTCTGCCGGCCGGTTGCCCGTGCCAGAAGCAAGTTGCCGACATTCGCGCAAGCGATACCCAGCACGAAGCCCACGGCGCACAGAAGCACCAGCAAAGCCGGGCGTATGTCGCCGCTAATCGTTTCGCGCAGGCTGACAAGCGTGGTTGCGTCTTCGTCTTTATTCGTTTTCGGGTATTCCCGCGCCAGGCGCCGGGCGATCGTGTTCATCTCCATCTGCGCCTGCTGAACGGTCACGCCGGTCCTTAGACGCGCCATCACGCGGAGATAGCGGTAAGCGCGGTCTTGCGCAGCTTCCGCACTCACGGTGAGCGGCGTCCAAAGCTCCGTAGAACTTGGATACTGAAACGCAGGCGGCATGATCCCGACGACCGTGTAGGGCGCTCCGTCGAGGAGGATATCCCTTCCTACCAAGTCGCGGTCTCCTCCGAAGCGTTTTTGCCAAAACGAATAGCTCAGCACGGCTACATGGTTTTTTCCCGGTTCTTCTTCCTCGGGGAGGAAAGTGCGGCCCAAGATCGGAGCGGTGCCAAGCACATGAAAGTAGTCCGCGGAGAAAGAGTAGGCGGTGATCAGCTCAGGCTCTTCCACCCCGGTCAGCGTGTATTGCGTGTCGGTGGATGCCGCCATTGCTTCAAAAACGTGGTTCTGCGAACGCCAATCGGCAAAGTCGAGAGGGGACACCTGGTCTCGGTCGAAGCCTCGCGAGCGGTTGTTGCCACAGACCGCCACCAAGCGGTCCGCCTCTTTATAGGGAAGGGGTCGCAGCAGCACCGTGTTGACCACGCTGAAGATTCCGGTGTTCGCCCCAATGCCCAGTGCCAGCGTCAAAATTGCCGTGGCCGCAAATCCCGGATTCTTTGCTAGCATGCGGAGCCCGTACAGCGCGTCTTCAACCAAGTCTTCCAGCCACCTCCACCCCCATACGTCGCGGGTCACGTCTTTCATCAAACCGACGTTTCCGAACTCTCGCCGCGCCGCGCGCTCCGCCTCTCTCTCGTTTGCGCCACGCTCCACGCGCGCGTCCGTGGCCATGTCTAAATGAGTACGCACTTCCTCGTCGAGTTCTGCTTCACGTGTTTCTCGCCGCCAAAACCACAGCCTCATTCCGCCACCTCACAAGAGCACTCGCTTCCTTTCGATCTTTCTTGCATTCCTCTTCACTCGTATCTCAGGGTCACCATCGGATCGACCTTCGTCGCCCGCCGCGCGGGAATCGACGAAGCGAGGAATCCCGCGCCGAGCAACGCCATTACGGCGGCAACGTAAATGCGCGGATCGAGCGGGGAGATCGCGTATAGCTGGGCTCCGATGAAACGGGACGCCGCAAAAGTCAGTGCCAGGCCAATCGGCACGCCGATAGCGAAAATCACCGCAGATTCGCGCAGAATGAACCAGAGCATATCTTTCCGCCGGGCGCCTAGGGCCATGCGCAGACCAATCTCCGCCCTGCGCTGCGCCACACGCTGGCTTTCCAGCCCGTAAAGCCCTATCGAAGTCAGCAACAAAGCCAAGCCTCCGAAGAACAGGGACAATGCCGCGGTCATCCGCTCTTTACCGATCGAATCCTCCAGCTGACGCTGCATGGTGATGGGCGGGAACAGTGGCGTGTCCGGAGCAACGCGGCGCAACCCATTTTGGAACGCGGCGATCGCGGCGGAAGTATTGTGGCTCCGGGTTATGAATCCTACCCAATTAAAGGTCGGAAGCTGCTGGTAGGGGTAGTAAATCGTTGCGGACGCGGGCTCTCGAAGAGAGAGATACTTGGCATCCGCCACAACCGCGATGACTTCGCAAGTGTCTCGCGCCGCGCTGGGCTCGGTAGAACGAACGTGCTTGCCGAGAGCGTTTTGCCGCGGGAAGAAGAAGCTCGCTGCGGCCTGATTCAAGATACATACCGGAGTTCCGCCGAAGCGGTCGAACTGCGAGAATTCGCGGCCCGCGAGAACTTTTGTCCCTGCCGTTGCAAAGTACTCCGGTCCCACAACATTCTCGAACAAATGCTTGGTCTCTGGCCCGTTTCCTTCGACCGGGGCGGCGCTTTCATGCATCCCGCCCTCTCCGAGGGGACGAGCCGCAATTACGCTGGCAGCTTCTACTCCAGGGGCTAGGCGGAGGGTCTCCAGCATCCTGCGGTACAAGTCGAGCCGCGCTTGGCCTTTTTCGGGACGACGCTCGAAATTGACGTCGAATAGGGTTATACCCTTGACCCGAAACCCGGGGTCCATGCGGAGAAGCTTCCCCGTGCTGATGGCGAAAAGCAGGGCCAGCGACGCGAGCAAGAGGGAAAGCGCCACCTGAACGGGTAGAAGGCTTGTCGCGAAGGGATGCCTTTTGCGGGAAACGGTTCGCGGTGCTCCCGAACGCAACATCTCTTCCGTGTGCACGCGCGTCAGGCTGAGCGCCGGCAACGCTCCGGTAAGAATCACGGTGAGCGCGGCAAGGGCGATGGTTGCGGCAAAACTGGCCGCGTTGGGGCGCAAATCGAGGAACACGGGAAAGTCCGACTGCTCGATATAACGGACGAGCAGCGCGCTCATCCACTGCGACAGCACGATCCCGGCTGCTGCGCCGGCAAGGGCGAGGATGGCGCTCTCGGCGACGAGCTGGCGCACCAGCCGCAGTCGCCCGGCGCCGAGCGCGCTGCGTACAACAAGTTCGTGGTGCCGGTTCAGCGTGCGGGACAGCTCGAGGGTCGCCAAATTGGCGCAACAAATGATCATCAGCAAACCGACCAGTGCCTGCAGCGTCCAGAGTTCCCGGCCGTAGATTTCTCCCAATGGAGAATTGCCGGTACGGCCCGGGGTAAGGGACAGTATTCCGTTGCGCAAATAATCCACGCGCTGGTTATTCGGGGGAAGCGATTCCTTCACTACGTCTTCGGCAATGGTCGCGAGGCTTGCTTGGGCTTGCGCAAAGCCGACGCCCGGTTTGAGGCGCCCCATCGCATTCAACCACGAAGATTTTCTGCGGAGCGCTACATTAAAGGCGAAAGGCAGCACCACTTGCGGGGCATAATCCACGGTAATGCCGTTGAACGAGCGAGGCATGACGCCGACGATGGTTGCCGCTCCTCCGTCAACCGTGATCGGTTGCCCCAGGACGCGGGGGTCTCCGCCGAAATGTTCGATCCAGAAGGCTTCGCTGATAACCGCAGCAATTCCGTTTGCGCTGCCGCCCGGCTCGTCGTCCTGCCCATTCAGCAAGCGACCAAGGCGCGGCTTGAGCTGCAAAGTGGGAAACGCTGAGCCAGTTGCGTATGCCCCGGTTATGGGACGCGCGACATCTTTCTCCGTCAGAACCATGGGGGCATTCGTCCAGGCAAAAAGGTCTGTGAAAGCGCTCTGCCGTTCGCGTAGGCGATCGAACATCGGATCAGGGAGCGCTCCTTTCGTCCCGGGGGGACCAAAGGAGATGCGCACGAGCTCCCGAGGCGCCGGAACAGCCAGGCTGCGCAGCAGCAAAGCGTCAATCAAAGAAAACACCGCCGTGTTGGAGCCAATCCCGAGCGCCAGAGTCAACATGGCCACTGCGGTGAAGCCCGGATGCTTCCTGAGCATCCGCAGGCCGTACCGCGCGTCGCCGAGTAAGTCTCCTAGCCATCTCCGTCCCCACGCGTCACGGGTCACCTCTTTCACCAAACCCACGTTTCCGAACTCCCGCCGTGCTGCGCGCTCCGCCTCCTTGCGGTCTGCCCCCCAATCGACACGTGTTTGTACGGACATGCTCAAGTGCGCGCGCAATTCCTCGTCGAGTTCCGCTTCGCGGGTTTTGCGGCGCCAGAAGATCATCGAGTTCTCACCCTGTTCTCACGTCGCTCTTGGTCGCGGATCACATCTGTTCCGGATCCAGCACGCCAGCCATCGCATCCGATAGCTGCGACCACTTCGAACGCTCCCGACCCAACTGTTTCTTTCCCGCGGCAGTAAGCTGGTAATACTTCGCCCGCTGCTTGTTGTCCGAAACCTTCCATTCCGCTTTGATCCACTTCTGCTTTTCCAACCGGTGCAGGGCGGGATAGAGCGATCCCGTGTCCACCTGCAGAATCTCGCCGGAGCGGTTCCGAATGGCCACGCTAATTCCATAGCCGTGCTGCGGCCCCCATTGCAGTGTCTGCAAGATCAGGAGGTCCAGAGTTCCTTGCAGCAATTCAATCCGGTTTTGGTAACGCTCCCTCTTTTCGGGCATCCCTTTTCTCCCCGGGTTCTTACTTGCGACGTCGTTCTCTTCCGAGCCGCTGTGCCTATGATGGTTGGGACGCGGCCATTCCCGTTTTGTCACCTTCAGGCTGTCGACATTCTACCCCCATGCCTGTAGACATCCTACACCCTCGATTCGGAGCAACTCGTGTGCCGCTTGCCCCTGTCCTGCAACCTCTTTGTCTTCATCGCGCCGGCCGGTCTCGCGTGCTGGCGCTTGTTCCCCGATGCCCGCTTGCGCGACGATCAATCCCAAATTCGGACAGCCGTACTGCACCCTCGCGCGCTGCCCGCGAGGCCGCTCTGCGGTATCATGGAGTATTGGGACATTTTGTCGGGCAACCCCATTTTCTTGCTTTCCGTTTAGGAGAAGGAATTGATTCCACGCTACACGCGCTCGGAGATGGGCCATGTCTGGAGTGACGCGAACCGCTTCGCCAAGTGGCTTGAGGTGGAAATCGCCGCTGCCGAAACTCTTGCGGACGCAGGCCAGGTGCCGAAAGAAGCAGCTGCGGCGATTCGCTCGCGAGCCCAGGTGGACGTCCAGCGCATCCATGAACTCGAAGCGCAAGTGAAGCACGACGTCATTGCGTTCACGATGGCCGTGGGTGAATCGATCGGCGACCCTGCCGCCGCCCGCTGGCTGCACTACGGCATGACCTCGAACGACGTGGTGGACACAGCGCAGGCGCTGCAAGTGCGCGACGCCTCGAAACTGATCGAGCGCGAGCTGGTGATGTTCGGAGAGATTCTCGACCTCCGCGCGCACGAATTCCGCCACACGCCGCAAATCGGCCGCACACACGGAATCCACGCGGAACCTATTAGCTTTGGCTTGAAGATCGCGAACTGGTTCTCCGAAAACCAGCGTAACATCGAGCGTTTCCGCAAAGCCGCGGCACAAATGGCCGTGGGGAAGATTTCCGGCGCTGTGGGCACAGCTTCGCATCTCGGCCCGGAAATCGAAGAACGCATCTGCAAACGGCTCGGTCTGGGAGTCGCTCCCGTGGCCTCACAGGTGATTCAGCGCGACCGGCACGCGCAGTATCTCAGCGCGCTCGCGCACATCGGCGCGATGCTCGAGCGAATCGCGCTCGAAATCAGGCATCTGCAGCGCACGGAAGTCCGCGAAGCGGAAGAGCCGTTCAGCGAAGGGCAGCGCGGTAGCTCGGCCATGCCGCACAAACGCAACCCGGTGAGTTGCGAGCAAATCTGCGGATTGGCGAGGTTGGTGCGTTCAAACATGCTGGCCGCGTTCGAGAACGTGGCGTTGTGGCACGAGCGCGACATTTCGCACAGCTCGGTCGAGCGCGTGATTCTTCCCGACTCCACGATCCTCGTGGATTACATGCTTTCGAAGATGATTACGATCGTGGGCCAGATGCGCGTATTCCCCGAGCGCATGTTGCGTAACCTCGAGTCCACGCACGGCCTCGTGTTTTCGGGCCAGTTGCTGCAAGACCTGGTGGAGGGCGGCATGCCGCGCGACGATGCCTATAAGGCGGTGCAGGAAAACGCCATGGCGGCCTGGGAATCAGACTCGAGCTTTCGCGAGCGCGTGGCCGCCGATAAGCGAATTACAAAGTATCTCGATGCGAAGGCTCTGGCGCACACCTTCGATCTCCACCGCCAGCTGCGGTACGTGGACGCCATCTTCGACCGCGTATTCGGTGCGCATCCCCCCGGCGAAAAGTCGGCCGCGGGATCTGGGGGGAGAAACTAGATTTCGCAGAGCTGAAAAACTTGAGAAACCACGATCCGGCACGGGGCCAAAAAAAGAGCGCCCCGGTTTCGCCGGGGCGCCTTCAGCCTCATCTAATTCCCGCTTGCGCCGAAATTAGCTGCGGAGGCGGAAACCTTCAAAGCCGTTAGTTGTTGGTCTTCCGCTTACTAAGAACTGGAAAGCTCATTACTCCACCCGCTGCACGTAGCGAGCTTCCGAAGTATCCACTTTGATCTTGTCGCCTTCATTCACGAATGGCGGCACCTGCACGACCAGGCCGGTTTCCAATGTCGCCGGCTTCATCACTGCGCTGGCCGTGGCCTTCTGCAATGTTGGCTCGGTCTGGGTAACCTTTAGGTCCATGGTATCCGGCAAGGCGACACCCATGGGTTTGTTGTCAAAGAATTCGACGCGCACAACCGTGTTGGGAATCAGATAATAGACCGTTTCGCCGAGCTGCTCGCGCGTGAGGTGCATCTGCTCGTACGTCTGCGTGTTCATGAAGTGGAAGTTGTCCCCATCACTGTAGAGGTACTCAAACTCAAGCTCATCCAGAATGGCGCGTTCGATGAATTCCTCGGCGCGGAACCGGTAATCGATAATCGCTCCGGTTTTGAGATTCTTCATGCGCGTTTGCATGGAACCGCGCTTGTTTCCGGGCGTGCGGTGCTCCGTGCTGAACACGGTGAAAAGCTGGCCCTCGTGCTGGATGACCATACCGGGGCGAAGTTGTGTGGCCTTGACGCTGCTCATAGGCTCCCTGAGAAGTTTCGATTTCGCAAATTCAGGCGGGCCAGGATGGTGGCCTCATCCGGAATGACCGGCCTGCCGCAGCTTGCCTGTTCGAAGCAGGGCAGGCTCAAGAAACGCCGGCGCATTCTTAATGCCGGCGCGAATCAACAGTGTGATTTCTCCTCTTCCTAGAGGAAGAAGCTTCGCGTACTTTGGAGTTTTACGTCGGCAGGAAGGAGTCAGCGGCTTTGTTGGCCTCGTCCAGCCAGTTTCACGCTACCCGAATCCCGGGCACCGACGGGCGCTACCAGAAAAGATTTTACCACAGAAAGGATTTGGTGCCTTATATACCCGTCCTAAAGTTCCTAAGGATGCTGAAGGCCGAGGCTCGGTGTCTGATTTTCGTGGCGCCACGGCTGCTTGAGACCATCGTCGCACCTCCCTTTAGAAGCCCCGGTCCTGCGTGACGGGTATCGCGGAATAGTGCACGTGGACTAGCCGCCAGCCGTCAGGCATTTTTCGATACACCTGCGTTTCCCGGCCGTGCGTCGAGACCGGAGAACCGTCCTTACGAAGCTTGGCCGTGAAATCCCAATAGAAGTCCGCCACGGCTGCGTCGCCGAGCATCGCGACCGCGACGTCGTGAACGCTGAGCTTCCGCTCAGAAAACATCCCGCCCATTAGACGCGTGTACACATTTTGCTTGATCTGTTCAAATCCGTGTTCGTGGCCCAAAGGATAAATGAACGAGGCCTCGGGAGAATTCCACCAAATCTGTGAGGCGAGATCGGCATCCGCGTCGCTAACCGATTTCGCATACTTCGCAATGAGGTTGTTGATTTCCTCAGCCGACTGTTTCCCCTCAGAAGAGTCCAAATCGCCGCCGGCAGATGCATTCCCGTGTGCCTTCGCACCTTGCGCCATGATTCTTTCGATTTCGTCTGGATCGCGTGGCAGTCGCTCGCTCAGCAGCTTGTAGCCGGAGTCGGTGATCAGCACGTCGTCTTCAATGCGCACGCCCAGGTTCTCTTCGGGGATGTAGATGCCCGGTTCGACGGTGACCACCATTCCCGGCTGTAGCGCGCTACAGTAGTCGCCCGGATCGTGTACGTTGAGGCCGATATCGTGGCCCAGGCCATGAATGAAATATTGACCAAGGGGCCTGCCCTCGCGGTCTTTCCCGTGCGAATTGATATAGTCGTACGCGATGTTCATCAGCCCGTCTTTCTTGCCCCTGCAAGAGAAATGCACGCCGGGCTTGAGGGCTGCGAGCGCCGCGTTTTGCGCGCCAAGAACGATCTCGTAGATTTCGCGTTGGCGCGCTGTGAACCTGCCGCTCGCGGGAATGGTGCGCGTGATGTCCGCGGAATAGCCCGAATATTGCGCTCCGACGTCGAGGACCACGACGTCGCCATTCTCAATCCTGCGCGAAAGCTTGTCGTAGTGCAGCGCGGTCGAATTCGGCCCCGCGCCGACAATCGGTGCGTATCCTTCTCTTTCCGATCCGCCCATGGCGTGTACTTCCACCATTTTCGCCGCCACCTGATATTCGTACAGGCCCGGGCGCATCATTTTCATCGCTTCGAGCTGCGCATCCAGCGATAAATCGATGGCCCGCTTCAGGAACCCAATTTCCCCCGGAGATTTGATCGGGCGCATCGCTGCGATCTGCCCGCGAACGTCTTTCAACTTGGCTTGCGGCGCGGCAAGCTGAAGCCAATCGACGACCGCCTTTTCATGTGGATATCCTCCAAGTTCCTTGTTGTAAGGAAGAATGGTGTAGAAGGTCGGATAGAGCTTGGCGAGGTTTTCGACCATGGCGCGCATCTCGGGGAAGGGCTTTACGCTCGAGAACCCTGTGCGCGCCTCGATGCCAGGGTCGGAAGACGACATACGGACGCCATTCCATTTTTCTTTATCGGGATTCTCCGGCGGAAGAAAAAGGAGTTCCCGCTGCCCATTCAAGGGCGCGTCTGCCGATGCCGCGTGGTTGCCCTGAGCCGACGGAAGCAAGATTAGGCCCGCGCCTTCTTCGTTGTGCCCGGTCAAATAATAGAAATTCTCTTCCTGCGCGAAAACGTAATCCTGAGAGATTTCTTCCCGGCCGGTGAAGCCCCAGAGGACAATGGGCGCGTCAACCTGGGAAGCCAGCTTCGCTCGGCGCTCGGCGTAGACGCTGTTCGGTTCGCGTTCGCGGCGCTGCTGCGCTTCGACCCGCTGTGCGCTCCAGCTCAAAAACAGAACTGCTGCGACTACCCACGATCGACCCCTCATGCTTTCACCTCAACCCGGCCCGGATTCTTCCTTCCTCAGGGCAAATGGAGTTGCAATTCGGCTGGCACCGCCGGCGGCGAGCCGCTGGCAGCCCGCGATTCTATCCGAAGTCAGCGGAATGACGCAGCCGCAGGTAGGAAGAAATGGTCGATTCGGTATCGCGTTCCGAGACCGTTTCAGGCAACCATTTCCCCCCCATGTACATAATTAGAGCATAGAAGACTCAGCCCCGCCCTCCCGATCGGTATTGCCGTTCGGAGCGTCTATGGAGGATTTTCCCATGAAACGCATGCTCTTTCCTGCAACCGTGCTCTTGGCCGTGGGGTTGCTCTTTGCCTGTGGAGGCTCAATGAGTCCGGTCAATGTGACCAATGGTGTTCCCATGAGCGTGACCATTGGCGACACGCCGCCGAGCGGCGTGGCTGTGCTCTTCTTCGAGGCCTCCATCACCGGAGCCAGCTTGCAGCCATCTGACTCCAAAAAACCCGCCGTCTCGGTGATCATGAATCCCGTGGAAGTCGAGTTCGGCCATTTGCAGACCGACACAAGCTTTATGAACCTGGCAAAGGTCACTCCCGACACTTATAGCAGCCTCACTTTGACCTTCGGGAACGCGGAAATGACGATCGTGAATCATGGAGCGCCGATCGGTTCGTGCCCGACAAACTCGGTCTGCCAGTTGACACCCAGTTTCTCTACATCGATGGTCACGTTATCCGGCATGCCATTCCCGATCACCATCGACATGAATTCGGTGGTGGGAATCAAACTGGATTTGAACGTGAATTCTTCGGTACAGGGAGATCTCTCCATCAACCCCTCTGTGAGGATTGCCCACTTGACCGAGCGACAGGATTCCGATGAAGACCAGCAGATGGAACAGCTCGATGAGTTGGATGGCCAGATAACCGCTCTGGGAACCAACCAGTTCACGCTGGTCGACCGGAGAAACGGCCAGGCGTTTACCGTGAACGTCAACAGCAACACGGTGTTCCAAGATTTCGACCGCGCGGGATGTACGGCCAGTCCGCAGGACTTTAGCTGCCTGGCGATGAACCAGGTCGTGGAAGTCACGCTGAGCGAAAACGGAATGGGCACGATGCTGGCCACGCGCGTGGAGTTCATCGAGAACGCCAGCCAGGAGGCCATCAAGGGGACCATCACCAGCGTGGACAGCCCGACGCAGTTCCACATGGTTGTGTTTAGAGAAGAGCCGTCGGTAAACGGCATCTCGGAAGGTGCGCCGGTCGCCGTGACCATCGCTCCCAACGCCGTCTTCCAGATCGGCAGCGAAGAGATGGGTGAGGATGGCGGCTTCAGCATGTTCGGCTTCAGTTTCGCCAGTTCAGCGGACCTCATGGTGGGTCAGGATGTGCAGGTTCGTCCGAGCATGGTGAGCTCCTCAAATGGTGCCGCCACCCTCACCACCGACTTGGTTCGCCTCTGGCCATCGCAGATTACCGGCCAGGTGGCAAGCATCAACAGCAACAACGGCACGTTCAGCTTGTCGGGTCTGTCGCCGCTGTTCACCGGTGCAACTCCGCCGGTGAATACCATCACGGTCCTGACCCTCTCGAATATGAACTTTGAGGATTTTCCGAACCAGGGGCAGCTCGCCGTCGGCAACACCGTGTCGGTGAAGGGTTTGCTGTTCAATACGGCCACGACCCCGACCTTAGTTACGCGAACGATTGAGGATCATCAGTAGGGCTGATTTTCAATCCCATCGGTCAGGCAGATCGAAACCGGCGAGCACTTCCCGAGGGGGATGCTCGCCGCTGCCATTTTAAAGCGAGCCCTTGAGCGTGATGAGGATTTGCGATCCCTGCAAATCTCGGTGCCTCCTCGGCTCCTCCCTTGCGGGTGTGCGACATGAGCGCGGCAGTTTGTAAGAAATGATCGGATTAGCCTCCTAACCTAGCGTAGTATTACGCTAGGCAGTAAATTGGAGGCTATATGACCCCTTCGCTTGCCAGCCTGGAAGAGCAGCGTTCCGCCTTGCAGAATCAACTCGCAGAGCTCGGTGACTTTCGTGCCGGCTCTATCACCGGTACCGGGGGACGGTGCGGGAACCCGCGCTGTCATTGCCACGAGGCTAGCGATCCGGGCCACGGTCCCTACTATCGGTTGACGCGTAAGGTCAATGGTAAGACGGTGACAGAGACCTTCTCGACCGAGGCTGCCTTGCGTAAAGCACAACGCGAAGTGGAGGAATACCATCGTTTTCGGCGCCTGAGTCAAGAGCTGTTGGAAGTAAACGAACAGATCTGCCGCTTACGGCCGGTTCTGACAGCGCCATTAGTGGTAGAGAAAAAAAAACGGCCGAGGGGATCCAAGAAGAGATTTCACGAGAACTGAGTTCTCTTTTGCAAGTGATCTTCCGGGGATGGCGGCGGAGTGAACGATTCGACCTGGAAGCAATGGAGATGAGCATTCGTGCGGCAACGCACCAGATGGGCGCCAAGATTCTTCAGGAACTGTTGCAGGCTCCTGAAAGCTTCGAGCGGGAACGGCCGTGTCGATGTGGTCAGAAAGCTCGCTTCCAAGAGATACGTTCTCGGGTCGTTCTTACGGCGGTAGGATCGGTAAGATTCCAACGGCCATATTACCTGTGCTCCTCCTGCCACCAGGGGCAAAGTCCGCGGGACGTGGAGCTGGATGTGGAGAATACGGATTATTCTCCGGGAGTACGCCGCATGCTGGCACTGGTGGGTAGCAGCGGTAGCTTCGCTCAAGGGCGTGAACAGCTGGATGCACTAGCAGGCCTGAAAGTCACCACCAAAGCAGTAGAGCGCCAGGCAGAAGCCATCGGCAGCGATATCGCAGCGCGCGAGAGAGCGGAACAGGAGCAGGCACTACAGCTCGAGTTGCCTACCGTGAGAGGTCCGCAGATCCCGGTGCTGTACATCGAAATGGATGGCACGGGTGTGCCGATGGTGACTACAGAACTCAAAGAACGTATCGGCAAGATCGCCGGGGAAAGAGCCCGGACGCGAGAAGCCAAGCTCGGCTGCGTATTTACGCAGACGCATATCGACAAAAAGGGTCGTCCGGTTCGTGACGAGGCTTCCACCACCTACACAGGAGCCATCGAGACCGCCGAGGAATTTGGCAAGCGTATCTATCGAGAAGCGTGGAAACGAGGTTGGTGCCGGGCGAAAAAGAAGGTGGTCATCGGCGACGGGGCCGAATGGATATGGAATCTGGTCGCTGAACACTTTCCGGATGCGGTTCAAATTGTCGATCTCTACCACGCTCGTCAGCACCTCTGGGAGGTAGCGCGCCAACTGTACCCCAACGATGATGTGCACCAGAAAGCTTGGGTGAAGATCCACCAGAAGCGTTTGCTCGACAAGGGGAAAATCGAAAAGCTAGTGAATGCGCTGCGGTCCATCCATACCACCAATGCTCAAGTGGCCGAGAACATCCGCACCGAGGCCGATTACTTTGAAAGAAGTGCAGAGCGGATGTGCTATCCCAAGTTTCGTCGCCAACACTTGTTTGTTGGCTCAGGTGTAATCGAGGCCGGATGCAAGACGATGATCGGCTGTCGTCTGAAGCAATCAGGAATGTTTTGGACTGTGCGGGGGGCCAATGCCATTCTCGCCCTGCGCGCCAACCGCCTCAGCGGTCGCTTCGAACAATACTGGGAAAACCGGTCAATGGCAGCCTAACTACCACAATCATGTCGCGCACCCCTCCCTTGCCCTGCCCTTGTGGCACCCCCTTTTCGCATTTATAATGCTTGTTTAAGCGGAGTCTGGGGCACCATCCGTGCGATCTGGACTCCGCCGTCTTTTTCAATACGCCGCAGGGGTTTGCGTCTGCCGCGGAGGTCTTAGCGCGCGGCAAGCATAACGACCATGTCCGATCCACTGGCCAAAATTAAGAGAAAACTCCAGGAAGAAATCGACCACCTTTCGCACGAGCTGAACGTGGAGCTTCCGAAGGAAATCGCCGTCGCTCGCGCGCACGGCGACCTGTCGGAAAACGCGGAGTACAAATTCGCCAAGGAGCGCCAGACCTACGTCAACGCCAAGATCGCGCAACTCAAGAAGCGTATGGGCGACCTGGGCATGCTCAACCTCAACAATATTCCCAAAGACCGCTCCGGATACGGCTCGCGCATCGTGGTTCTCGACGTCGCTCGCGACGTGAAGGTTGAATACAAGTTGGTCAGCAGCGAAGAAGCCGACGCCGAAAAAGGCCTCATCTCGACGAACTCGCCGATCGGCCGGGCGCTGCTCAACCGCAGGGTCGGCGATGAGATCGAAGTGGCCACGCCCGCGGGCAAGAAGGAATTTGAAGTGGTTCGGCTTGTAACTATTCACGACGGCGAGTGACCTGCTTTTCTGGTCCCGCGTCTTAATTCCTCGTCGCGCCAGCCACTGGGGGCCCTATGTTTTGGGGAGCCGGCCCGACGCTCGGGCTTCTTACGTTTTGCGGTTACTTGCTTTTTCTATTTGGCGCCGTCACTGTGTGGCGCCACCGGAACAACTTCTTGCTGTGGATCCAGGACGAGATGGCCTTCTTCCACCGCAGCTTTTCACGCTATACCCCCGCCGGCCCTTTTTATATTCCCCGCCCGGATTCCCGCCTCAAATCTGTTCCCCATTATGTCCTGGATTCGATTTCGCGCCTTTCGCAAAGCGGCATCAATGGCGCCGCCGCCCTCCTCCTCGTCGGCCTGCTGCTTTTTCTGCTCGATTTTTTCATCTGATTTTTCACGTTCGCTATTCTTGCGTTTTGCCTTCTGCCTTTCGCTGCACCGGCGCTTCAGGGTGTCCCGTATTTCCTTCTTTCGCGACGCAATTCTCGCACCTCAGTGGACAAAACGAACTCGCTTTGCGATTCTCGTTTCGATGAGACCTGCTCTGATCGTTCACGGCGGCGCCTGGGACATTCCTGACGAGGCCGTCGATGCCTGTAAGTCCGGCTGTCAGCGCGCCCTTGCTGCCGGTTGGTCCATCCTTTCGAGAGGTGGCAATGCTCTCGACGCCATCGAGGCCGCTGTCATCGTATTGGAAGACGATCCTGTTTTCGACGCAGGCTACGGTTCCCATCTGAATCTGGACGGCCGCGTGGAGTGCGACGCCATTGTCATGGATGGCGCGACGCTGCGTGCCGGGGCGGCCTCTACATTGCAGCGCGTGAAGAACCCCATTCGGCTTGCCAGAGCCATCCTCGACCATTGCCCGCACATGATGCTAGTGGCGGAAGGGGCGGAGCGCTTCGCAAAGGACCAGGGAATTGCGCTTTGCAAACCAAAGGAGCTGATCAGCGAAGCCGAGCGCGACGCCTGGCGCAAGTGCAGAGAAGACAAGCACGCCGCTGCGCATCATCGGGGACATGAACAAGGCACCGTCGGAGCCGTGGCCATGGACCAAAGCGGAAAGCTGTTCGCCGCTACTTCGACCGGTGGCACTTGCTGCAAACTTCCAGGCCGCGTCGGCGATTCGCCGCTGATCGGCTGCGGCTGTTATGCCGATTCCGAGGCGGGCGGCGTCTCTTGTACCGGCTACGGCGAAGCCATCATGAAAATCGTGATGGCCAAAACTGCCGTGGACCTCCTGCGTCAAGTGCCGATCTGCCTGGATATGCCGGCCGGTCAACACTGCGGCGTTTCCTCCGCCGAGCTGGCCGCTCGTGAAGCTGTTCATTTGCTTGCGAAACGCACGCATGGCTCCGGCGGGCTGATTCTCCTCGATTGCCATGGCCATCCTGGTTTCGCATTCAACACGCCGCGGATGGCCTACGGCTACGTGGCCCTTGACGGAGGTTTCGTCACCGCTGTGTAGCGCCGCCCCCGAAACATCGCCATCTATCAGTCGTCGTCTTTTTTCTTGTGGTTGACGGGAGCTTCTTCCGTGTCCAAAACGCCCAGGCGCATGGCCTTATAGGCCGGCAGCGCCGCCGACGGCGGCACGCGCGAACTCTCTCCCCTGCAGGCAAACCAGATAATGGCGTTTAGTGCTTGTGGATCGGCCATGTCCGCGTGCTCTAAATCCTGCTGCAATGTTTTTTTCATCCATACTGAGGTGGCTTTGTCCTTGGGCTTGCCGGTCATTAGGTTATCGGCGGCGATGGTCGGCAGCACAGCTTTGTAGGGCGTCAAATCCGGCTTGTCCTGAAAGATGTCCATGGGGATCGCGGAAGCATCAAGCTGGTTCATCGGTGGAATGCCGAGGAGCACTTCGATGGTTCGAATCATGCTCACGGTGCTGTGAAATTTGTGGATCAGCGCGCCGGGCCTGTTGTACGCGCTGATGGCCAGGGCCACCGACCGATGTGAGTCCACATGATCGGGCCCGGCCTGTGCGTCGTCTTCCACCACGAAGATCGCGGTGTCTTTCCAATACGGGCTCGAGGAGACCGCCTCGACCAGCCGTCCGACTGCGTAGTCGTTGTCCGCCACCATGAATTGCGGCGTCGGAAACCCTTTTTTGATTCCCGTGGTGTGATCGTTGGGAAAACGCATCACCGTGAGCGAAGGCATGGAATCCGCTTTGCCTGCCTCGCGCTGCGCCGCGAATCCCTTAAACTCTGCGAGCCATTCGCCAAACCGCGAGTTCCCTCGGCAGCTCGTATTGGCATTGTCTTCCGTTACCGCGGCGTCCGCACTGCCCGGCGATTCGAGCGCGGCTTTGTAGCAATCCACGGTCATGATGTCCGGCGCCGTCAGGTCGAAACTGCGGAAGCTCGGGCTGTGATGATTCGCGAGAGGAGCCTTGTTGGGGATGTCGCGAAGGGCTTTCGAAATGTCCGGATACTCCTTGTGCCGCCCCTGCTTTGCTGCCTGCACGTCATTCGCGGAAATCACGGTGATGAATTCCCCGTAATTCCGATAAGTCAATCCTCGGCGAGCGGCGGCATCCCACAGATAAAGCGTTTTCGGCTCCCCAAGGTCAGTGAACCCTTGTCGATAGGGCAGATGCTTCTCCAACAGGTCGGTCAACGCCGCCAGGGCATCGCCGTGAAATTCATCGAGTCGCAATTCGCCAGGCGGTTCGTAATCCGGTAGGCGGTTGTATCCTTCAAAGTCATACGTGCGCCCGCGGTCGGAATAGTTCCAGCGAAAGGCCTTGTCCACGTAGTCGGTCGAAAACGCGGCGGTCGCCCAGTTGTGCCCGTCCGGGCTGGCTTCGGAATTCACGAAAAAGCGGTCGAACAGGCCGAAACGCTCCGTCAACGCGCGATGATTGGGTGTCACCGCTTGTGGGGTGCCATCGGGACGGCGCGCCGTATCGCCCTCGCCGAAAATCGCCAAACTGGGGTCGCCATCGGCAGCGTGGCCATCGCCGGAACTTTTCACGCCTCCGAACACCTGGTCGTAAGTGCGGTTTTCCTTGATGATGTAAATGACGTGCTTAATGGGGCTTTCTCCGGCAAAAAGCTTTGCCGGAACGAAATCCAGGAGCCCGTCGTTTTGCATGGTTTCTTGCGTGTAGTGCGCCAGGGTCGGATCATCCGGCACCGCCACCATGCTGATATTTCCCGAGACGATTGAGCCGCTGTACTGGCCGCCCTGGCGGTTCTTTTCCTTGTTGGGAGGAAACGCGGCGGTTGGCGGGTTCGGGGTGAAGCCGGTGTTGCTTACGCGCATCGAGGAAGGTTCGAATCCCGTCCCTTTGCCGTTGCCGATAAAAAGCTTTCCCTCCGCCACCGCAACTGCGGATGGGTACTGCCCCGTTGGAATAAATCCCAAAATCTTTGACTTTGCCGCGCCTCCGCCTTTCTCCGGGGATTTTCCGGCGCGAGCTTCCTCACAAAGCGCCACGACTGCGACCGCGTTGCTGTGGGCGCTCGCGACATAAAGCGTCTTTTCATCCTCGCTGAGCGCCACTCCCTCAGGGCTCGATCCCGGCAGGGCGTTCTCCGCAAGACGCACGTCAATTCGCTCGATTTCTCGGTCCGAGACTGTGTCAATCACGGAAACGCTATCCGCGTTTGAATTGGCGACAAACAGCCGCGTGCCTTCCTCATTCAAGACCATCGCGGTCGGATGCCTCTCCACGCTGATGTATTTTTCCACGACGGCCTTGCCCTCGAGCGAGATCACCGCGACTGAGGAATCGTTCCAGCAGGAAACATAGGCCCGCGCTTTCTTCCCGTTTTGAAGCAGTACAACCCCATATGGATAGATATCCTCGTTGAGCTTCCCCCGGTGATGCAAATCGACGCGCTGCATTTTTCGCGCGCCGTTCAAGTCGCTGACAATCGTCACGCTGTCACCCAGATTGTTCGCAGTAAGGAGCGTGCCACCGTCCCTCGTCACCGCGAGGCCGGTGGGGTAGAGTGCCGCTTTCCCGCCGTTGTAGTCCTTCGGCGAAACTTCCCCGGGGTTGCTGATCAGGAAAAACGGCGCGGTAACCTTTGTGTCCGGCCCCGGCGAAGGCGGCTGGACCGGGGTGGGGGCTGACGGATCAAAGCGGAAAATCCACACCTTGTTTTCGAATCCGCCGGAAACATACATCGCAAAACTGCCTTCCGCCGACGCCGCGGGTGCGAAAGCCAGCCCGACGTTCGCGCTTTGCGGTGTGGGAAAATAGACGTTTTGAATCACTGCAGGCTCGGGCATTGCGTTCAGGTCGATCACGGCAATCGATTGTTGTGCCCTGTTCGTGTCCTCGCTGAACTGCACGCCGTAACCGCTGTTCACCACCAGGAGATAACGGCCCTTTCCGTCGTGCCCCAGCTTGTCCGGGCTGCGCAACACGGTCGTGGGCATGGCCCCAACTGCGGGATTGCGCGTTCCCGTGTCCATCACTAGCACGCCAGCGGGTGTGATCGGCCGGCCCTCTCCTGCCGGCTCCCGCTGCCCCATGGCGATTCCGGAAAAGAGAGTCGTGGCAAGGAAAAACGCACTGCAAAACCGAAATGTCATGAATCCACCTGTCCAGCCATTTTTCGTGCGGTCTAAATGTACGCGCATTTGAGCCTAAGAGAAAATTGTTTCGCGCACATTAACTCGCGGAAGCCGCCACCCTGGTGAATGAGTGCACGGGAATAGATTTGACCGCAACGCGGCTGCCCTTTAGCATGAATGGTGTGTGGTCCCCGGCCGCGAAATAAGAGCCATCGGACTCGAGATGAAGACCAAACTTTTGCTAGCCAGTCTTTTGTGTTTTTTGCCGTTGCGTTTCTCGTCGGCGCAAACCGTCGACGAAATCATCAAAAAGGCCATCGACGCGCGTGGCGGAATCGACAAGATCAAGGCGGTGCAATCGGAGCGGATCACCGGGCGAGTGGCCTTTTCTCACGGCCTCGAAGGCAAGGTCGTGCTGGAGCTCGAGCGCCCCCACAAGCTGTACTCCGAAATCACCGTAGAAGGGCAGAAGGTTCTGCGTGCGTACGACGGCAAATCCGCCGGCTGGACGCTGAACCCTTTCACAGAGAACCAGGGTGTTGTCGAGATGTCTGCCGATGAACTGAAAGAGATGCCTGATGAATCGGACCTCGACGGGCCGCTCGTGGATTACAAAAGCAAAGGGTCGCAGGTGGACCTGGTCGGGAAGGGAGATTCGGATGGCAAGGCCGTTTATCGTTTGAAGATAACCACCAGGAGCGGGGATGTCCGCTCGTATCTTATCGACGGCGGCACGTTCTTGACGACCAAATGGGAAGGGACTCGCAAGGTCGGGAACGATCCGGTACCCTGGGAGAGCGTCCTTTCCGATTACCGCGAAGTCCAGGGATTGAAGTTCCCCTTCAAGATTGATCAGGGCAGCCCGGGCACGGAATACCAGCAGACTCTTACGATCGACAAAGTCGAAATCAATCCTAAGATTGACGAGGCGCACTTCGCCAAGCCCGTTGCCGCTCGGGCGCCGGAGTCCACTACCGGATCCGCAGCACGCAAGCCCTAGGCGCACGGTCTTCGAGCGGCGAGCAAAGGAGTAAGGCCGCCAGGTTCGCCTAGCTGTTGTTTTCGCCTCCTCCCTCGATCGCCTTTCTGTTGCTTGGACGCCTCGGCATGCATACTATAGTTAGAAGGCTATGGAGCTGACACTCAACCTGGTCTGGGTCTGCGTGGCTATCGCCGCGATTCTCGCGCAAATCGTCACGCTGTCCCGCAGCGGTGCGTCCTTGCGGCGCCCTGCGAGCTATGTCCGCAAACTGATCGCCATGGGCTGCGCCCTGGTGATCCTCTTTTTCGTCATCTCGATGACCGATGATCTGCACAACCAGCAGGTTCTGGTCGAAGACAGAAAGAGTTCACGAAATGCGGCGGTAACGGCAACCGCAACGAACCCGGCTTCCCTCAGACCGGTTCCTACGCACCTTCTCCGGTTTTTCCCGCCTCCGACTCTTTCGACGACCGCACCTGCGGTAAGAAGGGGAATCGAAAACGCCGAGTTTCTGCCCATCGTTGACGTCGCCGACGAAAACCTCTGTGGGAGAGCCCCTCCTCCGTCTCTTTCGTAACTGTACCTAGCCTGCTCGCAAAAACTGTCTGCGGTACAAGGTCAAAGAGCCAGGTGACCTTGCTCGCTGGTTTTCCATTTTGGCCCACTAACTTAGGGGCTTTGAGAGTACCCCCGGAATACAAAGGAAGAAGACATGTCGGCTTTGAGGATTTTGAGAAAAGGTCTTTGCTTGGGGCTCCTGGTGCACTTGGTCGTGACCGCAAGTGCGTTCGCGCAGAGGGCCCTCACGTGGCAGGAAGTTCGAGCCAAATTTGAAGCTCTGAATCCGACACTGCGCGCGGGTCTGATCGGAATCGACGAGTCCAAGGCTTCCGAGATTTCGGCCTTTCTGCGTCCCAATCCGGACTTCACTCTGTCAGCGGACGGGACGCAAGTCGCCCCCAACAACGGTGTCTGGCAGCCGCTCCGGGGTACCCTTTTTACGCCAACACTTAGCTACCTACACGAACGGCGGCACAAGCGGGAACTCCGACTCGAAAGTGCGCAAAAGGCGACCGGAATTGCCGTTTCCAGCCAAGCCGACTTGAACAGGACGCTTCTCTCCGCTTTGCGGGGGGCGTTCATTCAAGTGCTTCAAGAAAAGGCCATTGTCGCGCTGGCTAGGGAAAACATGCTCTACTACGACCACCTTCTCGACGTGAATCGCACACGGTACCACGCCGGGGCGATTGCCCAAGTTGACCTGGACCGCTTGGAGCTACAGCGCGTCACCTATGAAGCCGATCTGCAAAACGCCCTGGAGAGCTTGGAGACCTCCAAAATCGAGCTTCTCACGCTTTTGAACGATCGCACACCCATCGACCAGTTTGACGTTACGGGTCCCTACGACTTTTCTGCGCAGATCCCGCCTCTGGACGAGGTTCGGCAAGCGGCAATGGACGCGCGGCCGGACTTGAAGGCGGCGATCCAGGCCATCGACAAAGCAAAGACGGATCACCAGCTTGCCGTGGCCAACGGCTCGACCGATCCGACTTTCAGCACGTGGTATACGTATAACAGTTCGTTCGCCAACCCGAATGCCAACCAGACGCTGGGGCTCGGCGTCAGCATCCCGCTCCGCATTTTCGACCGGAACCAAGGCGAGAAGCTGCGCACGCGCTTGGATATCGACCGCAACGAGCAGTTGGCTCAGGCCACGCGCGCGCAAGTCTTCAGCGACGTGGATTCCGCGTACGCCAGCGTGGAGAGCAGCGTGGTTCTCCTCAAGCCCTACAAGGACAAGTACTTGCAAATGGCCTCTCGCGTTCGCGACACCATTGCTTTTTCCTACGAGCATGGGGCCGCGTCTTTGCTCGATTTCTTAAATGCTCAAGCGGACTACCGAAGCGTGCAGGTCAATTACCTGAACCTGATCGCATCTTATCTGGACGCGGCAAATCAATTGAATGAAGCAGTGGGGCGTGAGGTGATCCCATGAGACACCTGCGTTTTCGGAAGGCTGCCTTCCTCGCCGGCACTGGCTTGTTGCTGGCCGGCTGCGGCGATTCGAAAGGCGACCCCAAGGCAGAAGCACCGCCGCCGCCGGTGGTCGAGCGTGCCGAGGATTCCAACCTCTTTCAAGTCGACCGTCCCGAACAGTTTCCGCTGACGCGGGCCGTCGAGCATCTTTCCGCTAGGCAATTGACCGTGACCGGGACGGTCAATCCGGATATCTCGCGAAACGTACCGGTCATCTCCATTGCCACCGGCCGCGTGGTGGAAGTCAAGGCACGCCTCGGGGATACGGTCAAGAAAGGGCAGGTGCTGCTACGCGTGCAAAGCGCCGACGTGTCCGCGGCGTTTTCCGATTATCGCAAAGCCGTAGCGGACGAAAAACTTGCGCGCGTCCAATACGAACGTGCCCGGCTCCTGTACGACCGGGGAGCAATTTCGCTGAACGACTATCAGACCGCGGAGGACGTGGAGAACAAAGCCAAAGTTGACGTCGAGAACACCACGGAGAAGCTTCGCGTGTTGGGGGGCAGCGTCGATCATCCGGCGGCGATCGTCGATATTGTCGCTCCGGTTTCCGGCGTGATTACCGACCAGCAGGTTACCAACGCCGCCGGCGTGGCGGGGCTCGGCGCGCCCAACCCGTTTACGATTTCCGACCTGAGCCACGTTTGGATTCTTTGCGATGTTTTTGAGAACGATTTGGCGAACGTGCACGTAGGCGAGACCGCGGAAATTCGGCTGAATGCGTACCCCGACAAAGTCTTCTTCGGCCGCATTGGCAACGTCAGTCCGGTCCTGGATCCCACGCTCCGCTCGGCCAAGGTGCGCATCGAGGTTGCCAATCTCGGATTGATGCGCGTGGGGATGTTTGTCACCGCGACGTTTCACGGCCAGAAAAAGGAAATGCATTCAGCGGTTCCCGCAACCGCCATCTTGCATTTGCGCGATCGCGATTGGGTGTACGTTGCCGCCGGCGGCAAGCAATTCCGGCGCGTGGAAGTAACTAGCGGGAACATGCTTCCGGACAACATGCAGGAAATCCTCTCGGGGATCCAGCCGGGTGAAGAAGTGGTCAAGAATGCCCTGGTCTTCCAGAACACGGTGGAGCAGTAGATGATTCGCAAGCTCGTCGATTTTGCGTTGGAGAACCGCTTCCTCGTTCTGGCCGCGGCAATTCTCCTGTTTGTCTGGGGAGCAATCTCGTTTCACCTGCTTCCCATGGAAGCCTATCCGGACGTGGCCAACAATTACGTGGACATCATCACCCAGTGGCCGGGCATCGCGGCGGAGCAGATCGAGCAGCAAGTTACCATTCCCATCGAAATCACCATGAATGGCATTCCTCATGTGACGCATCTGCGCTCGTTCTCGCTATTCGGCCTCTCCTACGTGGAGCTGATTTTCGATGATGAGGAAGACGACGCCTGGAATCGCGAGCGGGTTCTCGAACGGCTCTCGCAAGTCACGTTGCCACCGGGAGTAACGCCGCAAATGGGCACGGACTGGAGCCCCGTCGGCCAGATTTACTTCTTCACACTTCAGAGCACGAATCCCAACTATGACGTGATGGAGCTGAAGTCTCTTGAAGACTGGGTTGTCGAAAAGAACTTCAAGTCGGTTCCCAACGTCGTCGACGTGGCCAGCTTCGGCGGTCCCACCCGCGAATACCAAGTGCGTGTGGATCCCAACAAACTCATCGCCTACGGGTTAAGTCTTGCCCAGGTGGAGCAGCAGCTCACCAGCAACAATGCGAACGCCGGCGGCAGCTTCATCGAAGCCGGCTTGCAGCAGATCAACGTGCGCGCAGTGGGTTTGGTCGGGGATGTGCGCGACATCGAAAATACCGTCATCTACACCAAAACAGGCACGCCACTGCGCGTAAAGGACATCGCCGCCGTTGACCAGGGACCCAAAATTCGGCTTGGCCAGTTTGCCCGGGCCTTTCATCGCGAAGATGGCAAGATCATCGACGGCCAGGATGCGGTTTCGGGCATCCTCCTATTGCGCAAGGGCGCGGACGCGGATAGCGCCCTTCAGGGTATTCACGAGAAGGTCAAGGAACTGAACGAACGCATCTTGCCGCCCGGCGTAAAAGTTGTTCCGTTTATCGACCGCAGCGACTTGGTGCACTTCACCACCCGCACCGTGCTGCACAATTTGACCGAAGGCATCGTCCTAGTGGTGATCGTGCTCTTCCTGTTTCTCGGAAATGTTCGCGGGGCCTTCATCGTGGCGCTGACCATTCCCTTTTCCCTGTTGTTTGCCGCAACTTGTCTCAAGTTAAAAGGCATCCCCGCGAACCTGCTTTCACTTGGCGCGCTCGATTTCGGCATGGTCGTGGACGGCGCCGTAGTCATGGTCGAAAACATCGTGCGTCACATGAGCCACGGCGAGACCGGCTACAAGACCCCCATGGAACGCATTCGCGATGCGGCCCACGAGGTTCAGCGCCCGGTGTTCTACGCCATCGCCATCATTATCACGGCGTACTTGCCGATCTTTACGCTGCAACGCGTCGAAGGCCGCCTTTTCCGGCCCATGGCCTGGACCGTGGCTTTTGCTCTGCTTGGCGCCCTGGTTTTTTCGATGCTGGTGGCACCCATGTTGTCGAGCCTCTTGTTTCGCCAGGGCGTGCGCGAATGGCGCAACCCGGTGATGGAGTATCTGAAGAAGTCTTATCGCACCAGCGTCAAGTGGGCTATCGAACACCGCTACGTCACCGTGGGCAGCGCGGCGGTGGGTTTACTGCTGGCGATTTATCTTACCCTGGGCGGAGTCATCGGCTCCGAATTCCTGCCGCACCTGGATGAAGGCGCCCTCTGGGTGCGCGGAACGCTCGCCCCCAGCACCGGGCCGACCGAAGGCATCAGGGTGGCGAATCAGGCTCGCATTATTCTCTGTTCCTTTCCGGAGGTTACCCAATGCACGAGTCAGGTCGGACGCCCCGACGACGGAACCGACCACACCGGCTTTTTCGATACGGAGTACTTCGTGGACCTCAAGCCCAAGGAACAATGGCGCCCGGTCTTTCATAAAAACAAGGAAAGGCTGATCGCGGCCATGGATCGCGAACTCGAGAAAATTCCCGGCGCGATCTGGGGCTTTTCCCAGCCGATCGAAGACAACATGGAAGAAGCGGTCAGCGGCGTGAAAGGGCAGCTGGCCACCAAGGTTTTCGGCGATGACTTGGCGGTTCTGGAGGAAAAAGCGGATCAGATCGTCAACGTCATGCGCAGCGTCAAGGGAATCGAAGATCTCGGTGTGTTTCGCGTGCTTGGCCAGCCGAATCTCAACTTCACCGTGGACCGTGTCGAAGCCGCGCGGCACCAGATTAACGTTGCGGATGTCCAGGATGCTATCCAAACCGCGGTGGGAGGCAATGCGCTTACGCAGGTTCTGAAAGGGGAGCAGCGCTATGATCTTGTTCTTCGCTACCTGCCGCAGTATCGCAGCACCAAGGAAGCCATTGAAAATATTCGTCTGCTATCTCCCGCGGGCGAACGAGTTGCGCTGGCGCAGCTCTGCAAGATCGCGGAACGTGACGGAGGTTCAGAAATCTATCGCGAAGGAAACCAGCGCTATGTGGCGATTAAATTCAGCGTTCGCGGACGCGCCCTCGGAGATGCGGTCGAGGAGGCCATCGAAAAGGTCAACCGGCAGGTTCAACTCCCCCGCGGTTACCATATTAACTGGGAGGGTGAATACGAAAGCGAAAAACGAGCCGAAGCGCGGCTGCTTCTGATTGTGCCCCTCACCATCCTTCTCATTTTCGGCATCCTCTACACCATGTTCCGTTCCTACAAGTGGGCCTTGCTCATCCTCGGGACGGTAGCGACGGCGCCTCTCGGCGGCCTCCTCGCTCTGTTAGTCAGTGGCACGCACTTTAGCGTTTCTTCCGGGATTGGCTTCCTAGCGCTTTTCGGAGTGTCCGTACAGGTTGGTGTCATTATGCTCGAATATATCAATCAACTCCGTGCGCGGGGACATTCCGTCGAAGATTCTGCCATCGAGGGCGCAGTTCTCCGTCTTCGGCCCATCATGATGACCATGTTAGTGGCCACGCTGGGCCTCTTGCCGGCCGCGCTTTCCCACTCGATCGGTTCCGATTCGCAGCGGCCGTTTGCCATTGTCATCGTCGGTGGCCTGATTGGCGCGTTGCTCCTTAGCGTGTTCCTCCTTCCGACGCTGTACGTTTGGTTCGCCGGTGAAGGAGACAGACTCCCGGAAGTGGAAGCAGGATTCGACGAAACGGCATAAAATACCCGCCGTTCTCCGGTCATGGGTCAAACGAAGTCCTTGAAAATCAGGGAGCCGGATCATTGAAAAAGGAAGCGGTCCGAGCACGCATCGAGGAGATTGGGATCATTCCCGGCGTTCGCGTGCGTTCTGCCCAGCAGGCACGCTACGCGGCCGAGGCTCTCAATCGCTCAGGAATCCCCATTGCTGAAATCACCATGACGGTTCCGGGAGCGCTCGAGGTGATCCGCGATTTGCGCGAGAGCCTTCCCGAAATGGTTGTTGGCGCGGGCACGGTCCTGGACTTGGAAACCGCGGAGCGCTGCGCGGATGCGGGAGCGAAATTCCTGACGAGCACTGGCTTCATTCGCGAAGTGGTGGAATTTGCCCGCGGGAAAGGCCTGCTCGTTATTCCTGGCGCATTGACACCGAGCGAGGTCATCCACACGTGGAAAGCCGGTGCGGACTTCATCAAGATTTTCCCCTGTGCGCCACTTGGCGGCGACCATTACATCCGGGCGTTGAAGGCGCCGTTTCCGCACATTCCCTTTGTGGCTGCGGGAGGAGTGAATCAACAGACGGCTCTCAATTACATCCTGGCGGGCGCGTCGGCGCTGGGCGTGGGTGGTGAGCTGATTCCCACGGAGGCGTTGGAGTGCAAGCAGGAAGAGCGCATTCACGAGCTCGCGCGCCGGTTCCTCGCAAGAATCAAGGACGCCCGGAGCCGCCTGTCGGCGCACTAGGGATTGCAGGCTAGTCTCGAGCTGCGTTCGTGGCGTGCGGCTTTAACTCATTTGCCGCGGGCTGCTGCTATGCTTTTTCCGTGGCCAAGAACTCTGCCGTGACCAACCGAGCTCGGAACGCCGGCCTCTGTGCCGATTGTATCCACGCCCGCCCGGTCAAATCCGACCGCGGCTCGACGTTTCTTCTCTGCGAACTCTCTGCCCGCGATCCGAAGTTTCCCAAATATCCGCGGCTTCCCGTTCTCTCCTGCGACGGCTATAAGAAGAAGGCCGCAACTGGCTAGGTCGGAGCTCACGCTTGCCCGCACTCGTCATCATCAGCTGCATGCAGAAGTCTTCGTGGATGAATTCGACGAGAACACCCCGGCTAGGTGCACGCGCGGGTTGCGAAGCGCACACCCGGGGTCCTCAAGTCCGGCAGAGCCCCCGTAAACCGCAAGCAGCCGCCCCGGTTTTTCGCGGACGGCGCGAAAAAAGCAGGGCGTCTCGGCGACGCCCTGCCGGCCAAACCAACAAAAAAGTGGAAGACTTACCGCAGCCGCTTGCTAGCCCGTTACGGCTGCTGCGGTTGCTGTGTCGGTGGTTGCTGAGTCTGTGGTTGCTGTGGCTGCGGCTGTTCCGGCTGCGGATTCGGCCGGTTCGGGTCTGCCGGTGCGCTAGGAGTGGTAGTAGCGGAAACCGGCGTCAGAGTCGCCCCGCTCGCGCTGGCCGAGGCCAGCTCGGACTCCTTGTACTTCGGCGCGCTGATGTACCCGTGAGCCGCATTCTTGCCGATCTTGTTCACCACGATTTGCACAGGCTGCCCGATGCTTTCCGTATGGATCCAGATGGGCTCGTAGAGATTCACCTTCTTTTTGGCTAGTTGCTTGTCGTCGACAACCATCATCAGGTCATAGTTCATGTGCTTGGCATCGGTCCGGCGCAGCGACAGCGTGATCGGGCCGAAGCGCTGGAACTGCCTGGACTTTTGCAGGTCAAATTCAAAGTAATTTCGCTCGCCGCGCTTCTCGAGCACGACCAATTCATCGTGTGTTTTGGCGATCGAGCCGTTAAGCTCGTCTTTCGTGGAGGTGAGGCTGGTTTCTAGATCTGTGCGGTTCTTGGCAACCTGGTCCTGTGTTTCCTTCAACTGCTTGCCTTGGTCGGCCAGTTCGGCCTGCAATTGTTTGTAGCGCTTGTCCGGGCGCTTGCCTCCCGGCGAAGCTTGGGTCTGCTGTTGCGCAGCCGCTTGCTGCGCTGCCTGCTGCTGGGCCGCGGCCATGTCATTCACCTTTGTGTTCACGCTATTGAGCTGGCCCTGCAGCTGATCGATTGTGGCGCTGGCCGCGGTTTGCTGGGCGGTCAAATGCCCGACCGCGATTTGTTGCCGGTAACCGTAGCCAAAGGCAAAGGCGGCGACGACTAACAGCGCCACCGCGCCGATCAGCAGCCCGCGGTTGATCCCCGCCGGACGCGATTCCCATCCGGCCAGCGGCTGAGTTTCATGATGCTCTTGGTTATCCAGGTTCTCGTCCATCCTCAATTCCTCCTCGATTTTCTCGGCTCTCTTGGGCCGCACCGTCTCGCTTAGGTTACAATCCCGCTGCAGGATGCATTTCACCCCAAGCTTCGAAATGTTTACTGCAAAGAAGTGGCCCAAGTCGACAATTCAGGCCTGTGGCTAACCC
>DATAIH010000304.1:0-36312 GCA_036262755.1 Candidatus Acidiferrum sp.
TTTACGCAAGGCTGCATGCGCGGGAAGAGCGCGTGCCGTCGCTGAAGCAGCTGGACCGCTCGAATCTGGTGATTCACATTGACAGTTTCGCGAAGGTAGCCTTCCCGGGATTGCGAGTGGGATGGATTGTCGCGCCGCCTCAAGCAATCGAACGGCTGCGCGTGGTGAAGCAGAGTACCGACCTGCATACCGATCAATTGGCACAAGCTACGCTAGCGGAATTTTTGCGCCGCGGTCTTTTCAGCAGGCACCTGGCGAAAATGCGCAAGGTATACACCGCGCGGCTGGCGGCGCTCGACGAGGCTTTGCGAAGGCACATGCCGGAAGGGGCGCGGTGGAATCGGCCGGAAGGCGGGATGTGCATGTGGCTGGAGCTGCCGCCGGGGTTTGACGCCAGCGAGCTTCTGATTCACGTGAAGGAGCGCGGCGTGCTATTCGCGCCGGGCCGCTATTTCTACGTGCAGAGTCCTTTGCCCAACACGCTGCGGCTGGGATTTGCCAGCCTGGACGAGAAGCAAATTGCACGCGGCGTGGCTACGCTGGCGGACATGCTGAAGGTGGAAATGCGCAAGCGGCAGCGTGGCGTGCGCAGGGCGGAACGCAGCCGGGTGGCCTTGGTCTGAAGTGATGGACTAAGGAGCTAAGGAAGCAAGGAAGAGAGGCGGCGAGCAACGCATTGAGCGAGACCATCAGCCTCGAGCCAAACCCCACGAACCAATGCTTTGGCTGCGGCGGAGACAACGCCTTTGGCATGAAACTGACGTTTGAGCAGGACAATGTGAACCGCAGGATCGTTGGACGGTTCGTGCTGGGGAATCGCTATCAAGGCGGCGGAGGCTTTGCGCACGGCGGAATCATTGCGCTGCTGCTGGATGAGGCCATGGGAAAAGTCTGCCGCTTCCGCGAAGTTCGCGCCGTAACCGCCGAGTTGAGCGTGGAATACTTGAAGCCGGTGGCGGTAGATAAAGAGATCGTGGTTGAAGGACGCGAGAAAGAAATGCACGGAAGAAATTTGTTCCTGACGGGCGAGATACGCAACGGGAGCGGCGACGTGCTCGCGCGGGGCATCGGGCGCTTCGTAATTATCGCACCGCGATAAAGCGATTCTGGGATTGGGAATTCAGACAGTTTCAAGCGGAGAGGAGAAACAAGATGGACGTGAAAAAGCCAAATGGGAGCGGCAACGGCGGCAAAGGCTCGAATGAATGGCGCGTGAAAGTCGGCCTCGCCGAGATGCTGAAGGGCGGCGTGATCATGGACGTGACCAACGCGGAACAGGCGAAAATTGCCGAAAACGCCGGGGCCTGCGCGGTGATGGCTTTGGAGCGCGTGCCGTCCGATATTCGCAAGGAAGGCGGCGTGGCACGCATGGCATCGATCAAAGTCATCCGTGAAATCATGAGCACGGTGACCATTCCGGTGATGGCCAAGGTGCGGATCGGGCACTTTGCGGAAGCGGAAGTTTTGCAGGCGCTCGAGGTGGACTTTGTGGACGAGAGCGAAGTGCTGACGCCGGCCGATGAAGAGAACCACATCTGGAAGCATGATTACCGCGTGCCGTTCGTTTGCGGCGCGCGCAACCTCGGCGAAGCGCTGCGGCGCATCGCCGAAGGCGCGGCGATGATTCGAACAAAGGGCGAAGCGGGTTCGGGCAATGTGGTGGAAGCTGTGCGTCACATGCGCGCAATCATGAGCCAGATGAAAAAGCTCTCGACCATGCGCGACGACGAATTGATGCACGAAGCCAAAGAACTGGGCGCTCCACTGGAGCTGGTCCGGCAGATCGCCAAGACCGGGAGGCTGCCGGTGCCGAATTTCTCTGCGGGGGGAATCGCCACTCCCGCCGACGCTGCGCTGGTGCGGCGGCTGGGAGCGGAAGCGGTGTTCGTCGGGTCGGGGATTTTCAAGTCCAGCGATCCCGAGGCGCGCGCCAAAGCGGTGGTGAAAGCGGCCACGCACTTTGAGGATGCGAAGGCCGTGCTCGAAGCGCACGAGGAATTGGGCGAGGCCATGCGAGGGCTGGACGTGCGGCAGATGGACGAAAAAGACCTGTTGTCGACCCGTGGTTGGTGAGGCCGGTCGTGTTGACGCCGGAGATCTTGACCATCCTTTCTTAAGTGTTTTTGTCACAGTCGGGGCGGGGTTTGCCCGATCCCAGAATCACCCTAAATCATCATGGGGCGAGCAAAGTGAAAATCGGAATTCTAGCGGTGCAGGGGGATTTTGAAGCGCATGCCGCGATGCTGCAGCAACTCGGTGCGCAAACGACCGAAGTGCGCACGCCCGCCGATCTGGAAGGTTGCGACGGGCTGATTCTGCCGGGCGGCGAGAGCACCACGCAGCTGAAATTCCTGCAGGAAGAAGGGCTGGCCGACAAGATTGTGAAGTTTGCCGAGCATGGAGGGGCCATCTTTGGCACGTGCGCGGGGGCGATTCTGCTGGCGAAAGACGTGAAGCATCCTCGGCAAGATTCGCTGAAGCTGATGGACATGACCGTGGTTCGCAACGCGTACGGCCGGCAAATCGCCAGCGACGTGGTGAGCGGGCCCACTACGCTCAAAAAAGAGCCGCTCGAGATGGTATTCATTCGCGGGCCGGTGATCGAACGCGTCGGCCCGGGCGTAAAGGTTCTTGCAGAATACGCGGGAAAACCCGCGCTGGTGCAGCGCCAAAACATCATGGCCGCGACCTTTCATCCGGAGTTGACAGACGACACCACCGTGCACGAGCATTTTCTGGGCTTGGCCAGGGCACGGGCAAAGAAGTCCGCTAACGGCGGCAAGTCCTCATCGTGAAAAAGGCAAAGAGCGTGGCGCCGGGAGCTTCTCGCTCTCACCGCATTCGGGTACTGTTCGTGTGCGTGGGGAACGCCTGCCGGAGCCCGATGGCGGAAGCGATTTCCCGCTATGACGCAGCCGATGTGATTGAGGCGTCCAGCGCGGGGTTCTATCCTCTGGGATATGTCGCAGAGCTAACGAAACAGACGTTGCGGAAAAATGGCTATTCTGCGAACGGGCTAACCTCCGATGTCCTCGCGAAAGAAGCTGTGGAAGCGGCGGACCTCATCATCAACATGTCCGGAATGGCGAGCGAAGAAATTTTCCGCGGCCGGGAAAATGTGGAAGACTGGCTCGTTCAGGATCCCTTCGGCGCCGACCCAGAAACCTATCAGCGCGTCTTCGAAGGCATCCAGCGGCGCGTAAATCAGCTCGCGTTTAGCTTGAGGGAGCAGCGGCAAGCCCGGAAAGCGCCAAGATAGGAGCGTCGTTGCGGCGAGAAAAAACCAGCGTATCGCAAGAAGACTACCTGAAAGCCATCTGGGAGATGCTGGAGGAGAATCAGACGCCGATTAGCGCGCGGCTCGCGGAAGAACTGCAGGTTACGCCACCCGCGGTGACCGCGGCCCTGAAGCGCATGACGCGCGACGGGCACGTGCGCGTGGATCGCAGCGGGCAGATTTCTCTGACGCGGAAGGGGAGAAAGTTTGCGGAACATCTGGCGCTGCGGCACCAACTCGCGGAGATGCTGCTGACGGATGTGATCGGACTTTCCTGGGCGAAGGCCCACGATGAGGCCGAGCGGCTGGAGCACGCCATTTCGCCCGAAGTGGAGGCGCTGCTGATCAAGCGCTTTGGGAGCAAAAAGAGCTGCCCGCACGGTGTGCCTATGCGCGGAGGCATCGCCACGCTGCGAAGGCAGGGTGCCGTGCTTCTGGCGGATTTGCGTCCGAAGGACTCGGGCGAAGTCCTTTGTGTGTACGAAAAGGACGCGCGCTTCTTGGAATTCCTGGAAGGCTTACATCTGCGCCCGGCCACGACGGTCGACGTGCTGAAGCGCGAGTACGACGAGACCATGACCTTGCGCGTGGACGGAAAGACGCTGCATCTGGGCAAGCCCGCCACCAGCCGCATCTGGGTAAAGAAGCTCGCCTAAGCCGAGCGTTTGAACCGGCACCGAAAATCGGTCGGACCTCCCAGAGAGGCACCGCTTCTTTTTGCCAGCGCGACCGGCCCCCACCCTATGTCGTTTGTGGCTTCGTAAGGAAGAAGGTATCCGACCAGATGGCTGCTGCAGCGGTTCCTCCGCGTATTTCTTGAAAGCGTCTTTGCTGGAATGGATCGATCTGGTCGCGAATGACGCAGATGATGGCCATCGAGGTTCTCCTAACGGGGAGGGGCCGGAGGCACGCCAGCGGGCAAAGCCATACTTGTCGCCGAGAGGACTCATAGAGCTTCGCGACGCGTGAACCCGTGGGGCGAGCGTGCGGTCCGGCCCATTTTTAGAATGATCCGGGTTGCCCAACATCTACACTTCGTTTATCATCAAATCATGAATGTGGAAACCGCGGATGCTGCGGCATCCTCGATCGCCGCGGCTATCGGCGAACCGGCGCGGGCGCGCATGCTCTACTGCCTGGCGGACGGCCGTGCGCGTACAAGCACGGAACTCGCGATGCTGGCCGACGTGAGCCCGTCGACCGCCAGCGTCCACTTACAGCGGCTCGTGGCCAAGCGACTTCTCAGAGTGTGCGCGCAAGGGAAACATCGCTACTACAGCTTGGAAGGGCCGAACGTGGCGGCCGCCTTGGAAGCACTGAGTGTCCTTGCCGGCGGAACGCGCGACACCTTTGTCCCAAACACGCCCGAACCTTTGCGCGCCGCGCGGACTTGCTACGATCACATTGCAGGCAGTCTGGGCGTTGCGCTTCACGACCGCATTCGCACGATGGGATGGCTGGCGGGAGATTCCTCGGACGCCAACGCGTACGAGCTCACGGCCAAGGGAGCCACAGGACTTCAAGGGCTGGGAGTCGATGTACCTGCCGCCCGTGCGCTGCGGCGCCGTTTCGCGTTTGCGTGCGTGGACTGGAGTGAGAGGCGGCCGCATCTCGGCGGCGCGGTGGGGGCCGCCCTTCTGAAGGTTGCACTAAAAAGAACATGGGTAACCCAGGAACTCGACAGCAGGATCCTGAGTGTCACCATGCTGGGGCGCCGGGAGATGCTGGCCCGGTTTGGCCTTAAACTATGAGGACGACCCGCTACTTCGCCGCGTGTTCGTTGAACCGAATGCGGTTGCCAAAAGGATCAATCGCCTCACAGCACCTTGCCTTCCAAGGCGTATGTTCCAGCCCCGGACGGTTGCACTTGTAGTTCTTCCCAAGGACCTCGCGGTGAAATTCGTCAAGCCTCTGCATTTCGACCGAGACGCCCCGTGGTGCTCGCTCAGGTATAGGACAAGATGGCCTCGGGAAACTTGCACGTATTTGGGAGTGTTTTGCTCGCAGTGTTCCCCATCGATCTTGAAACCAAGCCAGCCAATGTAGAATTCCTTGGCTTTCTCCGAGCTGAAGATGCGCAGAATTGGAATCGTGCGAGTGAATTCTATAGAGATCGCCACCAAAAGCCTTAACTGCCGTTCCGGCCAGCGAGGCAGCTCGAACTCAGTATGTCAGAATATGAGCATGTCTCGGCGCCTGGATGCTCTCGCTTGAGTCAAAAGCCGCCTTTCGTTCATCGAAATCCGAGGCCTTCCTCGAATTCGAACCTTCAGCCGCGCCGCTGTTCTTGGTAAGGTGCGGGAAGGTTTGGACCCTGATCGTTTCATGCGCGAGCCCGGGCGAAAACGGAGGCGGGAATTCTTCGTCCTGCCGCATCTTGAACGGCCAGCTCGCCTGCGCTCACGGTTGTCCGGGATTCTCCAAGCATCGTTTTGATGTGTGAGTGCAATTCTTCGGCTTCTGTTTCCATCCGTCCCTGGGTCAGCACCGTCGCATAGACATTCAGCAGAACAAACACGGGTCGAGTGCTCAGAATCCTCGCGCATGCACGAAGCAATTCAGGAAGAGAATCCCGCAATCTCCAAATCTCGCCGTGGGGACCGCGTCCGAACCTTGGCGGATCGAGCACCATGGCGTTGTATTGATTCCCGCGTCGCGCCTCGCGCCTGAGGAAGGTCAGCGCGTCTTCCACAATCCAACGGATCGGGCGGGTGCCGAGGCCCGACAGACTTTGATTTTCGCGTGCCCAGGCCACCGCTTTGCGGGAGGCATCCACGTGCGTCACCTGCGCGCCCGCCGCAGCCGCCGCCAGCGCCGCGAGGCCGGTGTGCCCGAACAAGCACAGCAGCTTCACGGGGTCCGCCGCGAGTCTGGCCGCTTCCTCGATCCAGTCCCAATGGCACGCCTGATCCGGAAACACTCCAAGGTGTCCCGAGGGCGCGGGCTGCACCCAGAATTTCAAATTCTTTCTCTGCATCATCCATCGTTTGGGCGCGGGTTTGCGGAATTTCCACTCACCCTGCCCACGGGTTGTTTTCACAAATTCGCCGTGCGCCGCTTCCCACCGATGCTCCGGGAGCGCCGGTCTCCACCTTGCCTGTGCTTCAGGACGGATGAGCATGAAGTCATCAAACCGTTCGAGCTTCTTTCCATCGCCGCTGTCCGCCAACTCATAGCCCGTCCACTGAGGTGTGAGCGTTTCCATGTCGTGCGTTATTTTCGCTCGCCGAGGAGGGACTGCAGGCGGGCGTAGCCGGCGCGGCTCACCGGAAGGCGCACGCCGTCGCTGAGAATGGCGAGCCGGCTGTCCTTGCCGTACGGCTCAATGCGCGCGACTCGTTCGAGATTCACGATGTAGGAGCGGTGGATGCGCACAAAACTCTTTGGGTCGAGACAGGCTTCCAGGCTGGCGATGGTTTGCTGTTTCAGATGTTTTTTGCCCTGACTGGCGAGGGCCACATAGTCGTCCTGAGCCTCGACGTAATCGAGCTTGGCGATGGGAATAAGCGTGACGCGCGTGCCGTCTTTGACGACCACGCGCTCGAGAAACTGCTGCGAAGGGCGGGCGGCGTCGGCGAGTTGCTGTGCGGACGGCATCTTCTCGCCGAGCCTGCGCTTGGCGTGTTCCAAGGCTTCCTCGAAGCGCTGCTTGCCGATGGGCTTCAGCAAATAATCGACGGCGTGCACCTCGAAGGCGCGCATGGCATATTGATCGTAGGCGGTGGTAAAGATCACGCAGGCGTTTTCGCCAATAAGCTCGAGGACGTCGAATCCAGTGAGCTTGGGCATTTGCACGTCAAGAAAAACCAATTCCGGCTTGTTCTCGGCGAAGGCCTTTAGCGCCTCGAATCCGTTAGCGCACTCGGCAAGCACTTTGATTTCTGTATGAGGAATGAGTAGTTCGCGGATGACGTGACGCGCGAGTTCTTCGTCGTCTACAATCAGGGCGCCGATTCTCTTCTGCGAGCTCATCACTTGCGCAGGTCTCCGATTTCCGCGGGCATGGACAACTCCACTCGAAAATGGTCCGTTTGCGAATCCACGCGTATGCTGGCGTCGGTTCCGTAGCGGCCTTCCAGGCGCTTGCGGACATTGGCCAGGCCCATGCCGTTGCGGCGGGTTATGGTGGCCTCGCGATCAAACGTGTTTTCAATTGTCAACAAGAGCCGGCCCTCCTGGAACTCCGAAGCGAGTCGAATGACGCCGCCTTCAGGAAGGTTGGCGATGCCGTGCACGACTGCGTTTTCCACCAAAGGCTGAAGGACCAGTGGCGGAACGAGCAGCGATTTGGACTTCTCCTGAATTTCTTCTTCGACACGCAAGCGTGCGCCAAAGCGCACTTTTTCGATGGCCAGGAAACGTTCCAGCAGAGCGAGTTCCTCGGAAAGGGGGATGGCGCTTTTCTCTCCCAGGCCGAGGGTCAGCCGCAAGAATTCCGAGAGCAGGATGCACATCTCGCGAGCCTTGGTGGGATCGATGCTCGTGAGAGCGCTAATGGAATTGAGGCTGTTGAACAAGAAATGCGGATTCACCTGGGCTTTCAGCGCCCTCAATTCAGCGTCGCGAGCAAGGATGCGCGCTTCGGTCGCTTGCGCGGCTGCGCGACGCGAATCTTCCATGGCGATGAGAACGTAGTGGAAAGCGACGGAGAGCAGATAAAGAAGGATTCCGATGGTATTGACGGCGTTCACTTGTGAACCGAATCGGCCCTTGAGCCCTTCGAATTGTTTGGGGCTGAGAACCGCGTAGGCGAGCAAGCCGCTAACCTGAATCCAGATGAAGCTGATGAACACGGCAGCGATTAAGTGCGTCAACAGCAGCCGAAGGAACCCGACTCTGCCCAGGGGAGTTGCGCGACACGGGTACCAGGCGAAAAGACAAAGAAAAGCGTAAAACAGAAACACCGGCACAGCGATTGCGGCCGCTTGCCACCAAGCGAGCCCTCCTCGAGCCGCGAGTATGTAGATGGAGGTGGCCACGAGCGGGACCCAAGCTAGCAGATAGAGGCTCAGCCGACTGCGCGTGAACAGTGGGTGCATTGGACGAGTTTAGTTTTTGATTTCCAGTCCGCCAAAAATGACCGCGCCAGTGATCACCAGAGTCTTGACCGGGCTAGCGGGGTCATCCACGTGGGCGGTTCGCGTTTTGTCCTCGACGCCGCCGAAAATGGGCGCACCACGGAACGCGATTTGCCACCCCACGGGGATACGAAGTTCCACACCGCCGAAGATCGCGGTAATCGCCAGCGTGGCCTCGTTTCCCAGGATGTGCGCCTCGGTGAGATCCAGATCCACGCCGCCGAAGATGGCGGTAATATCCCCGCCCTGAAAATCCTGGCTGATCATGCGGCGTTCCAAACCTCCGAAGACAACAGCCTCATTCAGCGTCGTGCGGGGGTCGCCTCCCGTCGATGCGGCGACCGGGGGCCTTTTGCGCAAACCGAACGATGCCCATAACACGAGAATGCCGAGGGCGATCAGCATCATCGGCCAAAAATCTCGCCAGCCAAAGTGCGTGATCCCCAATTGATTCAGTTGGAGCAAGACGCCCACAGCCATCAGGAAAACGCCCCAGGGCCGGTTGCGCGAAACCAAGTTGACGACTCCGGCCAGCACCACGAGCAGGGGCCAGAAGCGCCACAGGGAATACACGGAAAGATACCCCATATGATCGAGTAGGAAGGCAAGCCCGACGAGGACCAGAATGGCGCCCATGAGGAGGCCGCCACGGCCACGACCGTGAAGGCCTATGCCAACCACCAGAGGGCCGCGCCGCCTGCCCTGGGTGTCGTTTTGCCAATTCAGGCTATCGTGAATGTTGCGATGAATCTGCTCGTGGATATCGTGCTTGAATTTACGAGCCGCGTCGCGGAGGTCGTCGCTTAACTTTTTCGGGTCGAAATTGTGTTCGTCGCTCACAAAACTCTCCTGTAGTTCCCGCGCCCCTCCGCCCTTCGCTTAAGATTCACGTTCGTATTCCCGTGTGGAAAAAGTCCGAGCCAACCTCGGCTTCGCGTAACGCTTGCCAATCGCGTTTTGCAAAAGTGTAGCTCCGATCATAACCAGAATCAGCGGCCAAAGGGACAGCAAGATCGAGCGGAGGCCGGCCTGAAATGCGGGTTGGTCGAAGAGGTAGGTTTGCACGGCGCGCATCCCCGCGAGGCCAATCTCAACCGCGGCGCCGAGAGCGCCCGGGGTCGGGGAGAGGGAGTTGCTGATATGGGTCGCGACTTCGTCCAGATTGGCGAATAGCATGAGCAGGCCGAGGCTCAGAAGGAGCGCGCCCGCAACCGCGTGAAAGCTCTTCGAGGATGTCTGCCGCTTTAGCATGTGGACCCCGCGTGGGCCGTGATCCTGGCCGCAAAGGGAGAATAGGGGTGCCCCAGGGGAGGCGCACGCGGGATTCGGCCGGGGGCAGGGAATCACCGGCAAACGGCGGCAGGAGACCGGGGAAAGGCGCCACAGAGGGTCGCGCTTAACGGTGCGCAGAAAAAAACTATTGACAGCGCTTATCAGGATGCTAGATTTATAGCATAGCTGCTACAAAAGTAGCATAAGTGAGGAAGGATGAAGCGAAGGCTAGCACCAACCGCTCTTTCCCGGCGCGAACGACAGATCATGGACATTCTTTATAGGCTGGAACGCGCCACGGTAGGGGAAGTGCTGTCTCAACTTGCCGACAAACCAAACTATTCGACGGTGCGGGCACAGCTGCGGGTGCTCGAAGAGAAAGGGCACGTCCGTCATGAAGAACACGGGCTGAGATACGTTTATGTTCCTTGCGTGCCACGCGAAGTCGCGCGGCGTTCCGCGCTGCGGCATCTGGTCGAAACGTTCTTTGAAGGCTCCACGGAGAAAGCCGTCGCAGCCCTGCTCGGCGGAGAAGTTTCACGCATTTCCTCCGAAGAGCTCGATCGACTGGCAACCCTCATCGGCAACGGCAAAAAGGGAAGCTGACTATGAACCTACCAAGCACCTCTCTGCTCGCGCTCTGGTTCCTGTTGAGTTGCGCCGCGAAGACCACCTTGCTTTTAGGGCTGGCGGCTAGCGCAGCATACCTCTTGCGCCACCATTCCGCCACCAGGCGGCATTACGTGTGGGCTCTTGGCATGGCGTCTTCTATGGCCCTCCCTGTTCTTATGCTTTTGCTTCCGTCCTGGCATTCCGCGACCCTCGGCAACGTCGCCCGATTCCTGGGCACGGGTCATGCAGCCATGAAAAACACCACTTTTCAGGGGTTGCCCTCGATGGTGATCGATGCCGCCACGGCTTCGCCGCTCTCCGGTCAGATGTTCAACTTGATTCTGCTCCTGTGGGCTCTTGGCACTTTGTTTGTCGTGGTGAGCCTGCTGGGAGGCTTGGCGCGGTTGGCATGGATTTCCGCGCGGTCGACTCCCGTTGCCGGCGAGGATTGGGCACAAACCGTTGTGCGCATCTGCGGCCAACTCGGAATCGCGCGTCGCGTGCGGGTGCTCGAATGCGCGGATGCCGGGTCGATGCCGTTGACTTGGGGGATTGTGCGGCCTCGCATCTTGCTTCCCGCGGGTGCAGCAGAATGGTCGGAGGCGCGCCGAGAGGTCGTGCTGTCCCATGAACTCGCGCACATCGCGCGTCACGACTGGCTGGTGCAGATTTGTGCCGAACTGTCTCGCGGCCTCTACTGGTTCCATCCGCTGGTGTGGTTCGCAGCCGCGAGTTTGCGACGAGAAAGTGAACGCGCTTGCGATGATTCCGTCTTGAACAGCGGAGTGGAAGCCTCCCGGTATGCAAAGCAATTGCTCGATCTTGCGCGGACGCTCAAGAATGCGCATCGCGGCTGGTCGGCGGCACTTGCCATTGCTCGCCCGTCGAATCTAGAAAGGAGATTTATTGCCATGTTGAATCCAAATCTAAACCGCGGTGGAGTTTCGCGAAGAACGGGGCTGCTCCTGAAAGTCGCCGCCCTGTGCTTGCTGCTGCCACTCGCGGCGCTGCGGCTTCCGGGTCAGAACCTGGCGGGGAAGTTCACGGGCAGCATTTTTGATCCGAGCGATGGGGCCATTCCGAACGCGACCATCATCATGACCAACCAAAAGGCGAACACCATCGACATGACCACTTCCGACGGCGAGGGCAACTTTATCTTTAAGGCCTTGCCCGCCGGCGAGTACGAAATGAAAGTGCTCAAGCCCGGGTTTGCCGTTCACCGCGCTCCGCAAGTCGTGCTGGAGCCCGGCCGCGACCTCGCGCTGAACGCCAAACTGGACATCGGCGGCATGAACGAAACCGTAGATGTAAAGGCCGAAGGTTCGCCGAAAGTCTTGCCTTCGGAAGAGACTCCCGGGACGCGAAAGGCGGTGCGCATCCGCATTGGCGGAAGCGTGGAGGCGGCCAAAGTGATCACCAGGGTCCAACCCATCTACCCTGCCAGCGCCAAAGCTGCGGGCGCACAGGGCACAGTCCTGCTCCATGCAGTTGTAGGGATGGACGGTACACTGCACTCGCTGGAAGTCTTGAGCAGCCAGATCAATCCGGACCTCGCGCGCGCCGCCGTCGAAGCCGTCAGCCAGTGGCGCTATCAGCCCACTCTGTTGAACGGCGAGCCCGTCGAAGTCGACACCACCATCCAGGTGAACTTTACGCTGCTGCCCTAGCCCGGTTAGGATTCGCGGTCCTTGAACAGATCGAGGAGGTTTTGGTGGACGCGCTCGATGACTCGTAGAAATTCCTCAATCCCCACGGTATGGCGAGTCACCTCCTCTGTGGCTGGGGCGCTGGTTATGGCCTCACAGAGCTGAGTAGCCCTTCGGATCCGTTCCGCAGTAAGCAAGGGAAGCACCGATAGTGGATCCTGCTGCCGCGATTGGCGCTCTTGCCACTCTTGAACAGCCCACGCGGTCTTGCGCACATTATCAACTGCGTCGCGGAATTCACCGAGGACACGCTGATCGACCGAGCCCGAGCGCATGTCGTACTCCAGCTTGACGAGGTCCGCGCAGGCTTTCTTTAGCTGGAAATTCACGCCCCAGAACGTGTCACTCGGGACAACAAGCTCGACGGCAACGCCGAGCAAACGGCCTTCGGCGTTGCGGCGGACGCCGACAACGCGGGCGTGCGAGGATTCATGGGAAAGAAGGTTCGTTATCTCGAGCTGAGTGCCCACCGCCGGGTACGTCTTCATCTCCAACAGGCCACCCTGATCGTTTACTTCTGTGGCGTGTCCCGCTTCACGGAAGATTCTGCCATTAGGCTCTTGCCAGGTCGCTTCCACCGGGGAGATGAAGGAAAAACGCCTGCTTCGCCGCTTTCCGGCGGTTGACGACGCTTGGTTTACGATTGGCGGTGCCATTGAGATATCCCGTAGGCTCATTTCCGCGGACCCTATCACCATTACGCCAGTCTTCTTGTAACGCTAAACCAGGATACAGGGAACAGCTGATGACAACATCGCGGATAAAGGACCCGCTGCTCTAATAGCCAACGGCTTTGCCGGAGCCGCGTTCGTCATGGCCGCCTTGGAGCCAGCCGTCACCGAGCAGGATGGCTTCGACACGGGCAATCACCACGGGCTTGGCTTCTTCGATGTTGTATCCATCCTTCTTGAGCAAGGCAATGGTGTCCGGGGAAATGCCGCGCTCGATGTCAAGTCGATCTGGTTTCCATTGATGGTGGACGCGGGGAAAGTCGATGGCCTCCTGGATGTTCATCCCGAAATCCATGACGTTGAGTAGCACTTGCAAGACGGCGGTGATGATGCGGGAGCCGCCGGGGGCGCCCAGGACCAGGAACGGCTTGCCATCTTTCAGCACGATGGTGGGAACCATGGAAGAGAGCGGGCGTCGGCCCGGGGCAATCGAGTTGGCTTCGCCTTGAACGAGGCCGAAAAGATTCGGCGAGCCGGGCTTGCCGGCGAAGTCGTCCATTTCGTCGTTGAGGAGGAAGCCGGCGCCGGGAACGGTGACGCCGCTGCCGTAGCCCGCGTTCAACGTGTAAGTAACGGCGACGACGTTTCCTTGTTCATCGGCGATACTGTAGTGCGTGGTCTCGGAGCCTTCCGCGACGGCGGCTGGTAGCCCAGGGTTCATCTGGTCGCTCGGCGTGGCCAGAGCAGGATCGATGGAATCGCGGCGCGCTTTGATGTAGGCGGGGTTGAGAAGTGCGGTGATGGGATTGTGCACGAAATCGGGATCGCCAAGGTATCGGTTGCGGTCGGCGTAGAAGCGGCGCATCACTTCGGCGAGGTAGTGATAGGCAGTGGCGGAACCGGCCTTGGATTTTTCGTAGCCCGTGCCGTCGAGCATGGCGAGCATTTGCAGAATGCCGACCCCGCCGGAACTGGGCGGCGGAGAAGTGATGATGTGATAGCCCTTGTAGTCGCCTTCAAGTGGTTTCCGTTCGACGGATTGGTATTCGCGAAGATCCTGCAGAGTAATGAGGCCGCCGTTTTTCTCCATTTGGCTCGCGAGGATGCGTGCGGTTTCGCCCTCATAAAACTCCTTGGCGCCGTTGTGGGCAATGCGTTCCAGGGTGCGAGCCAGTTCCGGCTGCTGAAAATTCTCGGTCCAATCGTAGAAGGTGCCGTCCTTGAGGAAGATGCGCTTCGAATCGGGGAATTGCGAGAGCAAATCGACAGCGTTGTGAAACGAACGCATCTGCGAATAGGAAATTGGAAAGCCCGCCGAAGCGAGATGGATGGCGGGTTGCAAGAGTTCGGACCAGGATTTGGTGCCGTACTTTTTCAACACGAGCTCGAGTCCGCGAACGGTGCCGGGGACGCCCACAGCGCGCCAGCCAACCAAGCTGTCTGACGTGACTTTGCCGCTCGCGTCGAGATACATGTCGTGGGTTGCCTTGCCGGGAGCTTTCTCGCGGAAATCGATGAACGTAGTACGGCCGTCGGCAAGCCGGATGAGCATGAAGCCACCGCCTCCGATGTTTCCGGCAAACGGATGGGTTACCGCGAGGGCAAAACCGACGGCAACCGCCGCATCCACGGCGTTTCCACCCGATCTCAGGACCGCGACACCCACATCGGCGGCCAGTGGTTCCTGCGCGACCACCATTCCTTTGCGCGCGTAAACTGCGTCGTGGGCATAGGCCGATGGCAGAGAAATGCAAACCGTCAGGGCGATCGAAAGGAATCTCAAGAAAGGAGCGTTTTTCATAGGGAGGAATTATAGGGATATCGAGCGAAATTGTCGCTCGAGGATGCTGAAGCCAAGAAGATGCCAAGAAGAAGCCAAGAAGATGCCAAGAAGATGGCTTGCAAAGCACGGTAAACCGCTCTATGGTAGGCAGCACGCGTTTGAGCGCCCTTCCGGCAAGCTTCCGTTCCCCGGATCCATTAGGTGAGCTTGCAAGAGCGCGTCCGCGGTCCGCGGCGCTGGTTGCTAAAGAGTGGCCGTTCCGCGTGGCTTCCCCGGGGAATGCGGATCTGAAAGCGCGTTTTCGCCCATGGCGCAAGGAAAGAAAATGTTTAGGACGCTGAGCTACTATTGGAACGCCGCCCGAGGTTATCGCTTGAAACCGTGGAAAAGTCCTTACATGCGCTGGCGTTTTGAGACGTTTCTTGGTAAAGAAGCGGCAGACCTGACCGCGCGCAAGTTTTTCCATCTCACCTGGAAACACCGCGGACACATGGAGCGTTTTGTCGACTGGGCCGCGGAACGGCGCCGCATCCAACACCGGCACCCTGCCTGACGGGTTGGCAAGGAAGTTCTTTGAAGCCGGCATATTCCCGTGAACCATTCCACGGGCTGCCGAAGGAACGGTGAGCGACGAGCGCATCGCCTGAGGCGAGCCCGAACGCCGTGCCTTTGAGTGAGCCCCATACTGCGCGCAGAATACGTGGGTGCCGCCGTGTATCATCACGCGCGGTGCTTGGCATTAGGCTCGATTGGCAGGGAGCGAAGATCCGGCACCAGCCAACGAACTATCCGTGGGCCTACGAAATGCAGGCTGAAGAGCTGTGACGCCGGGTGCTACGCCTTGGGTTTGAGGCAAAGGAAAACAAACGAACCGTCAGGTGAATGGACTCAACATGCATGTTCGGCGCGGATTTCGCTGCCTGAGGGCGGCCATCTATGCCTAGGCTGAGGGGCCTGGCCGTAAGGCAGGAGGCCCCTAGGATCAAAGTGCATTTGCAGAGGTATAATTTGGTTTGAGAGGAGGGTCCATCTTGGAGCTAAAGATCCTCCAGAAAACGCGGGAACTCCACGAAGCACGGTGGTGGGAATCGGAAGCGAACGAACGCGTCCACTGCTATCTTTGTCCGCGGCATTGCCACATTCATCCCGGCCAATCGGGATTCTGCTTCATCCGCATCAACCAAAACGGAAAGCTTTACAACCTGGGTTACGGTTCGCCTGCGGCGTTGCAGATCGATCCCATCGAGAAAAAGCCCCTGAATCATTTTCTTCCCGGCACGCGCATTTTCAGCATGGGTACGGCAGGCTGCAACATGGGCTGCTTCTTCTGTCAGAACTGGGACATTTCCAAATCGCGCTCGGACCAGGTACGCTCGCAGGAAATTGCGCCGGAGGATGTCCCGCAGTTGGCCATTAAGTATGGATGCGAATCGCTGGCGTTCACCTACAACGAGCCGACCATCTGGGGCGAGTACGCGATTGATATCAGCAAAGAAGCCAAAAAATACGGGCTGAAAACGGTTATGGTGACGAATGGCTACATCACCTACGAAGCGTTTCATGACATTTATGATCACATCGATGCCGCGAACGTCGACCTCAAAGCGTTCACCGAGAATTTCTACGGGAAGATCACGCTGACGCATCTGCAGCCGGTGCTCGAGACGCTTGAATGGTTGAAGAAGGAAACAAAGGTATGGTTCGAGATCACGAATTTGATGATCCCCACATTGAATGACGATCCGACGGAAACTCGGAAGTTAGCGGAATGGATTCTGACGCACCTGGGGCCCGATGTGCCGTTGCACTTTACCGCGTTTCATCCGGACTTCAAGCTGCAGAACAAGCCGCGGACGCCGGCGGCTACCCTGGATCACGCAAGGCAGATTGCGATGGAGGTGGGCCTCGACTATGTGTATGAGGGGAACATTTATAGCGACGGGGCAAACACGTATTGTCCAAAGTGCAAGGAGCTGCTGGTCGGCCGTTCCTGGCACGATGTGGTGGAGTATCGCATCACCGAGGGCGCTTGCCCCAAGTGTAAATTCGCGATTCCGGGGGTGTGGACAAACGATACGAAAGGAAATCGTCAACCGAGGCGCGGCGGGGCGGCCGGCAGCGAACGTTATATCCACTTGAACCTGTAATCCGAATTTGCTCGCCCGGCGGTTCGGACCTGGCCACGGCCGCGGAAGCAGGATTCGCGCCACGAGGGCATGGAAGCCAGCCACGGTCAAGGCCCCTCAAAAAGTAGGCTGTTCACCGATTTGAGTACACGCATTTGAGCTGATACCCGGCCGCCTGCGCGAACCGCAGTTGGGGTGGGCGGTCTGCTCGCGCACTGGACGATTTCCGCAACTGGCTTATTCGCTTATTCCGGAGCCGCGTGAAGCCGGTTCGAATTCCCACTCTCTGCGCAGGGACTCGAAAACCGATGCAAGCTATTGGCTATTCGTATTTCAACGCCCTCATCGGATCCACCCGTGACGCACGGTGCGCGGGGATGAAGCCGGCGCAGAGCGCAACCAGCGACAGCGCAACCGTCGAAAGGACCAGCACCGTCGGATCCGCACCGGTCATTTGAAAGAGCATCGATTGCGCCCCTTTGCCGACGGCGAGCGCGCCGCCGAGGCCCACAAGCGCGCCCGCGAGCGTCATGACCGCCACCTGCCTCAGCACCATTCCGCGAACGCGACCGGGTGCCGCGCCAAGCGCCATGCGCAGGCCGATCTCGCGTGTGCGCTGTGCGACGGTATAGGCGAGGACGCCATAGAGACCGATCGCCGCGAGCAGCGTTGCCAGCAGCGCGAATGCCGCCGACAGCGACGTCACCATGCGATCGAGAAACGTGTTGTTGCGGACCTGCTCGGGAAGCGTCTCGAGCTCCTCGATGGGCAGATTCGGATCCAGCCGTTTCACGACGGCGGTGATCGCCGACGCCACCTGCGCGACATCACCCGAGGCCCGCACGTAGACGTGCAGCGCGTCGAGCCCCTTGTCCTGCCGATACGGCACGAAGAATTGCGGCGGCACGTTCTGCTTCACTTCGCTGTACTTCGCATCCTTGACGATGCCGACGATAGTCGTGTCGAGTTTGCTCCGATAGCCTTCGCCCGGGGCCCATCCCATCAACTTGCCGACGGCGTCGTTCCCCAGGCCGAACTTCTTTGCGAACGTCTGGTTGACGAGGGCGACCTTCGCGGAATTCACGGTGTCGGCATCCGTGAACTCGCGTCCGGCCATGAGCGGGATGCCGAGCGCGGAGAAGTAGCCCGGACCGACTCTGTTGTAGCGGGAGTTGCTGTCCGTGTCTGGTCCGGCCTTGAACCCTTGTACGGCGACACCTCTTGACAGGTTGTTGCCCGCGAGCAGCAGCACGTTCGACGCCGTCACAGCCGTCACGCCCGGCGCCGCCCGAAGCTCGTCTTCGAGGCGCTGGTAGAACACACGAGTGCGGTCGGGCGAGTAGCCGTTCAGGTCGGGCGAGAGGCCGAACGTGGCAACGTGATCGACCTTGAATCCGAGATCAAGCCGACTGATGTTCAGCAGGCTCTTCACAAACAAACCCGACGAGGCGAGCAGCATCATCGCGAGCGCGATCTGGGACGTGGCGAGCAGCAGCCGGAAGCGCGCGGCACCTTTCGCGCCGGACGGCTGGCCCGCCTGGTTTTTGAGCGCCGAGGCGAGGTCCGGCCGCGTGGTGTGGAGCGCGGGGAAGAGCCCGAAGAGCAGCCCCGTGGCGAACGTCAGTACGATTCCGAACAGGATGACCGTGCCGCTGATGCTGAATGGAATCCTGCGCTGCACTTCCGGCGGCAGCAGCGAGGCGACGAGCACGAGCGTCCAGTGTGCGACGACCAGGCCGGCAATTCCGCCGAGGACCGCGAGCAGCAGCGATTCGGTGAGGAGCTGTCCGATCAAACGCGCGCGGCTCGCGCCGATCGAGAGCCGGATGGCCATCTCGCCGGCGCGCGCGGCCGATCGCGCGAGCAGTAGGTTGGCGATGTTGGCGCAGGCGATCAGCAGCACGAACGCCGTGACGCCGAGCAGCAGGCGCAGCGGCGTCTTCGCCTGGTCTGGAACCACGCTCTGGCCGCGTCCGCCCGCTTCGACGAGGATGGGCTTCGCGCGGAAACGCGCCATCGTCTGCGGGCTGATGTCCTTCTGGAGCGGCGCTTCGACATCATTGACGATGGCGTGATACTGCGCGCCGAGTGACGCGCGCGCCCGTTCGATCGTGACTCCAGGCCGCAGGCGCGCGAACAGATACGCCCAATAATCGGTCCGGAGCGACCAGCTGTTGAAGTTGGCGTCCAGCATCTCGCGCAGCGTGATCGGCACGTATATGGCCGGCTGCATGCCGATCGTCGTGCCCTCGAAGCCCTTCGGCACGACGCCGACAATGGTGAGGCGTTGGCCGTTGACGATCAGCGGTTTGTTGAGGATCGTTGGATCGAGCCCAAATCGCGACGACCAATAGTTGTAGCCGAGCACCACAACGCGCGACTCGCCGACGAGTTTGTCGTCATTCGAATTAAGCAGGCGGCCGAGCGCCGGTTGCAGCTCCAGCACGGGAAAATAGCTCCCAGACACGAGCTGCCCTTCGCTGCTCGACGTCCGATCTTCATACGCGAGGTGCGCGGCGAAGCCGACGTGAGCCGCGATGTCCGTGAAAACGGTTTGGACCTTCTGCAAGTCGCGGAACATCGCATAGCTGAAGACCACTTCGCAGTCACCTTCGCGGCCGCAGCTCCCGAAGCCTGGCTTCGGGCCGGGCGCGCTCAAGTTCACGAGTGCCGATGGATCGGGAACCGCGAGCGACTCCAGCAGTACCTGATGGAACACCGAAAAGATGCCAGCGGTGGCGCCAATACCGAGCGCGAGCGAGACAATCGCGATGGCCGTGACGAAGGGAGTGCTGGAAAGCGTGCGGATCGCGAACTTGAGGTTGCGCATAAGTGGTTAGACGGGCGAGGTGCCGCGGCGTTACCGGCTCGAGCGTGACCCGCGGGCTCGCTGACCTGCCTCTTTGAGGCGCCACGGGAAAAGTGTGGATCCTCCGTTCAACCGTCCGTTCGGACCGACAGTATTGCCCATCCACTCGGGATAAATCGGCACCCGCGCGCGGAATAGATCGTGTCAGAGTGGCTCAGGGGCCTGGACGCAAAGACTCGATCCCACTTGGCCATCCGGAAGTTGGGTGGTCTTCTCTCTTGATTTGCTACCAGCAAAGGGGAGGACAGGTGGGATCGCAACGCAATTGTACGTGGATTCTCGGTCTGTCTCGATTTCGCGTGGTGATGATGGAGGAAGAAGCGAACGGCCGGCTGGTGATTCGGATTGAGCGGCGCGGCGTCCGGCGCTACACGTGCAGCGGCTGTGGGCGGCGCACCGGACGCGTGCGGTCGACCCGCGATCGAACCTGGGACGACCTGCCCTGGGCGGCGCATCACGTGACGCTCCTCTATCGCCAGCGCCGGATCGTCTGTCGCCACTGCGGCATCCGCACCGAGCGGATCGAGTTCGCCGATCCGAAGGCGCGCGTCACGCGACGGTTGCGACAGCAGATCGGCGTCGACTGTCAATCGATGCCGACCAGTCACGCGGCCGTCCGGCACGGCGTGAGCTGGGGGAAGGCCCGTCGCGCCGAGAACGCATTCCTCGCCGAGTGGGATCGCACGCGCGTCAAACGCCAGCCGCGGCACATCGGGCTCGATGAAATTCAGCGCGGCAAAGGCCAACGGTTCTGGACGGTCCTGTCGGACGTCGTGCATGGCGAGGTGATCGGGTTGCGTCAGGACCGGAGCGAGGCGACCGCCACGGCGTTGTTGGCCGAGGACTTGACCGGCCGGCAGCGCAGCGCGATCACCGCCGTCTGCACCGACATACATCGGCCCTATCTCAATGCGGTCGGCACCGCGCTCCAGAACGCAGAGATCGTCTTCGATAAGTTTCACGTGCTCCAGCACGCCAGCGCCGCGCTCGATGAAGTCCGACGCCAGGAGTTTTTTCGCTCCGGCGCGGTCATGCGTGAGCACGGGCGTGGCAAGCGGTGGCTGCTGCTGCGCCGGTGGAAGACGGTCCGCGGATCGAAGCGCGCGGAGCTCCAGGCGTTGTTCGTCGCGAACCGGCGGCTCTTCAAGGCCTATGTGCTGCGCGAGCAACTCGATCGGCTCTGGACGTACAAGACGCGGCCCGGCGTCCTCAGCTTCCTGATGGGATGGTTCAAGGCGTTGCGCTGGCAGCGGCTGCCCGAGATGGAGCGACTCGGGGACTTCCTGCTCAAACACATCAACGGCATCGCCGCCTTTTGCGATCATGCGGTGCGCTTCGGTGTCGTCGAATCGATCAACACGACGATCAAAGCCGTGCTACGCCGCGCTCGCGGCATGCGCGATGAGGAGATACTGCTGCTGAAATTGAAGTGGGCCACCGCCCACCCGATTCGGTCCGCTCGAGACTTGATGCGCTTTCTAACCATTCAACCGCAGTACTCAAAGCGGTGAAGACCGAAAAAGTACTGGTATTCGTTTCTCAGGCATCTTTGGTACTTGACCCCAGCTATCTCTCTGATACGCTTGGATTAACCTTCCGCACGGCGAGCCCCCGTCAGTACCCTTCCTCGCGCGAAGGAGGTGCCGCAATGAAAGCCAGCGAACGCCGACAGCTAGCACGGGTGAACCACCGGACGCCGTTGCGCTTCCGGGCGGTGGGGGTGGCTGCGGACAAGACCGAGCACTTTACCGAAGCGCTGAACGTTTCCCGGGGCGGTTTTTTCTTCGCATCCTCGGCCCCCCTGCAGGTCGGCATGCCCATCGAAGCCACCATTCGCATGCCCGCGGAAGTGACCGGCAACGGTGCGCAGGAGATGCGTTGCACCGCACGTGTGGTGCACGTCCGCAACGAGCCTTATGGAGACGGGCGCATCGGTTTCGGCGTGGAAATCGAAAAATATCAGACGGCCGCCGTGCAGGAACGGTGGATGAGCTGAAGCCGTCCGTTCTCCGTTTTGCGTCAAAGAAGAACCCCCCCCGTTTGCATCACTTGCAAGAGAGGTTTGGAGCAGAGATTTCGCGACTTCCGGACTGGGATGTGCCTCCCTGCGGTCGAATTGCGGTTGAGGCTATTTCTGGGAGGCCTGGGGTTCTACTTTTTCAATGACGATGGCTTTCGAGCCGCCGCGCTCGTAGATTTTGCCCGTCGCCGTCACCTTGTCTCCCGCAAAGGGTAGGAGCTTGGAATTCTGTCCGCTGGAAGGAGTAGTGTCCGTAATGGGCCAATAAATCGTCCCGTCATTCGCGAGAATCACAAGCGGGGAACCACCGTTGGCGCAAGAGATTGCGCATTGTTTGCTAATGGGTTTGCTGAGGCCCTTGGTGAAGGCACACGCGGAGTCCAGGACGTAGCCTTTCACCGTGACCGTTGGTGCGTCGGCAGCCTTGAGCAAGACCGCTGTCGGCAGCAAAACAAAAAAGATTGTCTTTTTGACGAAGCGCATGGATTTCACTTCTTGTGCCTCCTCGGAGATCACGCGACGGCACCTGGATTACGGTTTTGCGACGGGCGCGGTGAAGGTGACCTTAGCGCTGCCGACGTTTTCGAAGCTGTCGAAGACGCGGACGGCAAGCGTGTGCTCGCCGGGAGCTGGTGCCGAAATGCCGAAGGCGTAGTGTTCAACGGGGGCGTCGCTGATGCTGTTGGTGGGAGAAACAAGAACCCAGTCGGCGCCGTCCAGGCTATATTGCGCGTGATCAATTGCGGAGCCGGCATCGCGTGCGGTGAAAGAGACAGGATGCCCTGTGCCCGCTTTGCCGGAAGGCGGGCCTACACGCAGATCTTCGACCACTGGCGGAGTGTTGTCGACCTCGAAGCGCTCGGATTCGCGTTCCGCGGTGAGCGCAGCGGCCGGCGGATTGGAAGGAGCGTCTGAAGCCACGATTTTGAGGTAATAGGCGCCGTCGGGAAGCGTTGCGGTATCGAAGGAATAATACTTCTGATCGAGCTTGTCCTTCAGCAGCTTCCACTCTTTTTCATTCTCTGCGCGATAGTAGACGGCAAATTGCAATTCGTCTTCGTTGTCGTCATGGGCGGTCCACAGCACCGCCCGGTAGCCTTTTTGCGCGAAACCCTGGGGCGGCTGCTCGAAGCGAGGGCTCGTGCTCTGCGTGATGGTCACACCGGTCGTGCTGGGAGCGCTCGGCATTTTAAGGGCGACAGTAGTTGGTTGGCCGGTAGCGGTGGCGGCCAGGCTCTGCGTGCGGACGCCAGGTTCCTGAATCGCAATACCGTCGATAACTGGGGCGACATTGCGCGGAAGGTACGCTAGGCTCACCCAATCGACGCCGTCCCCGGGGCGGCCATCGTGAATCACTGCTTTCCACTGTACAAAACGTCCCGGCGGCGCTTCCGTGGCGCTACCCGATTTGGTGTAAGGCCCGAACCAGCGGGACCATTCCTTGTCCGGGTCATCCGTGTTACCGCTGCGAACGAACAATTCGGTTCGCGGGTCGTTGCCATGCGCAGTGCCCGGGCTTGAAGCAGGAGGCGGGCTCCACCACTCGACGCGCCCCCATTTCGAGAACAGCTGGGCATCGAAAGAGCGAGATTCGAACGTCCCCTCGGCTTCATATTCGGGACCGAGCGAAAACACTTTTCCCGGATTGGACGTGCACACAAAAACCTTTCCGGAAGAATTTCCCACGATGCCGGTAATCTGTGAGGACCCGGCCTTTGCGAGTTGCGCGAAAACGCCGCGTCCATCAATGGCCAGGAGCGCGCCGTTGTTGCCCGTGCCGGCGAGGAGACGCCCGTCGGAAGCGAGCCCCAGTGCGTAAACCACGTCCTCGCGGGAAGTCCAGAGCTCTTCCGGCGCGCCATCCCGGCTGAGGCGGTAAATGCTGCTCGAAACCACGGAAGGGAAGGGAAGAAACGGGGGTTGCAGCTGCCCCTGAACTTGTGCGGCACCGACGACGCCGGCGGTAATGCTCGTGGTGCCTTGCGGCGTGGCGATGATCGTGGTGGGTGCGGGCGCGCCGGCACGTGGTTTCTCGCCAATCGCGGAAGCGTAGATGCTTCCGTCGGGAGCTACCGCGAGCGAAGTGACCTCGCGCTTGGCGGTTTCGTAAAGGACGAAGCCTTCGGCAGGCGCTGCGCCGGACTTGGAGCTTTTGCCGCTGCTTTGTCCTGCGGGGCGTGAGATCCGGAGGATGCGTCCGCTGGGCTCGGTCCCGGCGATGAGATTCTTGTTCGCGTCAAAGGCGAGAACGCGAATGTGCGCTTCCTCGCTCGAGTAGAAAAGCTCGCCCTTGCCATCGGGCGTCACCGCAAAGAGCTGCCCTTTATCCCCTGTCGCCACGTAGAGCGTGCCATCCGGGCCGAAAGCCAGGTCCCAGATGTATTTCGTCTTGGGATCGAAAAAAACAGACTTCTCGCCCGTGGCGGAAACCTTGTAGACCTTCCCGTCGGGTGAAGTGCCGACGTACAGGGCGCCTTTCGAGTCGAATGCGATGGCTTGCGCGGCGAGATCGGTGGAATCGAAAACGACCGAAGGCTTTGCGTTCGAATCGAAGCGGAAGACCTTGGCGGGAGAGCCGCCGGCAGCATACAGCAGGCCTTTCGGATCGAGGTGGACCGAGAAGAGGTAAGAGGCGTCGGCGTCGGCAAGCAGGGTGAATTTGGGTGCGAGTTCGAGGCGGCCGTCGCTCCGCACGGCGACCCCGTGGGCTGTGCCCTTGAGGAAATCTTCATACGTGGACTGCCGCCAGCGGCGCGTGTGTTCAGCGAGAACCGGCGAAGAGATAAGCAAGTAAAGCAAAGAAACGGAAACGAATTGAAGAAAGTGGCGAGTGGCCGATGACCCCGACGGGGTAAAGGTAAACGATTGCCGAGAAACGCAAGGAAGTTTGTGGAAGCTGAGCATCGATGGGTTCACCGGATTTGGAGATTCAATGAGATGAGGCCGGAAACGGGACCCCCGAGCGGGATGGAAGCTTCGCTGGCGAGGGATTCGCGAAGCACCTGCACGCTCCCCGGACCGGGGCGTCCGTCCACAATGTTAATCTGAGAAAGCGGAATGTTTGGAAGTTCCTTGTCGTCCCAAAGCAGGGTGGGCGCCGGGACGAAAAGCCCAACATATAAACGGTCATTGCGGCGCTCCCGGTTCAGGAGAGAAATGAGCTGGTCGAGGCCGGCAGGCCCACCCCCAGCGCCAGCGAAAGCGAAGCCGCGGGAAGCGCGATTGAGCATATCACCGTCGGTGACAAGGACCCGAAGGGTGCTTCCTCGGGAAACCTGGTCGGGGACGCGGACCGTGGTTTCCTGGATTTGCGGTGCCCCGCGGTAGGGACGGAGAAGCGCGCGAACACGCACGGTTTCGCCCGGAGTGGCCTCGCCTTTTTCGAGCCAGGCGCTTTCGATGGTGAAAGACTTATGCCCCGGAACGCTGTCGACACGCAGCGAGATGCCCTCGACTTTGGCGGGCTCAAACGTGTTGGAGAAGAGCCGGGTAAAAACTCCTTGCATCGTCAGCGCGATGGGAAAACCGTCGGGCGTGAGGTTGTCGATGGGCGCAAACGTGTTTTCGATGTCGACGGGAGGGTGGCCTTGCATGCGAATTTCAGCGCTGAGATGAAGGGTGCTGCCTTCGCCGTAGACCGAATTCTGCGTGAGGCCATTGAAAGTTGTGACGGCCACGAGAAGCGGCGTGAGCTTGGGGTGGTCGACGATTTCAAAGTGCAGCTTCTTTTCCCCGTTCGAAGCACGAAGAGAGAGGTCCAACGGAATCATCGCCGGAGGCGGGCCAAGCCTGCCGGTGACTGCAGTCAGATGGTCGCTGGTGATGGTGCCGATCGAGCCGGCGACGTTGACTATTTTCGTGGAGGCAAGGTCGGAGGAAAGCGTCATGACCACGTGGCTGCGCGCCATCGGAAGCTGGACCTCGCCAAGATTCATTAACGGATGGCCGCAGAGAAAAACGCGGTCTCCCTCGACGGCGGTGACGGTGCAAGCCGAATTGATGGAGGCATCGCCTTGCACCAGAACCATGCCTGCCATATCACCGGCCACCAGATGGGAGTCTTGCGCGTTGGGGGCGGTGGTGCCGCCTTGCGTGGCCACTAAGCCGTAGCCTTGGATCTGCTTCGCGAATTGCTGCAGCGTCGCGGGCGCAAACCCGGAGAAGACCAACGGCGTTGCGATGGGTTCGAGGGCCGAACCAGAAGGAAGGGCCGCAATTGCGGAGGTTTCGGAAACCACACCAAACTGCTCGAGGGGAACTTCCGCGCTCGCCGAAGGCGGCGGATGCAAGACGTCCTGAATGGGTGTCACGCCGGCGATGGGCTCCTTGGTGAAGACGCCGAGCTTCAGGGACAGCGCCCCGGCGAGCTTGCCCTCAAGATAAACGGGGCTGCCGCTCATGCCGGCAACGACGCCGGTATGCTCGACCTTTGGTCCCTTAAGCTGAACCAGGATGATGGACTGCTTCGGGCCGAGGAAGTTGTCGAGCACACCCACGACTTCGAGGTCGAACTTCTCGATCTGGTCGCCGGCAAAGATGGTGTAGGCGTAGCCCTGCATGCCGGGCCTGACTTGGTTAAGAGGAAGGATTTCCGGCTGCTGAGCCTCGAGAATCCCCGGAAGCAGGCACAGCGCAGCGAAAAACACAAAAATAGCGAGCAAACCAGCGATGCAACGATTTGACGGATGCGCCCAGGCCGTAAGCATGAACTGTCCATAATACGCGGCACGCGTACTAGAGGCAATTGGACGGTGAGGGGTGGGCGGACGACCTAGAAGAGCCATCTAGCGGTTTTTCTTTTTTTGTGACAGTATTCTGAGCGTCTGTATACGTACAGACTATCTGCGGTACAGAGAGGAGACCTTATGGCTGATGACCTCGACACCTTGGAGACCCAAAGGTCCAGACTCCTGGAGGAGTTCCTAGGCTTGGGTGATCTGCGACCCGGTTCCATCACCGCCGTGACACGGCGCTGCGGCAAGCCTTCCTGCCACTGCGCGAAACACAACGACCCTGGACATGATCCGCAATTTCGCCTCACTCGCCGCGTCGCAGGCAAGACGGTGACGGAAAGCTTCCCCAACCCCAGCGCGCTACGCAAGGCGCAGCAGGAAGTCGCGGAGTTTCACCGCTTCCAGGAACTCAGCCAGAACCTGGTCACCCTCAACGAAAGGATCTGTCGACTCCGTCCGGTCGCGCAGGAACGCGGCGGCTGGACGGAGCAGGAAAAAAAACGGCTGCTGCGATCCATCAGGAGGTGGCGCGAGAAGTAAACCAACTCCTTGGCCGGGTCTTTGCGCAACGCCATAAGGATGGCCGGACAGATCTGGAAGCAGTAGAGTCCGCCTTGCGAGCGGCTCTGCATCAAGCGGGCGCTGCCGCCTTAAACGAACTGCTACAGTTCGCTGCCCCGGCGGCCGATGAGCGTCAGTTGCCGTGTAGCTGTGGGTATTACGCCCAATATCAGGAAATCCGCAGCAAACCCATCATGACGATCGTCGGTCCGGTCCGCCTCTCCCGGCCCTACTATTTGTGCTCTCACTGTCACGTCGGCCAGTTTCCGGTGGATGTTGAACTGGACATCGAGAACACGGAGTTTTCTCCCGGGGTGCGCCGCATGCAGGGGCTTGTGGGGCAACAGGCCCCGTTCGATCACGGCCGCGAGCAGCTGCAGCTGCTGGCTGGCTTGGAGGTGACTACCAAATCTGTGGAGCGTATCGCTGAGGCCATCGGAGCCGATATCGCCCAGTGCGAGCAGAGAGAGATCGAGAAAGCCCTGCAGCTGAATCTGCCGATCGTCGCTGGCGAGCCGATTCCCGTTTTGTATGTACAAATGGACGGGACGGGAGTTCCGGTAGTGAAGAAAGAGACGCTGGGTCGGCAAGGCAAAGTTGAGGGCCAGCCAGCTCATACGCGGGAGGCCAAGCTAGGGTGCGTATTCACGCAAACCACCTGGGATGAGGAAGGCTTCGCCATCCGCGATCCGGATTCCACCACCTACACCGGGGCCATCGAAACCTCAGAAGAGTTTGGCAAGCGCATCTATCGGGAAGCGCTAACACGGGGTTGGAGCTGCGCGAAAAAGAAGGTGGTCATCGGCGATAGCGCTGAATGGATCTGGAATTTGGTGGCCGAACACTTTCCCGACGCGATTCAAATTGTCGACCTCTATCATGCTCGCCAGCACTTGTGGGAGGTGGCCCGTCAGTTGTATCCCCAGGAAGTAGCCAAACAGAGAGCTTGGATGAAGGTCCATCAGAAGCGTCTGTTGGACAAGGGGAAAATCGAAAAACTGGTGGGCGCGCTGAGGGCTATTCACACTGCCAATGCTCTAGTGACCGAGAAGATTCGCACCGAGGCCGACTACTTCGAAAGAAATGCCGAGCGCATGCGCTACCCCAAGTTTCGTCGCCAGCATTTGTTCGTTGGCTCGGGTGTAGTCGAAGCCGGCTGCAAGACTGTAATCGGTTCTCGCCTAAAACAATCGGGAATGTTCTGGACCGTCCGGGGAGCCAACGCGATCCTGGCTCTGCGCTGCTCTCATCTCAACGGTCGCTTCGAAGGCTATTGGGAAGAGCGCCGAGAGGCCCGGGCGGCTTGACATCCACTTCTGGGTCGCCCGCCCGTGAGGGGTTGCCCTGGTAGGAAGATTTGGCTAGCCGTTCTAGAACTGGCGCCGGGGAGTCCTGATTCGCGGTGGACGCGCCGGATCTCCCAAGCGCTTCTCTTAAGGCCCGGTATTTGGGCCAGACATTATCTTCGTCGTCCCGTCACTTTTGAGCGTGCGTCTATAACCCCTGCCATTCGGTAGGAGTGCTCCACGTCCCAAATCATCGGGTAGGACTTTCAGCGATCGCATCGTCGCGCTGCCAACGGAGCCAGGTTTACTTCGGATGGCGCGCTCCATCGTGGCGGTGCGTGCCGAAGATTTTGTTCAGGGAATCGGCGTAGGGGTAGACGTGGACCATCCAGCCGAAGATGACCGGATGAAAGCGCCCGCCGGCCGCGTCGCAAGACTCCTCGGTGGCAATCGAGCCCCGCAGGCCGAACTTGGTCCAGTCGGCACTCGGAAATTGCTCGCGAGGCGGCATGCACAGGTTGGTGTGCAGATGCCAGGTTGCGACGCTCAGGGGAATGCGCTCGTTGAGCTGATCTTCCGTGGCGCGCTTGGGCATGGTGTACATGGCGCCAACGAGTTCGTAGCCTATCGAAGTCTTCTTGTAGAGCAGGGAAGTGGGACGGGAGGGTTCGAACCTGAAAGCCTCGAGAAACCCGTTCCTATAATTCGTGAAGTGATACTCGGGCTGTTTGAGATTCGGAAGAAAGATTTTGTAGCCGTCGGCGACGGCGACGCGATAGTCCTGATATTTGGCGATGCCGCCGCGTAGCTGGTCCACAATTTCCGTGGCGCGTGCTACGTCTTCGGAAGTCTGCGGGCGCCCTGCGGTCATATACATGTGCGCGTTGCGCGGGGACTGTCCGGGCGTCATGTCGTGAACGGCATGGGCTTCGTTCGCCTTGGCATCCTCCATGTCCATCCCGGGCATATTGCGATCCATGCCCTGCGAGGGTTGCTGAGGTTCTGTAGCGGGCAACTGTTGTGACTCTTGAGATTGCACGGCGGGCGCGTGGTGACCGGGCATAGCGGAAAGCAAAACGGTAACAACAAACAGCACGCCCACAAGTATCCCGAACTTGGCGGCGAGTCGTGCGAAGCGATTACGGGCTGGCATCAAGATTCTCCTCAATGAATGATACGTTCTACGCCGCAAGGCGATTTCATGGAGAATAAGGAGGCAGTGCCTCAGAAAAAACTGGCCGCGAGGACAGCAGGCACCCTGGAAAAAGGAAGGGGAATATGCAAATCCGGCGCTCGGGGGCAGCCGGCCGTGAGCGTGTGGGCGTTTCGAACGAAGCCAGGAATCCGCCTTGCGCGGACCAGGCGCGAGATCGCGGTTCATGACGAAAAGCGGCGGAGTGCTAGAATCCTTCTGTGAAGAGAGAAACGATCCAGCTGTGAAGAAAGAAACGATCCAGCCTGCGAAGTATTTGAGCGGTGCCGTCGAGCTGCCGGGAGACAAGTCCATTTCCCACCGCTATGCCATGTTGGCGGCCCTCGCTGAAGGGACCAGCGAGCTGCGGCACTTTTCTGCCGCCGCCGACTGCCAGAGCACGCTCGACTGCATGAGCACCCTTGGGGCGGAAGTAAAAACTTTCAAAGACACCGTACGCGTGACCGGACACGGCGCGCGTGGACTGAAGAGCAGCTGGCGGGCGCTCAATGCGGGAAATTCTGGGACGACCATGCGGCTGCTCGCGGGAATCCTGGCCGGTCAGAGTTTCTCCTCGAAGCTGACCGGCGACGAGTCCTTGCGAAAGCGGCCGATGAAGCGCGTGATTGCGCCCCTGCGCGACATGGGGGCAGACATTCGGGGACGCGAAGATAACTTTGCACCGCTCGAAATTCACGGCGCGAAGCTGCGTGCCATCGATTTCCAAATGCCCATGGCTAGCGCGCAGGTGAAGTCGGCGGTGCTGTTCGCGGGGTTGTTCGCGGAAGGCGTAACCGGCGTGACCGAGCCAGCGCGTACCAGGGATCATACCGAGCTGGCGCTGGAAGAATTTGGCGCGTATGTAGAAAAAAATGGGCAGAGCGTTCGCGTGCGCGGCCTGGGAGCAGGCAATGGAAGCGGAAGGCTGCTTGCGAAGTCGCTTGACGTGCCGGGAGATTTGTCTTCGGCAGTATTTTTTCTCGCTGCGGCTTCGCTGTTTCCCGATTCGAACGTGGTCGTCCACAATGTGGGGCTAAACCCGACGCGGACCGCGATTCTCGATGTCTTTGCCGAAATGGGCGCCTCGATTCAGATGCTCGGCGTGAGGAGTTCGCAGGGAGAACTCCTCGGCGATCTGGCCGCGAAAGGCGCCTCGCTAAAGGGCGGCGTTATTGCCGGCGGGCGCATTCCGCTGTTGATCGATGAGCTGCCGATGCTCGCGGCACTCGGTCCGTACACCGAAGAAGGCATCGAGATCCGCGATGCGGCGGAGTTGCGCGTCAAGGAAAGCGACCGAATCGCTGCCCTGGCCGAGAATCTGCGGCGAATGGACGCGAAGGTGGAGGAGCGTCCAGACGGCTTGAAAGTGGCAGGGCGCGCGGCGGGAAGGCTGCGCGGCGCGGAGATTGATCCGCGCGGAGATCACCGCATCGCCATGGCGTTTGCCGTGGCGGGCTTGGCCGCCGAAGGAAACACGGTGATTTCCGATGCGAATTGCGCAGGTGTGTCCTTTCCCGCATTTTTCTCCGAGTTGAACCGGCTCGCGGAGCGCTGAGGTACAGTCCCGACGCACGCGCCGGCTTATTCCCCGTATTCCTTCAGGTTTACGCCCGATTGCCTGTCTGGCGGAGCGTCTTATCCTTTCCTTCAAGCCACGCCCTTCTTCCAGCCTTCGGGCGCTGCGGAATAACGTGTGAGATTTCAAAAAAATCTCTTCTCTCCAGGGGAGTGTGGTCATGAGGATCAATCGTCGCGAGTTGCTGAAAAACGCCGGGCTGGCCTCGGGAGCGTTGCTCGCGGGGTCCTGTCGCTCGGCCAGCCAGCCATTTGCACGGGAGACCCTTCCGCTTCTGCCAAACCCGCAGACCACGGGGATCGAACACATCGTCGTCCTGACCATGGAAAACCGCAGCTTCGATCATTTTCTCGGTTGGCTGCCCAACGCCGACGGCAAGCAGGCCGGGTTGACCTTCGTCGACGGGAACGGCGTCGCGCAGCCGACGCATTCGCTCTCCGGCGACAACACCGGCTGTCCGCATCCCAGCCCGGATCATTCCTACCTTGGCGGGCGGGTGGAATACGACAACGGTCAAATGGACGGATTTCTCCGCGCCGGAACGAACGACGTCTATTCGATCGGTTATTACGGCGAAGCCGATATTCCGTTTTATGCCGCGCTCGGGCGAAACTACACGACGTGCGATCGCTACTTTGCGGCGATCCTCGGACCAACGTTTCCCAACCGGCTGTTCCTCCACGCTGCGCAAACCGATCGCCTCGACGACAGCGTCAGCTTTACCTCCCTGCCGACGATTTGGGACCGGCTTCGAGCCGCCCGTGTGAGCGCGAATTATTACTATTCGAATGTGCCTTTCCTCGCGCTCTGGGGCGCGAAATACCTCGGCATTTCGAAGCTTTATGACGAGTTCCTCGCTGCGGCTGCGGGAGGAACGCTTCCGGCGGTGTCGTTTGTGGATCCGAAGTACACGATTCTGGACGACGGAACAGGGAACGACGACCACCCGCACGCGGACATTCGGGAGGGGGACAAATTCCTGTACCGGACCTTCCAGGCCCTCGCCAACGGACCGAAGTGGGCGAGCACGGTGGTCATCGTGAATTTTGACGAGTGGGGCGGCTTCTTCGAACACGTCGCGCCGCCTCGTGCGGCGGCGGCCAATCAGGTCGATACCGACATCGTGAACGGCAAAACGTTGCTTGGCTTCCGCGTGCCCACGGTTATCGCCTCACCGTTTACAAAGGGAAATCCAGGCAGTCCGCAAGTAAACCATCTGGTGTTCGATCACACTTCGGTGCTGAAGCTGATTGAATGGCGCTGGGGGCTCGCGCCGTTGACGCCGCGCGACGACGGCAATGACGTTAACAACCTCGCCTACGCACTGAACCTCAGCGAACCCGATGCCATCGTGCCAACTTTGCCTGCGCCACAGGCGCCGCTGCTGGCAGCGCCGTGCCTGCAAAACCTGCTTGGCGGGTTTCTGAGCAGCGGCGGTTCGTCTCCCGCAACGGCGTGGCAGCAGCTAGGCCAAGTAGCGGCCAGCGCCGGTTACCTGGTCGGGGCCCTAACGTAAGTCGGCCCCCGCGGCCATGGCGGTCTACGGGTGCGGACTGCTCGGGGACTTGGCGCGGTACGGTCCGAGCGTCGTTACCCTTAGAACTGTTCATCGCCCTCACGCTGGACGTCCTCGGGAAAGCGGAGCGCACGAGCGAGAGTGGGATGAGCCGCCAGGTTTTTCGTCGATACCCATCCATAGCCTAAAGCGCCCAGCGCGGGCGGCCGGTTTGCCGCGTGTGTTTGGGGCAATGCAAGCTCAGCCTCAACTCGTTTTTCGAATGGAGATCGTCCCGTAGCTGGTTTTCAGCGTGATTTTCGGGCCCCGGCTATTGCCGTATTTTCCTTCCAAGTGAGAATCGCCGCCCGCAGATGTCTGTTTCAGGGAATCCGCAGAGAATTCGGAAGCAATGTCGCAGGAGTGGCAATCGGCGACGATGTCGAAACTGGAAGACTCCGGAAGGCTGAGGGTGATGGGGGACGAAGAGTTGGTAATCTCGATGTCCTCTTTTGGCGGGACGGAAAAACGAACTTCGACGTTGCCGTTGCGGTTGTCCACTTTCAGCTTGCCGCCGGCATTCTCGATAGAGATGTCATAGGAATTTGTGCGCAGGGTGAGGTTGCCGGGCGCATCGGCGATTTCAAGGTTGCCGGAGCCGGTTTCCAGATGGCCAGCAAGCTGTGTAAGCGTGAGGTCCGTGCGCTGAGAGACAAAGCGCACGCCCTTGGCGATTTTGTCGGCCCGAACGGGGCCGTAGAACTCTCCGTCGATCGTGAGCCCGCCGGTCGCTGAGGACACATTGATTTCGCCGCCATGTCCGGAAATTCTGACGTTGCCTTTGGTGTCGGAAACTTTGACGTCTCCTTTGCCCGTGTCAATCGTGACGTCTCCCCCCGTGTCGTGGATGTCGACGTCTCCCCTGGTGGTGTTGACGATCAAGGGCCTGTTCATGTCCGACACGGACACGTCGCCTCGCTCGTTGCGAATGGTGACGGCCGCGCTTTTTGGCACGGAAATGTCCAGATCCACACGGGCGCGCGAATCGCCGCTCGCGTTCGCGGGACGAACTTCGTAGGCGTCGCCGTTTTTGGCGATTTCGAAGGAGATGGCGGAAGCGATGTGCGCGGCGTCGGTTTCGTTCCAGGCTTTGATGTTTTTCTTGCCGTCCACGTGAATTTGCGAATCGTCTCCGGAGCGCACGCTGATATCACCGCGAGCGTTACGGATGATGATGCGGGAATCAGCAGGAACCGGCTGCGGCTTCACGTTCAGGTCGAAATCGAAGAGGTCGCCGCGGACAGGAAAGTCATCCAAGGGAAACCTGTTCTTGACGAAATCGACACCGGCAACACTGCCAAGAAGAAAAAGCAACCCGAGAACCAGGAAAATCTCGCCGGCGGAGATGGGAGAAGGGCTCGGTTGGCCCGAACGGCTGGCCACGGTGCGCTCATAGAGTTTGATGGCGCCCCAAAAGATGATGAGCAGAGGCCACCAATGGCTAAAGAGGCGAGCGATGTCTAAACCGCGATAGCTGTGCACCAACAGGAGCAGCCCGACAGACAGCAGGGCAAGCCCGGGGAAGAACGATCGCTGGGGTGGGCGGGAATCTGCCATGGATGGTCAGCGGTTCGAACCCGGCCCTTGGCTTGCGTATGGATTCTGCTGCGGCGGTGTGGTTCCTGGAGGAGTGGGAGGAACTGGGCCGGAGATGTGACCGTCGGCGGGAGCCAGGTTGCTTGCGAGACTGATGACTCCGATGACGATGAGAATCACGGGAAAAGTATTGCCAAAGGCAAAGTATCCGGCGCGGAGTTGGTCGAGAAGAAACAAAACGCCGACGGTGACGACAACCGCGGGACCCATGAGGCCGCGAATCACGCAGCGCTGGCAATTGCAACGAACGCGATTACTCATCGAGATTCATCCTTCCCATTAGGAACGACGCTCCAGCCGGTTGCGAAACATCAAAATGCCCACACCAATCAAAACCAAGGGCCATAGGCGGGCAATCCGCCAAAAGGGGAACCAATTGAAATTGTTCAAAAGAAACAGAACGCCGAGAGCAATCAGAATGATCGGTCCGACAGGGCGATTTTTGCTCCAGGACTCCAGCGGGTCGACGGGAGTCTCCCCGAGATTCCGTGCCTTGGCCACACGCATGGCGTCAAAAGCCATGTACAGGATGAAACCAGCGACCAACAGGCTTAGCACGGTCTCGGCGGCATCGCCAATGTCGGTGTTGAGCCCGAAAATCATGGCGATGAACACGACAATGTGAATCAACGCTTTGTTGTACTCGCCGTTGTACACCGCGCCGAGTCCGGGAAAAAGACCGAGCACAAAGGCAACGCCAGGGCTGCTTGTCGAGCGGCTGGGAACCGGCGGCGGCGGAAGCAGACCCTGTGGGGGAACGGTCGGGCCGGCCGCAGTGGTCACCGCCGCGCCGGGAATTCCCATGATGGTGGCCAGGCAGTCCTCGCAATAGAGAACGTCACGCACCGGGCGCACGCACGTCGAACACATGGCCTTGCCGCAATTGCGGCAGTAACCGACAGCGTCCACATCGGTATGGACGGCGCAATTCATGGCACTCTCCTGTCCACCAGCGCGCCACTCAAAGTCGGGATTTCGCAGGCCAGCACGCGCAGATTTCTGCCAATCTCATCAGCGCGGTTCTGCTGTTTCGGGACGGACGGACTGGAATTTTCCGTATGGCCCGGCTCCTTCTTGGGAGAGGACTGGGGAATTGTGTCTTCGCGCAGGGCGGGGTTTTGATCCGTCTCATTGATGCGCGACTGAATCTCGTAAACCACGCGGAGATCGCTGACGAACTTCGTGCTGCGCGCGTATACCAGGTGGAGTTTGCTGTCGGCATTGCGATAAATGGTAGCCGGATCAAGGTCCGCGAGCTTGGGCCTGCGCCAGTTGAAACCGGTCGCGGTCAGCAGCAGGACGATCGTGGCGGCGAGGGAAACGGCGCTGTAAACGAAGCGAGGCGACTGCAGGCCGCGCAGCCAGCGCTTGGCGTTGCGCCAGGTCTGCGGGCCCTGGGTAACGGTCAAAATCGAATTGACCAGCCGCGGAGAAGGCTCTACCGGTTCGAGCCTGCGCAAGCTACCTAGGACATGAGAAACGCTGGCGACCAGCGGAGCGCAACGCGCACATCCGTTTACGTGGTGATCGAAAGCGGCTTGCTCGGCGGGCTCCAGGAGGCCGTCGAGGTAGTCGCTCAAGCGCGCTTCGGTTTCCTCGCAAGTCCAGCTCATACCATGCTCCGTACCAGAAAAGCATCCCACCCGCTCGTAACAACCGAGGATCGAGGCTCTCGAACCAATCCGTTGTTCATGATGGACGCACTCCCATCTGGTGCAAAATCCTTGCCAGCTCGATGCGTCCGCGATTGATGCGAGACTTCACCGTTCCTTCCGGCACCGCCAGCACTCTCTGGATTTCGATGTACTCCAATTGCTGGAGGTCGCGCAAGATCACCGCCTCGCGCAGCTCCGGAGAAAGCCGCGTCAGTGCGGTTTGCACCTGCCCGCTCAGCTCGCCGACGAGCGCCTGCTCATCGGGGCGGCGCGCCACCGACTCCTTGTTTTCCACGACCGGCATGGCGTCATCGAGAGAGTCCGTCACACGGTCCCTCTTCGTTCTACGGTAATGGTCAATGAGCAAATTGCGCGTCACACTGGTCATCCATGTGGCGAAACCGCCATGAGCCGATCGATAACTGGCCAACGTACGATAAACCCGGAGGAACACATCCTGCGTCAGATCCTCGGCCTCGGTGCGGTTGCCGGTGAACCGATAGCAGATGTTAAAGATGCGGCGCGTATGGCGTCGCACAAGTTCCTCCCAGGCCGACCCGTCGCCCTGGAGGCATTGCTGGACAAGTTGGGCGTCCTGCTCCAACGTATCATCAGCCTCTAAACCCATTACGGTGCAAGGCGTGTCTGCGAGCCGGCTTCTCTCTCAAAAAACCGCTGGCAGTCCGTCCCGGCCTGCCAACTATGGAACGAAAACTGCTTAGAAAATGTTCCCTTCGAAAC
>DATAIH010000305.1:0-11418 GCA_036262755.1 Candidatus Acidiferrum sp.
TAAGACAATATTGTCGAGAGCCGCCCCTGCAGGACCGGCTCCACGGGATTTCAGCGTCCCGATCACCTGAAATGGAACATTGGCAATCCGAATTGTCTTTCCAAGCGGATCCTCGTCAGGGAAAAGGTCGTTTCGGACATCCGCACCAAGTACTGCAACCCGGGCCAGCGAAACGTTCTGTTCTTCGCTAAAAAAGCGGCCGTCGGCAACGTCTTCCGACCGCAATACGAGCCAGTTGCAGCTGACACCAAAGACGGCAGGAGATGTGGAGCGATCGCGATATTGCACATCAATGTCGAAGGCATTCTGGACCTCGGCGATCGCTTTAACTTCGGGAACTTCGGTGGCGATGGCGCTGCCGTCTTCAAACCTCAGCGTCGGCGGCACGTTGACAAGCGTTGGCATGCCTCGCGAACGACCGCCCCCCGGTCGGAGGATAATGGTGTCAAATGTCCCGATCATGTTTTTAAACTGCTGCATCGTTTTGCGCTTCGTGGCTTCGCCAATCGAACTCAGGATTGCAAGCGAGGAGATGCCCGCAACGATGCCCATCATCATGAGCGTGGTGCGAATCCGATAGCGAGCCATGCTTCGCATCGCCTGGGAGGTAATCCTTGCTGCCCTCATACCGCACCTGGAACGGCGTGATCCTTTGCGTCGCGAGCTCGGTCGGAAATCACTGCGCCATCCTGTAAAAGAATCTCGCGAGAAGCATAGGCCGCCACCGCGGAATCGTGCGTCACAAGCAGAATGGTGCGGCCTTCCCTGTGCAGGCTCTGCAACAGCCCCATAATCTCGCTCGCGGCGTTCAAGTCGAGGTTTCCTGTGGGCTCATCAGCCAGTATGAGCGCCGGCCGATTGATCAGCGCTCGGGCAATTGCCACACGCTGCTGCTCGCCCCCGGAAAGCTCTGTGGGAAAGTGCTCCGCCCGCCCACTCAAGCCGACCCGCGCCAGGGCCTCGTACGCGCGTTTCCGATCCACGCGCCCGTTGCCGTACACCATCGGGATCTCGACATTCTCCAAGGCTGTCGTCCGCGCAAGCAGATTGAAAGACTGGAAAATGAACCCGATCTTGGCACTGCGAATTCGGGAGAGTTGCTTGTCCGTGTAGTGGCTCACCTCTTCGCCATCCAGGCGATACGCGCCCGAGCTTGGCTGATCCAAGCAGCCCAGGAGATGGAGGAGCGTCGATTTCCCGGACCCCGAGGCTCCTCGCACGCAAGCAAACTCTCCTAGTGCGACGTGAAACGTCACTTCCTTGAGTGCTTCAACCGCGGCATTCTCGCCACGCTTGTACTTCTTTGAGAGTTTCTCAACTTCGATCATGGTCAGTTCACGACGCAGGCCTGGCGTCTTCCGCCCTCCCGTCACTGAAAAGCAGCACGGCGTCTGTTTCGGAAACTCCTTTCTTGATTTCGACCACTCCCCCCTCTTTGCTCCCCGTAACCACCAGACGCCGCTCTGGCCGCGCTTTGCCCGCGAGATAAACAAAGGTTTGTTCGCCGTCGCGTTGTATGGCCGCCGGAGGCAACACCAGCGCCACATGTTGTGCGGTCTCTATGGAGACATTGGCGGTCATATCCGGCTTGAGGAGTTTCGCGTCTTTCCGGATGTGGACGGTTACCTCGTAATTCACCACGCCGGAGACAATCGTCGCCTTTGGCGCAACGTTCTCGACAATGCCGGGAAAATCTCGAGACGCATACGAATCCACTGTGAACACAGTGGGGTTGCCTGGTTTGACATTCGCAATATCGGTTTCGTCTACCATGGCCACGAGTTGCAGCGCATTGTCGCCGATGATGGTTACAAAGGTCGGAGCGGTAAAGGATGCCGCCACGGTTTCGCCCTCCTGGGTCGAGACCGATGACACCGTGCCGCTGATAGGCGCGCGAATCTTGACGTATCTCAAATCAACCTGCACGAGGTCGCGATCGCTGAGCGACTTTTGATATTTCGCTCTTGCCTCTTCGAGAGCGAGTTGCAGGTCTTGCAGCTGCTGAATCGGGATGAGTCCTTGCGAAGCAAGCTGCTCGGCGCGTCCAGCGCTTGCACGGGCGCGCTCCATCGTGGCACGGTCAAGTTGCGCTTGCGCATCGGCCTGCGCCAGCCGGGCCTGAATTGGCGCGTCGTCAATCTCCGCGATGACGTCGCCTGCGTTTACACGCCCGCCGACGGTCGCGTTCAGCTTCTTCACAATTCCTGAAAGTTGCGAGCCGACTCGAACCTCCGAACCGACGCGCAGGCGGATCGTGCCGGTAGCGTTCACCGTGCTGGCAATCATTCGTTGCGTGGCGTGCACGACGAGCGACGCGCCTTGTGGCTGCGGGCGCTCGCTTCTGCGCGCGACAAAGAAGCTGGCTGCCGCTAGTCCGCCGGCTCCCAGCGCGGCAAAGATTGACCAGGCAGGCCGCATGGCGCCTATTTCTTGTCGAACAGCATCACCACGGGCGGGTTGGAGCCCCGCACCCATTCCACCGTCATCGTCTTTCCGTCGGGAGAAAGCGACCAGATTTCCGTGCGCACCGTTTTCGTCCCGGCCACTGCTCCCACGCTCGTCCATGTTGTGACGAGTTTATCTCCTTCCCACTTGCTGACCGTCTCGCTGGGCCCCGCCATCGGGGAATCGTTGGCCGCAGCTTTCCCGGTCAAGTCGTAATGGGTCGTGGTCTGTTGATTGTTCTCTTGAAATGTCGCCTCGGTGGCGACATCGACCGACGCCGGCGACTGCTTAACGGTTTCTGTCAGCTTCATGTCCGACATCATGCCGATGTTCTTGCTCTTTCCGGGATTAAACACCCACCTTCCCGAGAAGTCCGGTGAGTTAGCGGCATAAGCTGGGAGAGTCACGAAGCAAATCAGCAACACAGCGATTCTCGCTTTCATCTTTTTCTCCTTCTCGGTCATTCATTCAAGAAAACATGATTGCCCGCCAACGCGACAATAAGCGCCGCTATCGCGAGCCCAATGACGGTGTGACCCGTGAGTACCCATGCGCGCAGAACGGACAGGGCTACCGGCGCGAGCCAATGCCGGGACCCGGAAGAACCCCAGCGATACCTGCGCACCCAAGAGCAAGACCGTCATCCGAACCGTTCGAGATGTGATTTCCATCAGTCCCATGTTGTTGGCCGCGCGACGGAGTAGCGGCAATCAAATCGTGGGGGCTATAGATAGGTACAGGGTCAAGAGGATTTTTGAGGGCATTTCGAGGAACGTTTTTCAAGCGACCGCGTGGGGCAAGTCACCACGGTTGCCGATTCGAGCTGCCGCAGGAGCCACTCGAGTTGCCTTCGCATGGCGTTTAGCATGCGGGACTTTTCCTTAATCGCTACGAGCCGTTCCCTGCCGATCTCGATGATTCCCTGAAGCTCATCGGGCCGCCTGCGGAACCGTTTCGGCCCCATGGACGCGAGTACGCCATGCAGTTGCACAAGCTGCTTTATCTCTGCAAGCGTGAAGCCCAGTTGCTGATTTCGTCTGATGAATCTTACTCGCTCAAGATCACTCTGCTGGTAGCTGCGGTATCCCGAGGCAGTCCGCGACGGTCTCGGCAGAAGGCCCTCTCTCTCATAGAATCGAATTGTCTGCAGGTTTACGCCCGCATTGCGAGCCAGCTCCCCAGTGCGCATGGCCTATATTGTGAACCCGATACCTGAGTACAGGGCAAGACGATTTCACAGATCAATCTTGAGTCCCTTTGCGCGACTCACGGATTTTCGTCGGTCGTATGCGGGTTCGGGTCAGTGGATTCGATGCAGCGCTCGTTTCGCCAAGAAACCCGCCAGACTCCCGGCACCTTTCGTAGGAGACCCTCGGGCGGACCTTGCTAAGTGCGACGGAACGCCACGGCGTTGAGATATGGCATCCGTACGCCCTGCTTCACGATCTCAAGCAGCCGGTGGACTTTGTGGCCGGTGCGGAGGTTTTGGACGTGCTGCCCAATGAGGCGAATGCCTCGTCTTACGCGATTTTCGAAGGGCAGCCGCCTTCACACTGGAACGACTCGCCGACGCTGTCGTGAACAGCTGACAGGAATGTGGGAATGGAATCAAGGAAGGACATCGGATGTAGCGGGGGGAACTGTGGGCGATGGATTTCCGCAGGACGTGGTGGAATTGATCAACAGACGGGGAAGATGGTGATAACTGATGAGCTGAAACGCGTGTTCTGCCAGCGCGTCGCGAACGCGCGGGTCGCACAACGTGCGCAACTCAGCCTCGCGCTCCAGGCTGTAGCCCGTCGGGTATTCCGCGTCGACATGGCCCGGATGACAACTCAGCTCGGTCACGCTGTCGCCGATCTCCGTCTGCAGCATCCGCGCGAGGCTCTCCACGCTGATCTGCTCCAAGTGCGTCTTCCCGCCCCATTGGCCGTAAAATTTCGAGAAGTAGCGCGCCCGTGAGTGCTCGCGCAGCGGCATTCCATACTCCCGCGCGAATTCGAGGAAATGCGGCAAGGCTCGCGGGTCGCGGTGTACGTTGTGGTGAGAGTCGATGTGCGTCGGTCGACAGCGCATCAACTGCTCGAACCGGCGGAATTGCCGGCGTAACGACTCAGCTAGGCTCTCCGCGTCGTCCGCTGGTTCCTCCAACTCCATGCGTACATCCGCGTGCAGGCCTACGCTCAAATTTGGCGCAGTGCGGCTCAGCGCCGCCGCCTGTTTAGCTCCTTGCGCGTCCACGAGCAGGCTTGCGCTGGTTAGAATACCGCGCTCGTGAGCTTCCATGATGCCGCGATTGATGCCGCAGCTTGCGCCGAAGTCGTCCGCGTTGACGATAAGATACTTCATGACGAAATCAAGCCCCTGCCAGCGGTCAACGAATCGGAACGTCCTGCCCCTGGCGCCTCGTCATTCAAGGCACAGTTCAAAATTTTTCCCATGATCTGCTTGGAGTCAAAATACGTCTCCGCCAGTTTCCGCGCGGCGCGGCAATGCCGTTCGTAGTCGCCATTGATGGCCTCGAAAGCGCGGACTGCCTGTTCAGGCGTCGTAAAACGAAACATGCCTTCGCCGTTGGGCAGGAACGCGCTTGGGCCCGTGTCTTGCACTACAACCGGTTTTCCGCTGGCCAGATAGCACGCGGTGCGATCACTCACCCACGCGTTCTGAAACTCTATACACGAGCGCTTCGCGCAACTGAACTCGCCACGCGACTGCTGGACATAGGCGCGATACAGCTCCGGCGTGGCGGCGACCTCGCGTGAGTGGCGGATGCGCCAGCCACGCTTTTCCATCTCCTTCCACTCTTTCAGGTCCCGCTCCCGTTTCAGGAACAGAGCCAGCTCGAGGGGCTGGCCGGTCAGTTGAGGCAATTGGGCATATTCCAGAAATGCGACTCGCTTGGTGTTCTCATACTTTTGGTCGCGGTCCACAATCCAATCGGACGAGTCCCAGATAGAAACTGTGGTGAACGCTTCGCAGTGCGGGTCGAACCGAAAAGGCCAGTGCGCCAAGCAAAGCGGGGGGCGAATGGAAATCCAGTCCAGACCACAATCGGGAATTCTGCCGCCGCGTTTGCCCACGCTCTCGCCTACTGTGAAATACAAATCATGCCGGGGCACAGACAATTGCCCGCGGCTCATCCAGAATTGCAGAAGCCCGGGGTCGATATCGATTAGCGCGGTACGCCGGAAGCGCGCCAGCAACGCCGGGCTCATGGCGTAGTGGAAATTCAGTAGCAGGTCGGCCTTCTCAAAAACGCTTTCCGCCTCGTAGCGCGTCACGCCGAGGTACTCGCGCGGCGCATCCGGGGATGGCTTTTTGCCGGTCGTCACATAAACGATGGACTTTCCGCTCAGCCCATAACGCTCCATCCGCGCCCGGAACGTCGCAAGCGCGGCGGCTTCCTGTTCTGCGCGCCCCTTGGTGCGGAAGGCTTCCAGCCAATAAACCTCGCAACCAACTTCCCGCAAGCCGAGCACATATTGGAGGTAGACCCAGAAGTGCCCGCCGCCCTCGGGAAAGCCGGCTACGTTGTACGCAGCGATGACGACCGTAGGCATGGCTACTCCGTCCCTTCGGCGCGGAGCGCGATGGCAGGATGCGTCGAAGCCGCGATTGGGGCCAGTGGCGGCGCCTCCGGCGCCCCTGCAGTCGCCCGAGGCAGCACGGGCTCGAACTGCTCAAACCATTGGTCGATCTCCGACAACACCTCGAATGCCCAGTCCGCTTTGTCCATCAGTAGCGCAATTGCTGGCCAGATGACGCGGTTAGCAAAGCGGGCATACTCGGCCGTTTCGAACAAAAAGTTCAACTCCGCGAGGCCTGGCAGTTGCCAGCCGCCCATGCGCGCCACTGCTTCGCGGTAGTGTTCGAGGATTGATTGCCGGCGTGCAGCCGGAAAACGCAAGAGAAATGTGGAAAGGTCATAACTGAAAGGGCCCACGGCGGCGTGGTCCCAGTCAATTAGCCGCACGCGCGGTCCCTCTTCCCCGGGTACAAGGAAGACGTTGATGGCCCAGAGGTCGCCATGAAGCAGAGTCTCGACCCCTCCCCACTCTTTTAATGCTTGTTCGCGCTCCGGCAGATGTTCGCGGAGTTTGTAAAGCCGTTCGAGCAGGCGTTCCCGCGCCGATTGATGCTGCCCGTTGGCTCCGCACGCTTCGAGGGCATAGATGGCATCCTGTACGTTCGATTCAAAGAAGTGCATGCCCAAGTCGCCGCCGTGCAGCCGCGCTTCCCCCAGCAGCGCATGTCCCGCAAACCGTGTATGTAACTCAGCAATCTGCTCGATGGCGGCCCGCACGCCCTCGCGACTCGAACGGTACGGATCCAACTCGTGCGGCCCGAGGTCTTCGTAGACGTGCCAGACGCAAGCGCCGTCTCGGTCTGCAACCCTGCCCGCCAAGGACGGGCCGAGGCCGGCCAGGCCGACCGTAGGCAGCCATCGTTTTGCGACCAACTCGTTGCGCTGGGCGATCGCCGGTCTGAGGCGCTTGACGATCCAGGTGCGCATCTCGCCGCTAACGTCGAAGCGGACGCGGAAAACCCGCATGGACCTCGGCTGCAATACCGAATGCTCGAGGACGCTCCCCTCGGCGGAAGGTCCGCCGAGCAACTCTTCGAGCAATCCACGCAGTTCCGGCAGGCCGGGTTGACCGCTGCCTTCGAGTACTCGGTCCAAACCATCTATCATGCGTTTGCCCATCCAAAAGCGCCCAGCGCCCGCGCCAATTTGGGTTCGTCGACCCGCAGCGTGGCTATGGGCTTGATCAGAAAATCGTGCGAGACGAACTCGAGGAGCATCGTGGCCCAGTTCACGTTGTTCACCAGGCGCAACAGATTGCCGCAGGCGGCGGCTCTTTCGATTGCGTGCATGCCGAGCTCGATCTTCTGACGCCTTAGACCTTCGCAATAAACCTCGAGGTCAGGACTCGCTACGCGGCCAATAAACTGAGCCAGATCCGTGCCGGGAACGCCCCATCCCGAGAGTTCCCAGTCAAACACCAACAGCGCAGGTTCGGACGCGCCCTCCTGAATACGGACATTTTTGATCACGAAGTCGCCGTGAACGGCTGCGTGCGGCAGCGCCTCTTGAATGGCTTCTATCGTTCCCCAATGGCCATGGAGAAGATCGCAGTAAGCTAGAATCTTGGTCAGCACCGCCGCATCTTCAGGCAGCAGCTCGGAGTTTCTACACAGATTGTCTTGCAAAATGAACCTGGACTTTTGCAACAACTGCAAATAGTGCGTGAGGCCTCGATTAGGCAGACGGGCTTTGAGTCTGTCGGGTAAAGCGGCCAGATGCAGTCTGCTCAGCCAACGCGCGGCCAGAGCCCGATGATCAGGATTTTGCGGCGAATACAGGTCCCCAACAGCATCTTCCAGAAACAGCCAGCAGCGGTCTCCCACCGGCTCCGGACACAAGCCATAGCAACGCAATGACCGCGCCGAAACGTGTGGCAGGAGTTCGTCATACACCATTTGCTCGACAAGCCCGGTGGTTTGGTCACACCGTTTGGCAATGATGGGCGCTCCACCAGGACCGGCCCCATTAAGCCGGTAAACGGCGGATTTTCTCTTGTATTTCAGAATCTGAATACTGTCGGGTACCGCAGATCTCCCGCGGAGTCGACGCCAAGCAGTCACCGCGCAATGTTCGTCGAGTCGTTCGGTTAAGACGACGTTCGCAAAGGGATTAGCCATTATTCGTTCCGTGCTTGTGCGGTGCACTTTTCCGGGCTTCTGGCGACGGCTTCGCGCGCGGCCGCGAGAGGCTCGACACCGAATGTCGTGCGCCCCTTTTCGATTCTCAGGACGACGTCGCAATGCTTCAGCGCGCTCGGCCGGTGGGTGATGATGAACGTTGTGCGCCCGCGGATGAGCCGCCCCAGCGCTTCCAGAATCGCGTCTTCCGTCCGGACGTCGATGGAACTCGTGGGCTCATCCAAAATGAGGATCGGCGCATCTTTCAGAAAGGCCCGCGCGAGAGAAATCCGCTGGCGTTCGCCGCCGGAGAGACACATGCCACGTTCGCCGACCAAAGTCTCGTAACCTTCGGGCAACCGGGAAATGAATTCGTGCGCGTTTGCGGCTTTTGCCGCCGCCTCGATTTCCGTTAGGTTGGCTTCTGCGCGGGCGTAAGCAATGTTCTCCGCAACCGTGCTTGAGAATAGCAGGGGTTCTTGCGCTACGAGGGCAAACTGATTGCGCAGATCCCTAAGCCGGTAGTCGCGCATGTCCACGCCATCCAGAAGAAGCCGCCCTGCCATTGGGTCGTAAAAACGCAGCATCAAGCTGACGAGCGTCGTTTTGCCGGCGCCGGTGGGTCCGACAATGCCGGCGCACACGCCCGGCTCAACCTCGAAGCACACGCGATCCAAAGCCGGCCTCTCGGCGGCATAAAAGAAAGAGACGTTCTCGAAAGCAATCTTCCCCCTGGCGCGAGCCAGGGGACGGGAGTTGATTTTCTCTTCCACCTCGGGAACTTCATCCAGCAGCGCGAAGGCTCGTTCGACGCCCGCGAGTTGCGATTGCAAGGACGCCGATTTCTTCCCCATGGTCTTTAGAGGTTCGTACAGCTGCGCGACATATCCCATCATCAACAGCAGTTCGCCGAGCGTGATAGCTCCCGATTGAACCTGACGGATGCCCACAAATAGCACCGTGGCCGTTCCGGCCGCCGTGGTAAGCGCCACGAAGGAGTTGAACTCTCCTTCGGCAAGCGCCAGCTTGAGCCGCGCGCGCATTCCGGCAACGCTTCGGCGGATGAACCGGTGCCTTTCCTCTTCTTCTCTGCCAAAGGCCTTGACGACCCGGAGGGCTCCCAGTACTTCCTGGACAACGCCCATGGCCAATCGCTCAAGGGCTTTTGCCTCCCGCGACCCGCGGCGCAGGCCGCGGCGATAAAACCTGGAAATCAGAAAGAGAGGCGGCGAAATGAGCAGGGCCACCAGGGCCAATTGCCGATCGATCTTCATGGTCACGTACAGCATCCCCAGCAACGTTAGCGCGGAGTTCAGGAAGGGAATTACGTGCTCTACCAAGATCGTTTGGACGGCGAGCGCATCGTATTGCACGTTATACAAGGACTCCGCGGTTCCCTTGATGTCGTGATAGGCGAGGGACAGCTTTTGCATCTGCCGGAAAACCTCGGAGCGAAAATCCAGGAGAAGTTTCTCCCCGGTATAGGTGCGCAGCAATGAGACGACCAGCGACTGGACTTGGCTCAGAATCGTGACGCCTGCGAGGATTCCCACGGCAAGGACAACCGCCGAAAGAGGAGTGAGTTTGAAACTGTTCGGCAGAAACAGCCGGACCAAATGCGGCAAGGGCTTGGAGCCCAGCCCGCTGTCCACGGCAATCTTGAGCGGCAAAGGCACCAGCAACGCCAGCGGGCTTGCCAGCAAGCTGAGAAGAAAAAGGGCTCCCAGGTGGCGCCAATACGGCCGCGCCCAGTGAAAAAGCCGGCCAGCGAGCATCAGGTCGCGGTTTTCTTTGAGCGGGATCATGCCTGTTCGAAATCCAGTTTGATCAGCGCGCAATGAATGACGCCGACCGCCACCGCGCCGCTTCGAAGCGCGAGTGCCAGGAACATCGCGCCCAGCGCCCCAAGAATCACCGCGGGATAGACGGCATGGTCGATCGCCGCCGCCGCGGTTGGGACGAGAAACAGAAGAATCATTCCCAGTCCCGGCGCCGTGATCCACGGCCGGAAACCAAGACGCAGCATGTGCTTGCGCAGCCCGTAGTTCTCCGACACCGTGCGGATGCGCACGCCGCCAAACAAGCCTCCGCGCACTTCGAGATCCCAATCGTCAAATTCACCTCCCCGGCGAACGACGGCTCCGCGGGAACGTAGGACCGATTCCAAGTCCTTCAGCACAGCCGCAGCATCCCGCCATTCCTCGCTCCAACGCTGAAACATCCTCGGCCACGGAAAGGACAGCGTCGGGAAACGCCGGATGCTCCACGCGGTACGGGAGCAAACAAAGCGGCCCCATAGACGGGCCAGTGGCTGCATCAAATGAAGCCCAACAGTCAAAGCGCACAACCGGAAACGCCGCGGGCGGCTCTTCGCTGACGAGCAGAAACGCAGATGCAAAACGGCGTTTATCGTGGGAACCAAGGACAATCCAAACGCCGCGAGACACAAGGGCATGGCCGCGATAAGCGGTTTCCACAAGATGCTGACGAAGGAGAGGGTCGCCAGGACAAGACTCATCAGCTGCCACTCGGGCATCAGTGAAAGCGAATTCAAACCGTTGGGCGCGGGCTGATACAGGCGTGCGAAGCCGGCCGTTCCCCAGGTTCCGTGATAAATTCTGCCGCGAGCCAGCGACAGCGTGTGAAACAAGCCGTCCGTATAAATGCGACCGCGCCAGTTTGCCTGGCCGCTGGAGTTGTATTTTTCGGGCCACTTTTTCTCGAGCATGGCCTCGGCCTTGCCGTAACTGACCTGTTGCTTCCAGTAGGCCCTCACGGTGCAGCGGTAGTGGTGCCAGATCATCGCTGGCGCGCTGAACCCCAGCCTTCCACCGTGCTCTCGCATCCTCCAGCACACGTCAACGTCATCGCCTGCTTGCCGGAATTGCGGATCAAACCCGCCAATGGCTTCCAGCCATTTCCTCCGGAACGCCATGTTGCATCCCGGGATATGTTCGGCCTCGGAATCGGAAAGCAGCACATGGGCCGGACCTCCCGGAGAGCCAGCCACGCAGCTCGCGGTCGATCCATCGTCGAGAAAAGGAATATTCGGACCGCCGACGCCGGCGTAGTCTGTCTTCAGGAATGCGCCGGCGAGGTAGCTCAGCCAATCGGGATCGGGGCGCGCGTCATCGTCAATGTAAGCCACAATTTCTCCTGTGGCCGCCTGCCAGCCCAGATTTCGCGCGGCGCTCAGGCCGCGGTTTTCCGTTTGAATCAGTCTCACGTTGAACTGCCTTGCGATCTCTCCCGTACTGTCCGTGGATC
>DATAIH010000306.1:0-13126 GCA_036262755.1 Candidatus Acidiferrum sp.
GCAATCTGACGGATCAGTTCTTCGAGTCGCTTGGCTATCTTGTCCACCAAAACTTTGCGCCTATATTTCGGGCACCAAACAACGTGGTATTTGCTGCTGTAAACGACGTTGTTGTTCGACTTGTATCCTAGCATCATAAGCGCATGTTACTACGTTCGCTTTTTGTTTGTCAATATATAGACATTAGCCTTATATGGTTGGGCTTACCCCATGCCTGAAGGAAAGGGATTGCGCCCTCCCGTTGTTCACGGGGTCTGTTTCTCGGGGGATTGCTGTACGGTTCGGTTCAACAACTGTCTTTTCCATCTCTCTTTGCCGGTCTGGCAGGTTTTTTCTTTTATTTGGCGTTACGACTCCTCTGGGGGATTGTTTGGTCGGTGGTGTTTGGTTGGCTAACGCTAAGGGCTGGCTCTGTGTGGCCCGCGGCGATTTGCGCTGCTCTCAGCAGCGTTCTTGTACGCGCTGCGATGAATGATCCAGATGAGATAATCCCGCGGCAACTTATGAGGCTGTGCCTGCTAGGGTCGGGCGTTGCCGTCGCGTTCCTTTTAGTAAACTATCTGCCGTTGCCGGCCGAAGGGCGTGTTACTTCTCTCTCCGATGCGCCCACACGAGCGGAACCTGCGTCCTGAAAACGGCATTCTCGCAATACCATGAGAATCGCGCGAATAAGTGCGCCAACCCGCTCCCGCGCATGCGCCGTCCAGGTTTCGACGTAATTCCGCGGAAGTGATTTCTCGCTGTTCTATAAAGATAGCCGGCGCCCTTGAATCCTCCAAAGAACAGGGCGAGCTGTCCGGAAGGCCGACTTTAAGAAGATGTGGTCTGGTGGATCTCACTCCACAGTGTAACCCAGGCCCACACGATTTGGATGAGCGTCAATGGTCGGATTACTGGAGAAAGGCTCTTACGCCTTTATCCAGTCGAAGTGACTAGCCATGCCACTCGACCTGGAGCTTTTCTACCAGGACTGCCGTTCCATATCACCCACTGATGCTCTTCAAACCACGCCGCTGTAAAGTGACGCGGCTCAGCTGGCGGCTTCCACCCACCGTCGTGGCTATGACTCAGGAAGATACCATTCCGCCCCATGCGTGCCGCCAGCGCAGTCAATACGGCACCCATATTGTCGCGTAGGAAGGTCTGCGCGGTACGTCGCTGGATAATCACATCAAAGGGTCCTGGGCAAACCGTCGGGTCAAGAATATCCCCAACCACGAAGTCGACCTTACTGCCCGGTCGTTGCGTGTTTGGATCACAAAAGAAGTCGCAACGCTCTTTAGGAAACTCGAACCGTCGAGCAAGTTCTGTGGCCTGAGGCGATTTATCTAAGGCAACGACTTCGAATCCCGCTTGAGCAAGCGCTCGGGGTTCCTGGGAAATCCCGTTGCCTGCGCAAAGGATGGTCTTCATCCCTTCGCTGTTCATCACATGAACAAGATCTCTATCGTCGCTGAACATATCAAAAATCGCCGGTCCAAGCCCGTGCCTGACTTGCTCAATCCAATAGCGATCCCAATCTGCGGCATCAGCCGGGCCGGCAGGCGGATAGAACCAGCTGAAGTCATCGTCGGCATCGAATGGCGGCCTAGGCTTGATAAAACCCGCGGCTCGCTTAAACAGCTGCACGATTTTCGAGATCATGGGCTTCATTGCACCGCTGTTCGTGTATTCGTCAGACTCCGTCCGTGGAAGTGAGGCGAATGTTTCCGCGATTATAGGCTGAAACCCATGGAACAGGCCTTATAAACCTAGTGTCCGTTAGCCTGTGGCCCACGAAACCTTGTTCTGGCCCGAAGCGGACAGGGGCGAGCTCGACGCCGAACTGGGCGGTGCGGTTGTGCTTACGTGCGCGATTTTCCCTGAATCAGGACTTGTCGGTGGTTCGGCGAACTGGAACGCGCCGCGGGCGAGTGACCTAGCGTTCCTAAAACGCAACTTCTTTCGCGGGGCGCTTGCTTCATGCCTGATCGTGCGTTATTTTTCTTGTCGCTTTGGCAACTCACCTGGCCAATCCGTTTGAGAATAGTCTTCGACGCAGGCGTATTTCCCGCCTCGTCGGCAACCTCTTGCGAATCATTTCATGCAGTTTTCTCGTGCCTTCCATTGCTGCACAGAATCCAGTCGATCAAGCCAACCCGCCAAAGCCATCCACCTCCTCTGCGAATGCTCAAAATCCCGCGCCTCTACACTCGTTCCTGGCTTTGCCGCCGGACCCCCCGCCGGAGGTGGTCGAACGCGGCAAGCGGCTGTACATGGCGAGTTGCGCTTTTTGCCACGGAGCCAACGCGGCCGGCGGCGAGAGCGGACCAAATCTCGTGCGCTCCGTAATCGTGTTGCACGACAAAGGAACCGGTACTGCCATCGGCCCCATTCTGCTCGCAGGCCGCACGGAAAAAGGCATGCCGAAATTCTCCATGACTCCCGATCAAGTATGGGATCTCGCCGCATTTCTGCTTTCGCGGCAAAACGCGGCGGCCGACCGTTCAACGTATCACGTTGAGTTTCGACTCTCCGGAGACGCTGCCCGCGGCAAACAATATTTCGCATCTCATTGCGCCGCCTGTCACGACCCGGTCGATAGCTTCAGGAACCTCGTGCAAACGAAGGAACCTGCACAAGTGCAGGATCTCTTCTTGATGCCCACAGGGGTAAAGAGGCAAGCCACCGTCACCTTACCGTCAGGCGAGTCTTTTGCGGGCGAACTCGTCCAGCTGGACGATTTTGTTGTGACCATTCGCGACAAGTCGGGGATCGCCCGGTCCTGGACCTTAGGAGACTCGCGACGAGTAAGGGTCGAGGTGACCGATCCTTTGCAGGGACATCGCGACCTGCTGCCCAAATACTCCGACGAGGACATCCACGACATTCTCGCTTATTTGGAGACACTGAAGTGAGAATCGCTCGGTGTCTTCCTTGCGCCGTGCTCGCGGGACTGTTTTCGCTCGCCGCTCGCGCACAGGAACTCGATCCAAAAGCCATCGCCCATCCGGTCCCGGGAAGCTGGCCCACGTACAACGGCGACTATTCCGGCCGCCGGTTCAGCCCACTTGCGCAGATCAATCAAACCACAATCTCTCGCCTCAATCTCAAGTGGAGCTTTGCGGCCGGGATCAAGAGCAGCACCGAGTATCTGCCACCCATCAAATCCACTCCGCTCGAAGTCGATGGGGTGCTTTATTTCACGCTTCCCGATCACGCCTGGGCCGTTGATGCGCGGACTGGGCGCCAGCTCTGGCACTTCGTATGGAAAAGCAGTGGCGGGATTCACATCGGGAACCGCGGCGTCGGCATCTATCGGGACTGGCTCTACTTTGAAACCCCGGACAATCACCTGGTGTCGTTGGACAAAACGACCGGAAAACTGCGCTGGAGCGTGGAAATCGCCGATCTCGACCAGGAATATTTTTCCACCGCGGCGCCGCTGATCATTGGGAATCACGTCATCACCGGCGTCGGCGGAGATTCACTGGACGTGCCCGCGTATCTGGAGTCGCGTGATCCGGATACGGGAAAACTGCAGTGGCATTTCGATGTCGATCCGAAACCCGGGGATCCAGCCTTTGCCACTTGGCCAAATGCGGAAGCAGCTTCGCACGGCGGCGGCATGACTTGGCTCAGTGGCACTTACGATCCTGAACTCAATCTCTACTATTTCGGCACCGGCAATCCGAATCCCGTGTACTCCGGAAAAAGCCGCCAAGGCGACAATCTTTACACCGCCACGATTCTCGCTTTAAACCCGGACACCGGAAAACTCGCCTGGTACTTCCAGGTCTCGCCGCATGACACGCACGACTGGGACAGCGTGCAGACGCCCGTGTTGTTTGACGCTCGAATCGGCGGCGTCAAAAGAAAATTGCTCGCGCAGGCCAGCCGGAACGGCTATTTCATTGTTTTGGACCGCACCAACGGCAAGAATATCTTGTCCAAACCCTACGTCCACACCAACTGGTCGAAAGGGGTGAACGCCAACGGAAATCCGATTCCCGCTGCCGCAAAAGAAGCAACTCCAGACGGTGTTTTGGTGGCACCGGCCGTGGCTGCAGCCAACTGGCCGCCTCCGACGTTCGATCCCGAGACCGGGCTTTTTTATGTGAATTCCAACGAAGGCTACCAGATGTGGTATTTGACCGACACTTCCGACCGCCCTCAGGGATTCGCAGGCTCAACCACGCTGATTGCTTCGCAACCGGTCCTCAAGGCCATTGATACCCGCAGCGGCGCGATTCGCTGGTCCCATCCCTATAGCGCCGAATCGGAAGGCGGTATGGGCGGGCTGCTTACTACTGCCGGAAAACTTCTCTTCGGAGGGGACCCGACGAATCATTTCATAGCTTTCGACCCCACCAACGGCCGGATCCTTTGGCATGCCGGTCTTGTCGCTCCGGTCAGCAATGGCCCCATGACCTACGAACTCGACGGAAAGCAGTACATCGTCGTAGCTGGCGGCGACACTTTGTATTGCTTTGGCTTGAACGAGTGATCAGACAAGCGGAGCATGAATTTAGTGGATGTTATAGCACCCAGCGCGCCAAGATTTTTCACGATGCGTTCCTAGCTGCGGTCGATGGGATAGACGCGCTCGAATCGTCTAGTCCCTTCCGCCTGGATCTCGCGGATGCCGTTAGCGAAGGAGTTCGCGGCGGCTAGTGCCCGAATCATCCGACTTACGTGCCTATGATTCGCGCGGTTCGCGGTAGCAAGGCTCCCTTATGGCCCTTTGAGATAAATGTTGTTGATCTTGTGCTCGCGCAGCATGTCGTTGAATTCGGCCAGGTCTTTCGTTGCCAGCTGCTGAAAGTCCTGCGAAGCTTTGTCGCCCCGTTGTTTTAGCTCTTGCTGAACTGCGGTCTGTTGCGTGGTGGGTGCAAAATCCGCATCGCCATCAAGTTGGCCAAACAAATAGCCGATTTTCTGAACGAGCATTGGCGTCCAGCGGCAATCGTCCTGGCCGCGGCCCGTCAGCCTCAGTTGCAGGAGCGTTCCTTCAATTCCCGTCACTTTTTCTCCGAGGTCGTCTGCGGCTTTACGAATCGCTTTTGAAGCGTCGTCATTAGGCAATTCCATTCTGAGCGCCACGAGCTGGGCCCTAATCGATTCCATCTGGTTGATCTTGCCCGCCAGCGCATTCATCTGCTCGTACAGTGCCATCTGTACGCGCGCCTGTTCCTGAATTTCCTTTTCTGCACCACCGGTATTAGGGTCTTTCAGAATCGTGAATTTCTGCGTGAACTTATCGCCACCGACGCCGAGCGTCACCGTGTAGCTCCCCGGCGGCACCAGGGCCGACAAGCGCCCCGTGGCAGGAGGTTTGCGCCAGCCTTCCGGTCCAAGGGGAACGTCCGGCCCGTAGAGTGGCGTGGTTCGTAGGCGAATCTGCGTCGTGCGCTCGTTGCGCAGGTCCCACCAAACGCGGTTGATGCCGGCTTTCACGACACACGGCGCCGGGTCGGGATCGAGGTCGTCCTCGTCCTCTTCGGGAGGCTGTTGGGCTTCGACGGTACCTGGTTTCGGCGCCCGGCATTCGATTTCTCGAATTTTGTTGCCGCTCGCGTCGCTGAACGTCAGCTTCGCAACATCCTTCTCGCCCAAATCCGATTTGAGATAGAAGTTGATCGGCACGCCGTATGGCGGATTCTTTCCGGTCGTCGGATCGTACTCGACCGACGCCGGCTGAACGACTTCTTTAAAGCGGTACGCGTCGCGCGGCGCAAAAAGGTGGGCCTTCGCCGCAAGCACGTCCGGCGCCAACTGCTCGAGCGGGGTGATATCGTCCAGGATCCAGAAGCCGCGACCGTAGGTGGCCACCGCCAAGTCGTGGAACCGCTCCTGAACTGTCAGCCAATACACGGGCGCATGCGGTAGGCCGGACTGCAGTGGCTGCCAATTCTTCCCATCATCGAAGGAGATGTACAGCCCGCCCTCTGTGCCGAGATACAGCAGTCCTTTGCGCACGGGATCTTCGCGTACGCAATGCGCGTAGCTCAGCATATTGTGCGGAATGCCATTGGTGATGAGTGTCCAGGTTTTTCCATAGTCGGTGGTCTTATACACGTAAGGATCGCGGGAGTTCACCTGATGGCCGTCGACGGTCAGATAAGCCGTGCCGGCGTCGTAGCGCGAGGCCTCGATGTTGTCCACCGTTCCCCACTCCGGAGACCCCGGCAGATTCCTCGTGACGTTCGTCCAGTTTTTCCCGCCGTCGCGCGTCAACTGCACTTGCCCGTCATTCGTGCCCGCCCAGATGAGTCCCGCTTCTTTCGGCGATTCGGTCAGCGCGAAGATCACTCCGGCATACTCGACGCCGATATTGTCCGGAGTCAGACCGCCGGAAAGTTGCTGGCGGGTTTTGTCGTCGCGTGTCAGGTCGGGGCTGATGATCTGCCAGCTATTGCCGCCATCGGTAGTGACGTGAACAAATTGGCTGCCTACGTACACTTTGTTGTGATCGAACGGCGAAATCGCGATAGGGAATTCCCAGTTGAAGCGGTACTTAACATCCGCTGCTGGCGCGCCGGCAACATAATCGGGCCACACCTCAACTTCGCGATCTTGATGCGTGCGCTCGTCGAAACGCGTGACCGTGCCGCCGATGCTTCCCGATCCCGTCCCGGTAGACCAGATGATGTTGTTGTCGGCAGGGTCCGGCACGGCGAAACCGCTCTCGCCTCCGGCCACGGGATGCCAAGCGCCGCGCGGAATCTGGTTGCCGAAGAAACCGCCGAACTGCCGGCTGTTGCTCGGGCCGCGCCACGAGGGCCCGTCCTGGCGGTTGCCGTAAACGAAGTACGGAATCTGGTCGTCAACGGTCACGTGATATAACTGCGCGATGGGCAGATTGACGTGGTTCCACGTGTGGCCACGATTAACAGAAATGTTCACGCCTCCATCGTTCACGACAGCCATGCGATCGCCGTCGGTCGGATCTATCCACATCTCGTGGTTGTCGCCTCCGGGATTCGCGGGCATTTTGGTGAGCGTGCGTCCGCCGTCGAGCGATCGCGAAAAGGACGCAGAGAAGAAAAAGACTTCATTTTCGTTGTCGGGAGCAATCTCCTCGCGCGTGTAGTAATGTGTGCGCCCGCGCAACTGCCGGTCGGAATTGACCATTTGCCACGTATCGCCGCCGTCGTCCGAGCGCCAGAGTTGCCCGAGCTGGCCTGCGGCGTTGACTTCCGGATGCGGGACGCCGTCGCCTGTCTCAATTTCCGCGTAGACGCGGCTGGAGTCTTTTTTTGCCACGCGCACGGCAATCCGACCGACCGGAGGATGCGGCAAGCCATGACCTTCTAGCCGCTTCCACGTCGCCCCACCATCGGTGGACTTGAACAATCCGCTGCCAGGCCCGCCGCTGGTTCGACCCCAGGTGTGAATTTCGATTTGCCACATCCCGGCAAACAAAATCCGCGAATTGTTGGGGTCCATGCCCAAGTCGGCGCAACCCGTGTTTTCGTCGACAAAGAGCACCTTGTCCCAAGTCTTGCCGCCATCGTTCGTGCGGAAGACGCCGCGCTCCTGTTGCGGTCCATACGCGTGGCCCAAAGCGCACGCGAACACCACGTTGGGATTGTTGGGATCGATCTCGACGCGGCCGATGCGGCCGGTCTTCTCAAGTCCCATTAGCGACCAGGTCTTGCCCCCATCCGTGGATTTGTAAATCCCCTGGCCCACCGAAATGTGGCTGCGGATGAAAGATTCGCCGGTGCCCGCCCAAACGGTGTTTGGATCGCTCGCAGCCACCGCCAGCGAGCCAATGGAAGCCACAGGCTCGGAGTCGAAGACGGGCTCCCAGTGGATGCCGCCATCGATGCTCTTGAAAATTCCGCCGGACGCCGCTCCGACGTACCAAATGCTAGGTTTTCCAGGAACTCCGGCCACAGACGTGGCGCGGTTCCCTTCGGGCCCGATGTAGCGGTACTTGAGCTGGCCGTAGACGTCAGGACTGATGGCAGGCTTCTGCGCCCGCAACCGATCAGGCGCGGTCAGAAGCAGCGCAGTCACGACCAGTACGACATACTTCAGAACCGACAATCTCACACACGTCAACATAGGAAACCTCTCCCCCTGCCTATTTGCGAGGGCAGGCGAACTTTCTGCTCAGACAGGGGACCGAGGCAGGAACCGAGTTCCAGAAGTTCCTTCGACCATCGCGGCATTGTGCAGAATTATCCGCTGGGGCGTTCACCCATCTGGGCCTTGGACGCGCGTATGATCTCGAAGGTGGTACCTCAAAAGCAAGAGCCACTTGCTAGGAGTTCTTCGCCTCCTCTGAAAGACGCCGATCAGGACGCCCATCCTCAAGCAAGCCAACGTTGAATACGCGAAAGTTGCGGCAGCTGGTCACGAATTGCCCTCAAATACGTGCGTACCGTTTGGAGCACAGACTGGCAACAACACCAGAACCCGGTGACCAGATCGCTGAGAGCTCAGGAGTAAAAGCTCTTGTTGGCTGAGCGAAAGTCCGGTCAGATCCGCCAGGAGGCACGCGACTCGTCACGGTTGTGGCAATAGCGAAGCATTGAAGCCGCGCAATGCTCATCCGTCTGAAGCGGCTGACGGCCGAGCCGTTCACATTCGGCTAAGGCCAATGCCACCGGCGAAGAACTGAGCAGAAGCAGTCGATGGACCTCTCGAGGTCTCAGAGGACGGCACGACAAGAAAGAACGATCATCGAAAGGACGGAACCACTGGTGGGTCGCTTAGGCGCACCAGCCGGAGCGAGGGCCTGCACCAAGGAGCCAAGCTCTGGCCCCGAAACTCTCTCGATGCAATCAGACTGCGTGCCACACGAAGAGCTCGCGATCGACAAGTTTGTACAAGCCCTGGAACCTCCGACATGTCTAATTCTGTTTTTGTGCTTTACGATACGGTTCCAGGTCCGCCCAGACTCGCTCGATTGTTGCCGCATCGATCGTTTTGGAAAGCGGTGTGTCCGGCTCCTTTTCCGAATAAATCTCAAGCTGGGCGCTGCCGCAAGCGGGCGAAAGGGAATCTGGCAGATAAACGTATCGTCCTTGGTAAGTTGTGTCCAGCTTGCGGTCTCGCTCGTCAACAAGATCAAATTCGCTGCGCCCGGGTTCGATGGGCGTTAGCTCCTTCCCGCCACAGAGAAGCCGCATTTTCTGGAAACCGTTTTTGAATTTGGGATGAGTCCACCCAATGCCAAGTCTGGGTCGGACGGTCACAATCAAAACCGGCAGAAAATCCTGCGCGTCTTCGAGTGCGCTTGCTGGTGCCTTTGCCTGCGAGGGATCGCCGCCGGCCCGCTTCGCCGCCTTGCGCGCCGCAGCCATTTCATCTTCATGGCGCGAGAAATAACTCAGTGGCGGCGTAATGATCCACACGTGAAATTGTCCGAGCGCAAAATTATATGGTTTTGTATCCATTTTTTCGTGCTGCAGAAGAGCGCGAAGAGGTTCCGCGGGGAAAAAATCCCGGGGCGGCACCGGCAAGAGTTCCGCGGCGGGAGGAGCGGCGCCCACAATTTGTTGTTTGGCATGATCGAGGATTGGACGCACGCTATCGATCGGCACGATCGAAGCGAGATTGCGCAGTCCCGCCGTGGTGAGTCCGGCCACCTGGCCGCCCATTGTAAACAGAGGGCCTCCCGAGTTTCCTGGATTTATGTTGATGTCGCTGGTGATCGCGTCTTTTTCGACTTTGCTGATGACGCCAGTCGTTAAAACTTTCTCGCGACCGAGCGGATTGCCGATGGTGAAGACACGTTGCCCAACTACGATAGGTGAGTCGGTCTCCTTTGGAAGGATGGGCGCAACAACCGACTCAGGGAACGCGGAGAGATTGACCCGGAGCACGGCGACATCCTTGTCGGCATCCGCGGCGATGAGCTGCGCCGGGACTTTCCTCCCCTGGTCAAATTGCACGGCCAAATAGTTCGAAGATTGGATCACATGGTTGTTGGTCACCACCAGCCCAGTGGTGTCCGCTAGGAAGCCGGAACCGGTGTGAGCTTCTGAGTGCACAGCCACCACAGAATTTCTCAATTTGTCAAAAAGCGCGGACAACTCGCCGCCTGTGCCGGACGCGGATTTGGAGTCTCCCGGAGCCGCGCCTGACGGGCTATCCTCGACCTTGGCATTGTCATTCGTGAGATCAATGCGTTGCTCTGCCCCGCTGATTTGCAGCTCCAGATTCCACGTGTATCGCTTGCCGGTCAGCTCGATGGGCTTTTCCGTTGTTATCAAGTATTTCCCCGGAGGAAGTTGTTTCTCCGCTTTCCCATCGAGGTCTGTTTTCAGTTCGATTGGGGCTCGACCATCGGCTGAGTTGCGGAAGCTAATGACATAAAAAGGAACCGGCTTGCGATTGAGATCTTTGTCCACAAGCAACACTCTTATCTTCACGTTAACCGGCGCGGTCTGCGGGCTTGGGGCGAATAAGGAAGTAAGTGCAACTAGCGTTGTCAGCATGGGCTTACTCATGGGGTGCCTCCGTCGCGGCGGCTTATTGAGCAAGCATCCTGCCACTTCCACTCTCGCGCGTAAAGCGACAAAGCCGGACATGCCCGCGCCAAAAAGCGACAGATGGTGTGTTTACTTTAGACCTCTGTGTCGTGCCGACCCTGCAGGCTATAGCGGTTACCTGCTAGAGATGCGCTCGCGCGGCGCGACGCGCGATTTTCGGATCGGGGAAAAGGTGCGGTTCCGTCCCGATGGCCATCCGGAACTGACCGGAACCATTAGAAGTTTGGTGTACTCCCTTTTCGCCTGTCTCAGAATAGGTATTTCAGCGTCGGCCTCTTTCCAAGAAGTGAGGAAGGCCTGATACTCGGCGCGGGCTTTGGCGACCTGCGCTGACATCGCATACGCACGGGCAATTTGAAGACGCACTAGTGCCCCCGGCGCTGCGTTTCGTACTATGCCTCTGTGGTCCAGCACTTTCTGAAATTCGGCGACGGCCCCGGCGCCGTTGCCCGCCAGCAGGTAAGCCTGGCCGCGCAAGTACGCCGGGAGCAGATTGAGATTGTTACTTAATTCATAGGGAGTTGTAGTTTGCAGGCTCATGAGCGCGTCCGAAGCATTGGCTTGCGCCAGCTCGATAGCAGCCTTGATAGTCGGCAACCAGAGAACGTTTAACATGGTGTAGGTCGGGTTGCTCTTCTCGAGTTCCGCAGCCAGCGCCTGCGCACGGGAAACGTCGCCCACCCGACCCAAAGCGAGGGCCGCCCACATCTTCACATTACGGCCCGCGGACAGCGCCAACGCCACCTCGACGTTGCGCCTCGCGGCTGCTGCGTTACCAAACTCCGCCTCCCACAGTGCAGCGTTGGCCCGCCACAGAGCCGCTCTCTCGGTGGAGTCCGCTCGGAGGGCAGAATCCACGGCTCGTTGGTTGAATTCCCGTGCTTTTTTCACACGCCCGTCATACATCTCCGTATTCGACTGCGCATACAAGAACGTGTCTTCAGCCCCCGGCTTGCCCATCGCCCATGACAGCTGCTGCTCCATCTGGACGGCATCTCCGCGCAGAAAAGCGACCTCATAGATGTCCCAGCGCAATTCCCGGCCGTCCAGATTGTGAGCGAAGGCGTGATCGAAGGTGGCCTGCGCCTCGTCCAATCGATTGAGGAGGAGGTACGTGAATCCCAGGTTTGAATAGTTGAGGACGCCATCGGGCGCAAGCCGCAACGCTTCTTGAGCTTCCAAGAGAGCTTTGTCATATTGACCCATGCTCATGTAATTCGCGCTCAGGTTGGTGTGAGGGATACAATCTCGGGGATAATTCGCCGTCCACAGTTCGTAGGCCTGCGCCTCTTTCTCCAAGTCTTTTCTCGAGATGAAATACGCTGCGGAGATCCGCAGTTTCTCTCGTTCGGTAACCTTGTCGCGCAGTTGGTAGGCTTTGGCAGCACACTCCAGCGCGGCCGACGATTGGTAAAGGTGAGTGTATCTCTCGGCTAACCCGGCGTACGCCAGGGCGAAATTGGGGTCGAGTTCAATCGCACGCTTGAGAAAGGGAATGCTCGGCGCTTCTCCCTTTTCGCGCTCAACGGTATTGCCCATGCTGTAGCTTTTCAGGGCCTCGAGGGAAGAGGTTGTAGCTTCGGCTGGAACATCAAACTTCTGTACCGAAGGCAACGACTCTCCGAGACGCGTTCTGAGCCTAGAAGAAGCCCGACTAAGTGCTCTCAGAACATCTTCTTTGCTTGCCGCTTCGATTTGTTCCCGGGCTAGGTTGTCACCCGCGCCACAAGCGAGCGCTTTTAGGTCTATCAAATAATGAGTGCCAATGCTGGAGATCCCTCCGACTAGCAGCGCCTTGCTTCCCGTGCGCAGACAAATCTCTTGGCCGATGCCTCGATTGATGTGTTCGTTGACGGGCCGATTCATCATTGCCAATGTCTCTCCGACCTTTTGGTCGGAAAGCACATTCAGGAAAGGGGACTGCTCCAGTTCCATGGCCAGCGCCTGCTTCAGAGCGTCGTCAAAAACAGAATCGCCTGTGGTATTGACAAAGTCTGCGAGGACAATGGTGTCCCTGTCCGTAAGCTTGGGCTTCTTGCTGCGGAAGGAAAGCCTACCTGCCCAGATACCGGCCCAGATAGCGAGGATGGTGAGGATTGCTACGGAAGCCCAAACCCACTCTCTTCCTTTGCTGCCTGGTCCTGCACGTGAGCCGTCTGGCTTTTCGGCGAACTCAGCCTCCCCTGCCGTGGGCAGATGGAGTCCCGCCGCTTCCGTGCCACGCTTTTCCCCGTTTGGAGCCGTTATTGGGAATATAAACCGGTACCCTCGCCGCGGGACCGTCTCAATGTACTTCGGCGACTCCGCATCATCATCGAGCGCCAGCCGGATCTGCCGCACACAGAAATTCAAGCCCTGCTCGAAGTCTACAAATGTTGTGCCGTTCCAAATCTGATGTTTCAGTTCTTCACGCGTGACCAGTTCGCCCGGTCGCGACGCAAGCGCGCTCAGAACCTTGCACGGCTGCGGCTGCAGCCGTACCGGCCGGCCCCTTCTGCGAAGCTCGCCCTTCCCGGGGTCCAGCTCAAACTCGCCGAACCGCAATCGCGGCGAGTGCCCGTTCACACCCACAACATGCGCCTCTTAGTCATGTGCTTCAGCGCCCCCGCCGCGTCGCCGCAAAAACAGGAGAGTTTGTC